>JAJEDW010000290.1:0-30000 GCA_022821265.1 Acidobacteriota bacterium
GATTCGCCATCCGCGAGGGCGGCCGCACCGTCGGCGCCGGCACCGTCACCGATATCGAAGAGTAGCGGACAGAAGTCGATGCTCAACGAAAAGATACGCATCCGTTTGAAGGCGTACGAAGCCCGGATTCTGGACCAGTCGTCGACCGAGTTCGTCGACACGGCGAAGCGTACCGGCGCGCGCGTGGCCGGTCCGATTCCGCTGCCGACCGTGATCAACAAGTACACGGTGCTCCGGTCGCCGCACGTGGACAAGAAGTCGCGGGAGCAGTTCGAGATTCGAACCCACAAGCGGCTCCTCGACATTCTGGAGCCCACGCCCGATACCGTCGACGCCCTGATGAAGCTGGACCTGCCCGCCGGCGTGGACGTCGAGATCAAGGCTTTCGGGCGCGAGCACGCCAAGTGAAGCAAGGAGACTGCCGGCGGCAGCCATGATTGACGGACTTCTAGGCAAGAAACTGGGCATGAGCCAGTTGCTGACCGACGACGGGCTGTCGGTTCCGGTGACCGTGATCCAGGCGGGGCCGTGCGTGGTCGTGCAGCGCAAGACCGTCGCGAAGGACGGCTACGACGCCGTCCAGTTGGGCCTCGTGGAATTCGTCAAGGACAAGAACGTCACGCGGCCGATGGCTGGCCACTTCAAGAAGGCCGGCGCCGCCCCGGTCCGGTTTCTCCGCGAGGTGCGCGTGACGGGCGAGGACGGCGCCGCCGCCAAAGCCGGCGATCGCGTCCAGGTGGACATCTTCAAGAACGACGACCGCGTCCAGATCACCGGAACGAGCAAGGGGCGCGGATACGCCGGGGTGATCAAGCGCCACGGTTTCCGCGGCGGCCGCGCCACTCATGGATCGATGTTCCACCGCGCCCCGGGTGCGATCGGGCAGTCGGCCTCGCCGTCCCGCGTGTTGAAGGGAACGCGGATGCCGGGCCAGCTTGGAAACGCCCGCGTGACGGTGCGCGGGATCGCGGTTCACGGCATCGACGAAGAGAAGAACCTGCTTTTCGTTCGGGGCGCGGTGCCGGGGCCGGTGGGCGGCTATGTCTTGATTCGGAAGGGTTGACGACGGGCTCGCCGAGGAAACCATGCCGGAGATTCAAGTCAGGAACCTGGAGAACGAGGTCGTCGAGACGATCGAGCTGGCCGACGCGGTCTTCGGGGCTCCGATCAACGAAGGGCTGATGCACGACGCCGTCCGCCAGTACCTGGCGAGCCGCCGGGCGGGCACGCATTCGACCCGGACCCGGGGCGAGGTGCGCGGCAGCGGCCGCAAGCCGTGGCGACAGAAGGGCACCGGGCGCGCGCGCGTGGGTGAAATCCGGAATCCGCTGTGGCGGACGGGCGGCACGGTCTTCGGGCCCAAGCCGAGGGACTACGGATACCGCTTGCCGCGGAAGATGTTCCGCGCTGCGCTCCGTTCGGCCCTGAGCGTGAAGATGCAGGAAGCGAAGCTCGGCGTGGTGGACGCGTTCGATCTGGACACGCACCGGACGAAGCCGTTCGCCGAAACGTTGGGCAAGCTCGGTTTCGAGCGGAAAGTCCTCCTGGTGGATCCCAGCAGGAACCGGAATCTGCTTCTGGCCTCGCGGAACCTGCCCGAAGTGAGCCTCCTCTCCAGCCTGCAGGTGACGCCCTACCAGGTCCTGAACGCCCGCCACGTCGTCTTCACCCGGGCGGCCGTTCGGAGTCTGGAAGAGGTCCTGTCGAAATGAGCGTGCTCCACGAAGTGATCCGTCGTCCGGTCGTCACCGAGAAGGGACTCAACCTCAAGGATCGGGAGCGGACCCTGTGCTTCGAGGTGCGGTCCCGGTCCAGCAAGCGGGAGATCCAGCAGGCGGTCGAACGGATCTTCGAGGTGAAGGTCGCGTCTGTTCGCACGATGGTCGTTCGCGGCAAGTACCGTCGCCGGGGAAAGTTCGGCGGCTACCAGCCCTCCTGGAAGAAGGCGTACGTGACGCTGGCCGAAGGCGAGAAGATGATCGAGTACGGGGAGGACATCTAGATGGCGATCAAGAAGTTCAAACCGACTCCGATGTCGCGGCGTTTCCAGGAAGTCGTGGACTACCGGCGGGAGATCACGGCCGATGAGCCGCACAAGCCGCTGCTCCGGCCGAAGAAGCGCATCAGCGGCCGGAACAACTACGGTCGGATGACGATTCGGCATCGCGGCGGCGGGAGCAAGAAACAGTATCGCGTCGTCGACTTCAAGCGGGACAAGGCCGGAGTGCCGGCCCGGGTGGAGACGGTCGAGTACGACCCGAATCGTTCGGCGTTCATCGCCTTGCTGGCTTACGCCGACGGCGAGAAGCGCTACATTCTCCAGCCGGTGGGCCTGAAGGTCGGGATGCGTGTCGTATCCGGCCCCGACGCGGACATTCTGGTAGGCAACGCCTTGCCGCTCCGCAACATCCCCCTGGGCACGACGGTGCACAACATCGAGATGCGTCCCGGCAAGGGCGCCCAGATGGTGCGCGCCGCCGGGGGCTCGGCGCAACTGGTGGCGAAGGAGGGGAAGTACGCGCACGTGAAGCTGCCTTCCGGCGAAGTCCGACTGGTGGTCCTGGACTGCATGGCGACCGTCGGCCAGGTGGGCAACCTCGACCACGAGAACATCGCGTTGGGCAAGGCCGGCCGAAGCCGGCACCGCGGCATCCGTCCCACGGTTCGGGGCGTGGTCATGAACCCCGTCGACCACCCGCACGGCGGTGGGGAAGGGCGCGTCAAGGGAAACAATCCCATGACGCCGTGGGGGAAGCCCACACTGGGCTACCGGACGCGGAACAACAAGCGGACGGACAAATTCATCGTGAAGAGGAAGAAATAGTCGCCATGGCACGATCCGTCAAGAAGGGCTACTTCATCGATGCGCACCTGGAGAAGGCGATCGCGTTCCTGAACGCCCGTAACGAGAAGAAGGTCCACAAGACGTGGTCGCGGCGCTCGACGATCACGCCGGAGATGGTGGGGCACACGATCGCCGTTCACAACGGAAAGAAGTTCATCCCGGTGTATGTGACCGAAAACATGGTCGGACACAAGCTCGGAGAGTTTGCGCCGACGCGGACCTTCCGCGGCCACGCGGCGGGCGGGAAAGTGGCGGCCCGATAAGATGGTTGCAAGAGCCACGGCCCGATTCATACGGATGTCGCCGCAAAAGGCGCGGCTGGTGATCGACCTGATCCGTGGCAAGGACGCCAACGAGGCGGCCGTCACCCTGAAGCTCATCAACAAGCGCGCGGCCGGTCCGATCCGGAAAGTGCTCGACGCGGCGATCGCCAACGCGCGGGAGCAGTCCGAGGGACTGGACGAGGACACGCTGTTCGTGGAACGCGCCTATATCGACGAGGGGCCGCGGATGAAGCGCATCCGCCCGGCTCCGATGGGGCGGGCGTTCAGGTTTCAGCGACGGATGAGCCACATCACGATCGAGTTGGGAGAAAAGGAGTAGCGTGGGCCAGAAAACCCATCCAGCCGGTTTCCGACTGGGCATCACCAAGCCCTGGAGATCCCGCTGGTTCGCCGCCAAGGACTACGGCCGCCTGCTCCACGAGGATCTCGAGCTCAAGACCCGGTTGAAGAAGCAACTTGCCCATGCCGGCGTCAGCAGCATCGAGGTCGAACGCATGGCGAACAAGTTGCGGATCACGATCTACACGTCGCGTCCGGGGATCATCATCGGGCGCAAGGGTTCCGAGATCGACAAGCTCAAGCAGGAGGTCCAGAAACGGACGCAGCGCGAGGTCTACATCAATATCCAGGAGATACACCGGCCGGAATTGGACGCTCAGCTCGTGGCCGAATCCATCGCCATGCAGCTCGAGAAGAGAATCGCCTTTCGGCGAGCGATGCGGAAGGCCGTGGATTCCGCGCTCCGGTTCGGGGCGCAGGGAATCAAGGTCCGCGTCAGCGGGCGGTTGAACGGGGCCGAGATCGCGCGCTCGGAATGGTATCTGCAAGGGCAGTTGCCCCTGCATACGCTGCGTGCCGACATCGACTACGGGTTCGCCCAGTCGTATACGACCTACGGCGTGATCGGCGTCAAGTGCTGGACCTACAAGGGAGAGATCCTGTCGAAAGCGCCGGCCAGGCCGGCGGCGACAGGGCTGTGACGTCCGGGGAGTTCCGCTCATGTTGATGCCGAAGAAAGTCAAGTTCCGGAAGCAACAGCGCGGGCGTATGCGAGGGAAGGCCTGGCGGGGATCCAGCCTGGAATTCGGAGACTACGGCTTGAAGACGCTGGACGCGGCCTGGATCACCGACCGTCAGATCGAGGCGGGCCGCGTCGCGATGACGCGCTTCGTCAAGAGGGGCGGCAAGGTCTGGATTCGGATCTTTCCGGACAAGCCGGTCACGAAGAAGCCGGCTGAAACCCGCATGGGAAAGGGCAAGGGCGCTCCCGAGTACTGGGTTGCGCCGGTGAAGCCGGGGCGAGTGCTCTACGAGATGGAGGGCGTGTCCGAAGAACTGGCGAAGGAAGCCATGCGGCTGGCGGCCCAGAAACTGCCGGTGCGAACCCGGTTCGTTTCCCGGATCGAGGAAGGGAGATAGGCCGTGAAGTCGACGGATCGCCTGAACAAGCTCAGAGACCTCACGGACGAGGAATTAACCCTTCGCCGCGACGAGATGTCGGAAGAGGATTTTCGGCTTCGTTTTCAATGGACCATGGGACAGTCCGAAGCGCTGACCAAGATGCGGCAGTTGCGCAAGGACCGTGCGCGCATTCTTACCATTCTCCGCGAACGGGAACTCGAGAAGCGGAAGGCGGATTGAGATGGCAGAGGGAACCGTGACCGGGGGGGAAGCGTCGGTCGTGCGCCACCGGCAGGAAAAGGTCGGCGTTGTCACGCGGACGCGGATGCAGAAGACGATCGTGGTCGAGGTGAGCCGGCGCGTACCGCATCCCCTGTACAAGAGGATCGTCACTCGCCGGTCCAAGTTTCTCGTGCACGACGAGGACGGCCGGGCGCACACGGGTGACATGGTGCGCATCGTGGAGACCCGTCCGATGAGCAAGAACAAGCGCTGGCGTCTCCAGGCGATCGTGCAGCCGTCGTCGACGCGGGGAGTCTAGCGCGATGGGCGTGCAGATGCGGACCATCCTCGAGGTGGCCGACAACTCGGGAGCGAAGAAGCTGGCCTGTATTCTGCCGCTCGGAGGAGGCACGGGGCGCGTCGCCGGAGTCGGCGACGTCGTGACGGCGTCGGTCAAGGAGGCCGCCCCGGAAAGCAATGTGAAGAAGGGCGCCGTCGTGAAGGCCGTGATCGTGAGAACGTCCAAGGAGCACCGGCGTCACGACGGAACCTATATCCGCTTCGACCAGAACGCCGCCGTGTTGATCAACGAGGCGCGGGAACCGATCGGGACCCGGGTGTTCGGTCCGGTTGCGAGAGAGCTTCGCGAGAAACAGTTCATGAAGATCGTTTCGCTCGCTCCGGAGGTGATCTGATGCCCGTGATTCCTCCTCTCAAGAAGAACGACGAGGTGTATGTTCTTCGGGGCAAGGACCGGGGCAAGACGGGCCGCGTCCTGATCGTGTTGCCGCAGAAAGCGCGGATCGTGGTCGAAGGCGTGCAGATGATCAAGCGCCACACGCGCCCCAACCCACAGAAGAACGTCAAGGGAGGCATCGTCGAGAAGGAATCGCCGATTCATATTTCGAACGTGGCGATCGTGTGCAAGAACTGCAAGCAGCACACTCGAATCGAGAAGAAGGTTCTCGAGGACGGACGCCGGGAACGAACGTGCAAGAAGTGCGGCACGTCACTGGATTAGCGGTGGCGGCGCCGCTCGCCCGGGTCGGCGGTCCCATCGATCGCATGGATCGGAGGCTGGAGTGCAGGCATGGCTAGATTGAGGGACCAGTACAGGAACGACGTCGTGCCGGCGTTGATCCAGCACTTCCAGTACGCCAACGTCATGGCCGTTCCCCGCCTGGAAAAGATGGTCGTCAACATGGGGTTGGGCGACGCCATTCAGAACGGGAAGATCCTGGATGCCGCAGTCGACGAACTCGGCCGGATCACCGGACAGCGCCCGATCATCACGCGCGCCAAGAAGTCGATCGCAAACTTCAAGCTGCGCGAGAAGATGGCCATCGGCGCGGCCGTCACGCTTCGCGGAGACCGGATGTTCGAGTTACTGGACCGGCTCCTGAACGTCGCGCTCCCCCGCGTGCGCGACTTCCGCGGCGTGTCGCCCCGCGCGTTCGACGGTCGGGGCAACTACACGCTGGGCTTGAGAGACCAGCTGATCTTTCCCGAGATCGATTACGCCAAGGTGGATGCGATCAAGGGTATGAACGTGACGCTCGTAACGACCGCGAAGACCGACGACGAAGCCCGTCAACTGCTGCGGCTGCTCGGCATGCCGTTTCGGGTGTAGGAGACTCGCATGGCCCGTACCTCGTCCATCGCCAAGGAATCGACGAAGAAGAAATTCCAGGTCCGCTATCGAAACCGGTGCAAGCGTTGCGGCCGGCCGCGCGGTTTCCTGAGGAGATTCGCGCTGTGCCGGATCTGTTTCCGGAGTCTTTCCCTGGCCGGTGACATTCCCGGCGTGGTGAAGTCGAGTTGGTAGGGGCGGCGCGAGGAATAGAGGACGTATGACGGATCCGATCGCAGACATGTTGACGCGCATCCGGAACGGATTGCAGGCCCGGCACGACAACGTCGACATTCCCGCCTCCCGGCTCAAGGTGGAGCTGGCGCGGATACTCGAGGAAGAGGGTTACCTGGCGGGGTACCGGCAGGCGGAAGCCGACGGCAAGCCGGTCCTGACGGTGTCGCTCAAGTACGGCCCGGCCGGCGAGAGCGTGATCACGTCGTTGGAGCGCGTCAGCCGGCCCGGCTATCGCGTCTACGTGCCCAGCCGCGAGATACCGAAGGTGCTCGGGGGTCTCGGAATCAACGTGCTCAGCACGTCGGGCGGTGTGATGACCGGGCGGGACGCCCGGCGCAAAGGGTTCGGCGGGGAGATTCTCTGCCAAGTGTACTAGAAGCGGGAGGAGTCGGAATCATCCGACGGAAGACACGGTCATGTCACGAATAGGAAGGCAGCCGGTGCCGATCCCCGAGGCGGTGAAGGTTCGGATCGGCGCCGCGGCGATCGAGGTCGAGGGGCCGAAGGGCCGGTTGGAAACGCCCATCCCGGCGGGAATCGGCTGCGAGGAGGTGGACGGCGCGCTCGTGTTCACGCTCCGCGACGATACGCGGCAGCAGCGTTCGTTCCATGGACTGGCGCGGGCTTTGGCCGCCAACGCGGTCCGCGGCGTGTCGCAGGGGTTCGTCAAGGAACTGGACATCGTTGGCGTCGGGTTCCGGGCCGAGGCGAAGGGGCAATCGGTCGTTTTCAGCCTCGGCTACTCGCACCCGATCGAGTATCCGATCCCCGACGGCGTCGAGGTCCGCATCGACCGGCAGACCCACCTGTCGGTCAGCGGCGCCGACCGGCAACAGGTCGGCCAGGTCGCGGCCGTGATACGGAGTTTGCGGAAGCCCGACCCCTACAAGAACAAGGGCGTCCGGTACACCGGCGAGGTCTTGAAGAAAAAGGCCGGCAAGACGGCGGGAGCGGGGGCCTGATGGCTGGACGAGAGCCGCGAGCGGCGATTCGAGTCAGGATTCACGCGCGAATCCGGAAGCAGTTGGCGGGAACCGGCGAACGGCCCCGTCTGGCCGTGTTTCGAAGCAACAAGCACATCTATGCGCAGTTGATCGACGACACGGCGGGTGTGACGGTGGCGGCCGCGGGTTCGACCGAAGCCGCGGCAAAGTCGGGCAATCCGAGGGGCGGCAACGTCGCCGCGGCCAAGGACGTCGGACGCCGGATCGCCGAGCGTGCGAAGGAAAAAGGGGTCGTGGCGGTCGTGTTCGATCGCGGCGGCTACATCTATCACGGCCGCGTGCGGGCGTTGGCCGAATCGGCCCGTGAGGCCGGACTGAAGTTCTAGGAGAGGTTGGCGTGTCGAAGAGAGATCCGCGAGGCGGTCCGCGAGGCCCACGGGAACCCCGGGAGTTGAGGGACGAACAGGGCGAGTTGCTCAAGGACACGGTGGTCTCGATCAACCGCGTCACCAAGGTGGTCAAGGGCGGCAAGAACCTGAGTTTCAGCGCACTGGTGGTCGTCGGGGACGAGAAGGGACGTGTCGGCTACGGGAGCGGCAAGGCCAAGGAAGTCCCTTCCGCCATCCGCAAGGCGATCGAGACCGCGAAGAAGAGCATGATCCGGGTGCCGATCATCAACAACACGACGCCGCACCAGGTGGTCGGCGTCTTCGGAGCCGGGCGCGTCCTGATCAAGCCGGCCGCCGAGGGAACCGGCGTCATCGCCGGAGGCGCCGTGCGGGCCGTGATGCAGGCGGCCGGGATCAACAACATCCTGACGAAGTCGATCGGTACGGCCAATCCCCACAACGTGATCAAGGCCACGTTCGAGGGCCTGAAATCACTCAAGGATCCCAACGAGGTGGCCCGCCTTCGCGGGAAGCCTGTCGAGGAGCTGGTCGGTTGATGGCGAGCGAGACGAATACGAAGGCGTCCACGATCCAGGTGCAGTATTACCGCAGCGCCATCGGACGCGGCGAGGATCAGAAGCGGGTGGTCCGGGGCCTGGGCCTTGGCAAGCTGAACGCGGTTCGGGAGCTCGAAGACACGCCCTCGGTTCGGGGAATGGTCGCCAAGGTGCCGCACCTGGTCCGGATCGTCGAGTCGGAGGGCGGGGAGTCGGGATGACTGGGATTCACGAACTGAAGCCCAATGCGGGCGCCAGGAAGGCGAAGCGCCGCATCGGACGCGGGATGGGTTCCGGGCGCGGGAAGACGTCCGGGCGTGGCCACAAGGGGCAGCGGTCGCGCTCCGGCGCGTCGAGCAGGCCCGGCTTCGAAGGCGGACAGATGCCGTTGCACCGCCGGTTGCCGAAGCGCGGTTTCACGAACGCGATGTTCAAGAAGGACCATTCGGTGATCAACGTGGGCGTCCTGTCCCGCCTGGAAGAGGTCGAGGACGGCGCCCGCATCGGCGCGGACGAGCTGGTGGCGGCCGGGATTATCCGGAAGGTGTCCAAGCACGGCGTGCGCGTGCTGGGCAACGGCGAGATCACGCGTCCGCTCCACGTCGTGGCCGCGCATTTCACCGAGAGCGCGGAGCGCAAGATCGTCGCCGCCGGCGGCAAGTGCGAGGTAGCAGGTTAAGTGGCGGGACTCGACGCACTTCAGAACATCGTCAATGTTCCGGACCTGCGGAAGCGGATCCTGTTCATGCTGGGGATGCTCGCCATCTACCGTATCGGCGCGTTCATTCCGACCCCGGGCGTCAACTTCGAGGCGCTGCAGCAGTTTTTCACCGAGCAACAGGGGACCGTCCTGGGGTTCCTGAACCTGTTCTCCGGCGGCAACTTCGCGATGATGACGATCTTCGCGCTGGGGATCATGCCCTACATCACGGCGTCGATCATCCTGCAGTTGTTGACCGTCGTCTGGCCCTATCTGGAGAAACTGTCCAAGGAGGGCGAGCTCGGACGCCGGAAGATCACCACGTACACGCGCTACCTGACGATCGTCCTGAGCGCGGTCCAGTCGGCCGGGATCGCTTACGCGCTGCAGCGGGAACCGAACTTCGTCATCAATCCCGGCCTCGGCTTCGTGCTGATGACGATGCTGACGCTGACCACCGGCACGGCCTTCATCATGTGGCTGGGCGAGCAGATCACCGAACGCGGCATCGGAAACGGCATGTCGCTGATCATCTTCGCCGGCATCGTTGCCGGGCTGCCGGCCGCGACGGGTTTCATCTGGGACCGTTTGGTGACGAACGAATGGTCCCCTCTGCTGGTGATCCTGCTGCTGCTGGCCATGGTCGCCGTCATCGCGTTCATCGTTTTCGTCGAGAGGGCGCAGCGCCGGATCACGGTGCAGTACGCCAAGCGGGTCGTCGGACGCCGGGTGATGGGCGGCCAGTCGACGCACATGCCGCTGAAGGTCAACACCGGCGGCGTCATCCCGGTGATCTTCGCGTCGTCGATCCTGACGTTCCCGCAGACGTTCGGGCTGATCGCCAGCGAGAGCCCGTTCCTGCAGACCTTGAGCACCCTCCTCTCGCCGGGCGAGTGGCTCTACATCCTGCTCTACGTCAGCGGCATCATCTTCTTCTGCTACTTCTACACGTCGATCATCTTCAACCCGAACGAAGTGGCCGACAACATGCGGAAGTACGGCGGGTTCATACCCGGGATCCGTCCGGGCCGAAGAACGGCAGACTACCTGAACACGATTCTCACGCGGTTGACCCTGGTCGGGTCGCTCTACCTGGCTTTGGTGGCGATCATTCCCGAGTTTCTGATGACCGGGTTCCACGTGCAAAACCTCCCCCTCATCGGCGGCTGGATGGAAGGCGTCGTCCCGCTGGGAATCCAGCAGGGGTTGCAGGTGACGTTCTATTTCGGCGGCACGTCGCTGCTGATCGTCGTGGGCGTGTCCATGGACACGGTCCAGCAGGTGGAGTCGCAGTTGATCATGCGTCACTACGACGGCTTTCTGAAGAAGGGACGCATTCGCGGGAGGCGTGGCTGAGTGGCCGTGCGCGACGTCATCATCCTCATCGGACCGCCCGGGTCCGGCAAGGGCACGCAGGCCAAGAGGCTCGAGAACGCGTTGTCCCTGCCGAAGATCTCGACCGGAGACATGCTGCGGGACGCGATTTCGAGGCGGACCGCGCTGGGCATGGAAGCCAAGCGAACCGTGGACTCGGGCGGTCTGGTCAGCGACGACGTGGTCAACGGCGTCGTCGCCGAACGCATCCAGGCCGCGGACTGCCGCGACGGTTTCGTGCTCGACGGCTATCCGCGGAACGTGTCGCAGGCGGAAGCGTTCGGGCGGAGCCTCGGAGCGGGGGACCGACTGTCCGTCATCGAGCTGGGGGTGGACACGGACCGGCTGGTGGCCCGCCTGACGCGGAGGCGGACCTGCGGGAGCTGCGGCGAGATCTACAACCTGGAGAGCCGGCCGCCGGAGGTGGCGGGGGTCTGCGGCCGGTGCGGCGGAGATCTCGTTCGGCGATCCGACGACACGGAAGCCGTCATCCGCGGCCGCATGGACGTGTACCGGGCGGAGACCGAACCGCTGGTTCGGTTCTACCGCGGCAACGGACATCACTCGCAAGTGGACGGCATGGCCCCGATCGACGACGTCACCGACAACCTGGTCGGGGCGATCCGGGGATCGGCTCCGGGGGGGTAGCGGCTTGTCGAAGGAAGATGCCATCGAGGTGACGGCGACTGTGATCGAACATCTGCCGAACGCGATGTTCAAGGTCGAGCTGGAGAACAAGCACCAGGTGCTGGCCCACATTTCGGGGAAGATGCGCAAGAACTTCATTCGGATCCTGCCCGGCGACAGGGTGGCCGTGGAGTTGTCTCCCTACGACCTGACTCGAGGGCGGATCGTGTATCGGTACAAATAGACATGTGCGCCGGGCGCACGCGGACGGGTTCGACATGAAGGTAAGAGCATCGGTAAAGAAAATGTGCGACAAGTGCAAGCTGATCCACCGTCGTGGCGTGGTCCGCGTGATTTGCACCAATCCGAAGCACAAACAACGGCAGGGCTGACGGCGCCCGGGCGCGCTGTTCGACCGCAAGAAGAGGTTTCGATATGGCACGAATCGCGGGAGTGGACCTTCCCCCGGCCAAACGCATCGAGATCGGCCTGACCTACATTTTCGGGATCGGGCGCTCGCTGGCCAGCAAGATCGTGGGCGACGCCGGGATCACGCCGGGACGCAAGGTCGCCGATCTGAACGACGAGGAAACCACGAAGATCCGGAAGTTGATCGAAGAGGACTACCGGGTGGAGGGCGATCTCCGCAAGGAGGTGTCCTTCAATATCAAGCGCCTGATGGAAATCGGTTCCTATCGAGGCTTCCGCCACCGCCGGAGCCTGCCGGTCCGGGGACAGCGCACGCATACCAACGCCCGGACGCGCAAGGGCCCGAGCAAGGGAGCGGTTGCCGGCAAGAAGAAGGCCACGGCGAAGACGTAACGACCGGCTGAAGGCGGCCCGCCCCGGTTACCGCCGCCGGCCGCCAGGGCGAAACGAGAGGCGAGTTCATGGCGAAAGCAAAGAAGAAAGCCGGCAAGCGACGCGAGAAGAAGATCGTGCCGGCCGGTTGCGCGTTCATCCAGGCCACGTTCAACAACACGATCGTGACGATTTCGGACACCGAGGGCAACGTCGTCTGCTGGTCCAGCGCCGGGTCGCTCGGTTTCAAGGGCTCCCGCAAGGGAACGCCGTTCGCGGCGCAGCAGGCGTCGCTGACAGCGGCGAACAAGGCGCGGGACATGGGCATGCGGACGATCGAAGTGAGCGTCAAGGGTCCGGGTTCGGGCCGTGACTCCGCGATCCGCGGGCTTCAGAACGCCGGCCTGGAAATCCGGGCGATCCGCGACGTCACGCCGATCCCCCACAACGGCTGCCGGCCCCCGAAGAAGCGGCGCGTCTGATTATCGGAGGAACGTTCATTGGCTAGATATTCCGATCCTGTCTGCCGCTTGTGCCGGCGCGAGGGAATGAAGCTGTTCCTCAAGGGCGAACGATGCTTCAAGCCGTCTTGCGCCATCGAGAAGCGCAATTACATTCCGGGTGAGCACGGCCGGGACCGCCGGGCCAAGATCATCGGTTACGGTCTCCAGCTCCGGGAGAAGCAGAAAGTCAAGCGCATGTACGGCCTCCTGGAGAAGCCGTTCCGCTCGTACTTCGAACGGGCGGTGCGTCAGAAGGGCGTGACGGGCGAGAACCTGCTGTCGCAACTGGAACGCCGCCTGGACAACGTCGTTCTGCGCCTCGGCCTGGCCTCCTCGCACGCGCAGGCGCGCCAGTTCGTCCGGCACGGCCATGTCCGTGTCAACGGGAGGAAGGTCGACATTCCCTCGTTCCTGGTTCGCGTCGGAGACGAAGTGGCCATCAAGGAGAAGTCGCACAAGAACGTGCAGATCCTGAGCGCGTTGGAAGTCAACCGCGGGGTGCCGCCCTGGTTGGAACTGAACCAGGAAACGCTGAGCGGAAGGGTCCTGGCGTTGCCGAAACGGGAAGACATCTCCATGCCCATCGAGGAACACATGATCGTCGAGTTGTACTCGAAGTGATCCGGATCGCGGGACGGCGGCATACGCCTCCGGCGCCGGGACGCGGTTGAGGGTAAAGACACTACCGAGGTCAAACATAGATGCTTTGGAAAGGTTTTCAGAAGCCGAAAAGACTGGTCATGGACGCCGACTCGGCGACCGAGAACTACGCTTTGTTCAGTGCTCAGCCCTTCGAGCGGGGTTTCGGCACGACGATCGGCAACGCCCTGCGGCGCGTGCTGCTGTCTTCGATCGAAGGCGCCGCGGTGACGGCCGTCCGGATGGAAGGCGTGCTTCACGAGTTCTCGTCGATTCCGGGTCTGGTCGAGGACGCCACCGACATCATCCTCAACCTGAAGCAGATCCCGATCAAGCTGTACGGTGAAGAGCCCGCGACGATGTACCTGAACGCGGACTCGGCCGGCGTGCTGACTTCGGCGAACATCGAGCATGGACCCGAGACCGAGATTCTGGACACCGGCGTCTACATCGCGACCGTTTCCGAGGGCGGATCGCTCAGCCTGGAGATGCGTGTCAAGAACGGGCGGGGATACGTGTCGGCGGACCGCAATTTCGACGAAGACCTCGGAATCGGATATATCCCCGTGGATTCGGTGCATTCGCCGGTCACCAAGGTGAATCATTACGTCGAGGCGGCTCGATTGGGTCAGGTCACCGACTATGACAAGCTGACCATCGAACTCTGGACCAACGCGTCGATTACGCCTCAGGATGCGCTCGGACTCGCCGCCAAGCTGTTGAAGGATCACATGCAGATCTTCATACAGTTCGATGAGAAGGACGAACCGCAGGAAGAGTCGGACGACATCCAGCACGACGTCGTGACCGAGCACCTCAACAAGTCCGTCGACGAACTCGAGCTCTCGGTGCGTTCCTACAACTGCCTGAAGAACGCCAGCATTCGCACGATCGGCGAGTTGGTGCAGCGGACCGAGGCGGAGATGTTGAAGACCAAGAACTTCGGCCGGAAATCGTTGAACGAGATCAAGGAGATCCTGGCTTCCATGAATCTGAGTCTCGGGATGAGGCTCGACGACCAGGGCCGTCCCGTGAGCGCCGCGGCCCTGGAACCGGGCGTCGAATAGGGGATAGGGTTCCGGGAGGTCCCAATGCGGCACAAGATTGCAGGCCGGAAGCTTGGCCGAAACCCGTCGCACCGCAGGGCGATGCTGCGCAACCTGGTCACGTCCCTTCTGAGGCACGAGCGGCTGGTGACGACGCTGCCCAAGGCCAAGGAAGTGCGGCCGCTGGTGGAGAAGATGATTACGCTCGGCAAGCGGGACACGCTGCACGCGCGCCGGCAGGTGAAGGCCTACCTGTTGAACGATGACGTGGCCCGGAAGGTCTTCAGCACGATCGCCCCGCGTTTCAGTGATCGGCCCGGCGGATACAGCCGCATCGTCCGTTACAGGAACAGGGTTGGCGACGGCGCCGAGGAAGCCATCATCGAGTTGATCGGCAGCGGTCTCGAGGAGCGGCGCCGCGAAGCGGCAGCGGAGGCCTCCAAGGAGAAATCCGCTTCGGACGAAGATGCCGCCGTGAGCGACGATCGAGCGGAGGATGACGACAAGTAGCCGCGTGGAACGGACGCGTGGATACACATCGAGCCCCATTTCCCTTCGAAATGGGGCTTGTTTCATGATGCCCGGGCCGGTGATCGGAAGCGTGCCGGGCCTCGGGCCTCGGGCGCGCTCGCCGCGTCCGATGCATTAAGTTTCGGAGGCACCGATGGACGACCTTACGGGCGCGGCTCCCATCCTGGGCATCGTCGGCCTCGCGATTGCGGGGTTCATCTATTCCGGTATCGTTCGAATGCCCATGGGCAACGACCGGATGAAGTCGATCGCCGACAGCATTCACCAGGGCGCCATGGTCTTCCTGAAGCGCGAGTACGGGATCGTGTCGGTCTTCGTTGCCGCCGTCTTCATCGTTCTGGGACTCGCCCTGAGTTGGTACACGGGATTGGCTTTCCTGACCGGTGCGGGATGTTCGATGGTCGCCGGCTTCTTCGGGATGAAGGCCGCCACGCGGGCGAACGTCCGGACCACCCAGGCGGCCAAGGACGGCGGCACCCCCGGCGCGTTGACGGTGGCGTTCAACGGCGGCGCCGTGATGGGTATTTCCGTCGCGTCGCTCGGACTGTTGGGAATCGGCGTCTGGTACATGATCACCCAGGATCCCGAGATCATCACCGGCTTCGCCATGGGGGCCAGCTCGATCGCCCTGTTCGCCCGCGTCGGCGGCGGCATCTACACGAAGAGCGCCGACGTCGGCGCGGATCTTGTCGGCAAGGTCGAGGCGGGAATCCCCGAGGACGACCCGCGCAACCCGGCGGTCATAGCCGACAACGTCGGAGACTGCGTGGGCGACACGGCCGGCATGGGCGCCGACCTGTTCGAGTCCTATGTCGGTTCGGTCATCGCCACGATGGCGCTCGGAGCCGTCGCCGCCAACTCGATGGCCGCGATGACGCTGCCGCTGATACTCGTCATGGCGGGCCTGGCGTGTTCGCTGGTCGGGGTCTTCTCGATCCGCGCCTTCAGGAAGATGGATCCGGAACGCGCGCTGCACATGCCCACCTACGTCGCGGGAGCACTGTTCATCGCGGCCTCCTATTTCATCGTGACGGCGGTGATGGGCGATCTCGCCGCGTTCTGGGCGGTGATCTCGGGGCTCGTCGGCGGGGTGCTCATAGGATTCGAGTCCGAGTACTACACGTCCCGCAAGCCGATCGTGAAGATCGCCGAGGCCAGCCAGACGGGGCCCGCGACGACGATCATCAGCGGCGTCGCCGTCGGCCTGGAAAGCACCCTGCTTCCGATCGTGACCATCTGCACGGCGATCGGCGTGTCCTACACGTTCAACGGCCTCTACGGGATCGCGATCGCGGCGGTCGGGATGTTGTCCACTATCGGAGTGACCATGGCGGTGGACGCCTACGGCCCGATCGCGGACAATGCCGGCGGTATCGCCGAGATGTCGGAAGCCGGTCCCGAGATCCGGACGATCACGGACCGTCTCGACGCGCTCGGGAACACGACGGCCGCGATCGGCAAGGGCTTCGCGATCGGGTCCGCCGCCTTGACCGCGCTCGCCCTGTTCTCGGCCTACAGTCAGACCGTGGGCCTGGAGACGATCAACCTGACCGAGGCGACCGTGGTGATCGGGCTCCTGATCGGCGGCGTGACGCCCTATGTGCTGGCGTCGATCACGATGAACGCCGTCGGCCGCGCGGCGTTCAAGATGGTCAACGAAGTCCGGCGCCAGTTCCGCGAGATACCCGGATTGATGGAAGGCAAGGCGCAGGCCGACAGCGCGCGCTGCGTCGCGATCGCCACGTCGGGCGCGCTGAACGAGATGATCCTGCCCGGGTTGCTGGCCGTCGTGACGCCGGTCGCGATCGGATTCATCCTCGGGGCGGAGACCCTGGGCGGGTTTCTCGGCGGCGCCACGCTGAGCGGCGTGCTGCTGGCCATCATGATGTCGAACGGCGGCGGGGCGTGGGATAACGCCAAGAAATACATCGAGGCGGGGAATCTCGGGGGCAAGGGATCGGACGCCCACAAGGCGGCCGTCGTCGGTGACACCGTCGGCGATCCCTTCAAGGATACGTCGGGTCCGTCGATGAACATCCTGATCAAGCTGATGTCGATCGTTTCCCTCGTGCTGGCGCCGCTGCTTTAGCGCGCTCCGAACCGGCTTCCGGCGCCCCGACTTCCGTTCGGTCCGCTTCGGTTTCGCCCCCGGGGCGCGGTATGATTCACTCATGATCGACCCTCCCGTGGATCCGGTGGAAGACGACGCCGCGGGATCCGAAACCTCGGCCGGCGAGACGCGGCCGGACGGGAAGGATTTCGACCTCGGTGTTCTCGGGTCCGGGCCCCGTTTCGACTACCTTCGAATGGCGGCGGGGGTGATCATCGGCCTGGGAATTCTCGTGATCGCCCTGTTTTCGTTCACGGACTTGTCGCTGGTGCTGGTCCCGATGAACGATGAGTACCTCGACGTGCTGCGGCCGTCGGCCGGAGACGATTCCGGATACCCGTTCATCCTGGACGACCTGGGCAACACGCTGGAGGGCAACACGCTGACGGTGAACGGCGTCATGACCAACAACAGCACCGGGATCGTCGAGAACGTGCTGGCCGTCATCGAGGTCGAGGAGACGACCGGGCGCTTTCCGGCGACGCTGGAGATTCCCGTCGATCCGGAAGCGATCGAGCCCGGCGAAACAGGCACGTTCTCGATGTCGGTCACGCTCCGGCAACGCCCCAACAGCTACAGGGTGCAGTTCAAGCTGTTGAACGGTCCGTTCGTGCCGCATCGCGACGAGCGGGGCGGCCGGGCCGTCATCGCCTTTCCGCCCCCGGATCCCGATACTCCGCTCCGCCTGAATATCGACTGAACGTTCTCGATGCCGGCATTCGTCGTTGTCCAGATCGATGTGACCGACCCGGAACGCTACGAGCAATACAAGAAGCGCGTGCCGCCGACGGTCGAGGCCTATGGAGGACGTTTCCTGGTCCGCGGGGGCGCCACCGAGACGTTGGAAGGGGATTGGGAGCCGGGCCGTCTCGTCATTCTGGAGTTTCCGAGCCGCGAACGGGCCCGGGCCTGGTGGAGCTCGGAGGAATACCGTCTTCCGAAGGAAATTCGACGGAGCGCTTCGCGTTCCGATCTGCTGATCGCGGACGGGCTCTGAGGATGGATCTTCAGGACTATCTGGTCGGCTGTACCGTTCGGATCGAAACGCGGACAGGGTCCGGGACCGGATTCTTCATTGCGCCGGGACTGATCATCGCGCCGGCCCACGTGGTCGAGTCTCCGAACGGCGGCGAGTACCCGTGGCTCGGCGACGTGACCGTTCATCACGCGGGCAGGGAACTCGCCGCCCGGATCATTCGCTACGCCGCGGGCCCGACGCCCGATCTGGCCGTCCTTCGGGCGGACGTCGGCGGCCACGCGTCCGCCTACCTGTATGCTCCCGTGCGTTCCGACGATCCCCTGTTCGCGTGTGGATACGCCACCAAGGACGGGATCGTGCGCCGGTTCTTCCCGGGAGCCGACCTGGAGGGCGCGTTCCCGGAGTCGACGTTCGGCGCGGACTCGAACTCGATGGCGGGGGCGCCCATCCTGAACCTCAGAACGGGCGGCGTCTGCGCGATCGTCGGGAACGATCCCCGCCCCGGCGCCGGGGCGACTTCGGTACACATCATCGAGTCGCTCTTTCCGGGTATCCGGGACGTGCACGACGCGCATCACACCGAACGTCCGGACTGGTTCGAGACGCCGTCCTCGACCGGCACGGTATTCGCCGCGCGCGCGCATCTGCTGGCCGTCCGGCGGGCATGCCAGGAGCCGATCCAACCGCTGGTGGCGCCCCGCTCGCGGGCGGGCGCCGTCGACCTGATGGTTCCCATGCGCTTCAAGATGCGGACCGAGGACGGTGTCGGCCGGAAACTCGTGGAGTCGCGCGACCTGGTCGCGCGGTGCGAATCGGACGACCGGGGCATGATGATCGTCGGGCCGTCGGGCTCCGGACGCTCGAGCATCCTCCGTTACCTGGGCCATTCCATGGCGCTTGGATCGCCGCACTTGGGCGGGCGGGGCCGCGATTCGCTGTTTCCGATCATGATCCGCGCCAACCAACTCGCCTCGCGGGAGGGCGGGATCGAAAACCAGATCCTGGACGCGATACGGACGAACCATGGGCCGACGGCCGGCGCCCAGTTGCCGCCGGCGTTCCTGGGCGACCTGGTCGAGACGCCCGGGTTGCGGTTGGTGATCATGATCGACGGCGTCGACGAGATTCAGAACAGCCGGGACCTGGCCGACGTCGTCGACGTGATCGGCCGCATTCGGAACGAGACGGCCATCGGGCGCCGGACGCGCCTCGTGATGACGTCCAAACCGGCGACCGTGGAGCACTTTCGATATTCCGACTTCGACGTCTTCGAGATCCAGCCGCTGGATGCGGACGCCGTGCGGGTGGCCGCCGAACGATGGCTTCCCGACGATTTCGACGCGTTCCTGCGGGACAACGGGGCTCCGGTCCGGTCCGGGTTGCTCTCGTCTCCGTTGGCCCTGTCCATCGCCCTGACGCTGTATGAGCGTGGTGAACGCCGACTGTCCCGGCGCTTGGTGGATCTCTACCGGGAACTCGTCGAGACGGCCCGGGACCTCTGGTCCGCCGAGCGCGTGCGGGACGCCTACGGGGCGGAGATCGTCGATCACGCGGTCGACATTCTCGGGTTCCTCGCTCTGGAGCTTCTGCGTTCGGCGACCGTCCAGGACCGGACATGGATGCGGCAGACCGCGGCGCGCTACTTCATTCAGGACCTGAAGGCCGGTCCGGCGCCGGCCGCGGATTTGGCCGACCGCTTCGTGGAGTTCGCCTCGAAGGAGAGCTTCTTTCTGAAGACGGCCGGCAACCGCCTGTACTGGACCCACAACTCGTTCAAGGACTACTTTGCGGCTCTCCGGCTGACGCGGGCGGAGCACGAGGCCGGCAACGCCGTCAAGGCCATTCGCAGCCGTTGGTTCGACGCCCACCGGGGCAACGCCCCGGCGTTCGCGGCCGCCATGCTGGAGGACGAGACCGAGCAGGTTCGCATCGCCCGGGAGATCCTGTCCTCGGGGCGTGAGGAGCGGCGGGACTTTCTGCGAAACCTGATCATCGACGGGGCGCGGTTGCCGGGCGATCTGATCCAGGACCTGACCGATGAACTGTTGACCGCGGCGAAGGGCGAGTGCTCCGACTACGGCTCGGCCTTGCGTCCGTCCTCGCGAGCCAGTTTCGCCTTCGACCTGCTCGTGTCCCTTGCGCACCTGCCATCGGCAGGCAAAGCGCTCGAGACGATCGCCGCCGGCGAGGACTGGCCGAGCCTGATGCGGGAGCAGGCCCGGGTGGCCTGCGCCGCCGTGTCCTAGAGGATCGCGTTACACCAGGTAGCCCACGATGATCGCGATGGCGTAGGCCGCGAGCAGGACCACGCCGAACGGCCGTCTCATCGCGTCGCCGGAAACGACCACGCCGATTCGAAACACGAGCAACACGAAAACCATCGCGGGGAACAGGACCTGGAAGAATTGGGGTCCGGCGATGAGGCCCCCGGGAGTGACCGCCGCCGCGGCGCCGGCCACGAACAGGACGTTGAGGATGTCGGCTCCGATGACGTTGCCGACAGCCAGTTCGCCGTGGCCGCGCATCGAGGCCTTCACGGCCGTGACCAGCTCGGGCAGAGACGTTCCGAACGCCACGAGGGTGGCGGCGATGACGCCTTCGGGAACCGAGAGACGGAGCGCGGCTTCCTTGACCGCGTGAATCAGGACGGTCGCGGAGACGACGACCAAGATCAGGGAAGCGCCCAGCTTCAGAAGAATGGCGATGGTATTCTCGGCAACGTCACCGGTCCCGGCCCCTGTATCGACGGCATCCCGGTCTGTGCGGGCCCATCGGATCGTCAGGTAGATGTAGGCGGCCAGCGCAAACAGGAAAACGAACCCCACGACCTGGGGCAGCGTGCTGCCCGTTCGGAGCGCCGATCCGGGACTGCTGAACGGAAACGTGAAGGCAACGAGCGCCAGACCCGCGCCGAGCTGGATCCAACCCTGCCGGTTGACGATGGCGCGATCGAGGCGCAGCGGCGCGATCAGCGAGGCCAGGCCCAGAATCAGGCCGGTATCGCAGATGATGGATCCGACTGCATTGCCCAGAGCCAGGCCCGGGCTGCCTTGAACCGCGGCCATGACCGAAACGGCGGCTTCCGGCGTGGTGGTTCCGAGACTGACGACCGTGGCTCCGATCACGAACTTCGGCATCCGCGACCGCAGGGACAGGGCCACGGCGGCGTCCACCAACCCGTCGGCGGATTTTCCCAACACCAGGATCGTCAACACGATCGCGCCGGCGAGCACGAGCGCCGGAACGTCAGCGAAGAATTGGTCGAGCAGTTCTTCCATCAGTCAAGGAATGACGGAATTTCGGGAGCGCGCGGGTCCGGACGGGTCGTCGGCTCACGCGCCGCGGCCACCGCCCCCGAACGGCGGATAGGTGCGCGGATTGAGCACGTAGCGGTCGGTGAAGAAGTCGGCGAGATCGGCGGCGGCCTGCGCGAACTCCGGATGGCTGTCGAACACGTGGGGCACGCCGGCGAAGACGTGGAGTTCCGATGGGATCCCGGCTGCCTGCAGCATCCGGTAAAACTGCTGGCTGCTGTCCAGCGGGATCGTCACGTCCTCGGTTCCATGGAACAGGGCGGTCGGCGCGAAATCCCCGACGTAGGTCGTCGGAGACGCCGCGGTGTGCGCCGCCTCGCCGCTGCCGTCCGGCAGCAGCGGGTGCGCCGCGCCGCCGCGACCCATGCGCACCGTGGTTCCCGGGTAGTACGCGAAGCAGGCAAGGACCCGTGTGCTGACACCCGGCGTGCCGCCCTGTCCCTCGAATTCAGGGCGGTCGCCGGTGCCGGCGGCGAACAGCGCGAGTTGCCCACCGGCCGAGTATCCGGCGATGGCGATTCGATCGGACATGATCCCGAGGTCGCCGGCGTGCGCCCGCACCCACCGGATGGCGGCTTTCACGTCGTGGATCTGAGCCGGCCATCTCGCCTCGCCGATCAGGCGGTACTGGGACGCGATCGCGACGTAGCCGCGCTCGGCGTAGGGCCGAATGCGTTCGTTGAGGGTTTCCTTGCTTCCGCGGCGGAACCCGCCTCCGTGGAGGTGAATCGTGGCCATGCGCTTCTCGGATCCGGCCGGGGGGCGATAGATATCCAGTTTCAACTCCGTATCGCCGCCGTTTCCGAAAACGACGTCCCGTTCCACCTCGATGGCGCCTTGCGCCGCCGAACGGCCTTCGGCGGCCAGGGGGGCGATGGCGGGCGTCGCCGCCGCGATTCCCGCCGTTCCCATGAAGCGTCTCCTCGTCATGTATCGCATGGTCGATAGACTCCTCCGGGGAGTTTAGCAGATGACTCCCCGGCTATGGACGCCGCGTGCAGGTTCTGTCACACTGGTTTTTCCGAATGCTTCGATGAGGTTCGCCATGGACAGCCGGCAGCTGGAACACCTCGCGGCCCGTTTCGATGAAGACTCCGTCTGGGGGAAGATCGCACGATACGCACGCCGGGCCGGACATGAAGTCGTCCGAAAGGTGCTCGTCTTGTACTACTGCCTCCAGGATCCGGACACGCCCCGCTGGGCGCGCCGCGTCATCATGGGCGCCTTGGCCTACTTCGTGATCCCGATCGACGCGGTTCCGGACGTCACGCCCATGGCCGGTTTCACCGACGATCTCGGCGTGCTGGTCGCCGCCCTGGCGATGGTTGTCAGCCACATCAAGCCGGAACACCAGTCCATGGCCGACCGACGGCTGGTCCGGTGGTTCGGAGCGGCGCGCGACGCCGGCACCCACGCGTAACGCCGCCCCTCAACCCGACCGCCCGTCGCCGCCCGAACGCCGAAGTTTCCTATTTCTTCAGTGGGTTCTCGTCGGCCGACGGTCCGTAGATCGACGGAACGGGAACATCGTTGAGTCTGAGGTAGACCCCGAGTTGGGCGCGATGGTGGATCATGTGGTTGATGACGAAGCTGCGGATCACCGCGATTCGCGGCATCGTCATCACGTTCGCGCCGTTCATCAACAGCGACCATTCGACGATGAAGTCGGCGTCGGCGGCGCCCTTCACCGCGGCGCGCATATCCGCCAGGTTCTTGTCGAACGTTTCGAGCAGTTCGTCGGGCGTCTCGGGCTCCGGCGGCGGCTCGATGCGTTGGCCGCCGGGTTCCATGTCCAGCTCGGTTCCCGTCATCGCGATGGTGCCCCACGTCGGGATGTTGGCGATGTGTCCGGCCAGCCAGCCCATCGCGGGCGACTTGTCGTGCGGTTTCCAGGCGAGCTGGTCACCGGGTACGCGTTCCAGGCTTGTGCGCGCCATGGTCCATTCGTGATCCAGTTCCGGAAGCAGGGATTCGAGAATTGCCATCGTTGGAGTCTCCTTTCAGGCGTGCGCTTCTTCCAGTCTCTTCACGAGCGCGTGAAGCGTAGAGTTGACCGGTGTCGGGATGCCGAGCTCGGCGCCTCGCCGCGCGACATGGCCGTTGAGTGAGTCGATCTCGGTCTTCTTGCCCCGGGCCAGATCCTGGGCGGTCGAGGACGTGGCTTCCGGCATCGTGGCTTCGCCGAGCGCCAGGACCGAATCGACCAGGTCGGGCCGGTCCAGCTCGATCCCGGAGGCCGTGGCGATGGCCGCTGCTTCCTCGACCGCGCGAGCCAGCACATTCCGCGTCCACGGATCGCGGGCGATGCCCCGGTACCGGGATCGGGTCAGGGCCGAGACGGCGTTGTACGCGCAGTTGATGATCAGCTTCGTCCACAGCTCGGCCTGGATGTTCTTCGAAATCCGGCATTCGACACCCGCGCCCTCGAAAACGCCTGGGATCCATTCGAGATCATGCCGCTGCCCCGGGAGGTTGCCGACGACGATGTCGCCCCGGCCGGAATGGCGCACCGCGCCGGGGCCCGACATCGCGACCGCGACGTAGATCACGGCGGCCACGGCGTCGATGCCGCTGGCCGAGCGGATGCGCTCGACGTTGTCGACACCGTTCTGCAGGCTGACCATGACGGCGTCCGGCCGGAGATGAGGGGCGGCGGCGCGGGCGGCGGCTTCCGTATCGAGCGTCTTGACCGTCAACAGGACGATGTCGGCCGCGGACACACGCGCGACGTCGCTGCTGGCGGCGACATGGACTCTTTCGTCGAACGCCAGGGTATGGAGCCGGAGACCGTCCCGTTGGATGGCCGCGGCGTGTTGCTCTCGCGCGATCAGCGTGACCGGTGCGCCGGCGCGCGCCAGCATGCCGCCGAAGTAGCACCCGACGGCCCCGGCTCCGAGGACCGCTATGCGCGGCGGCTTCCCGTGCGTCACGGCGCCCCCTGCCCCTTCAACGCGTCCATTTCGTCGATCGATCGCGGCCAGTCCGACTTCAACAGGCGCGACAGCGCCCGGTCCTTCAGCAGCTTTCCGCCGGTCTGGCAGCGGGCGCAATAGTTGGTCTCGTTGTCCGCGTAGACGATGCGCTGGACAGGGGACGCGCAGACCGGGCAGGGCTCGCGGTACTTTCCGTGAACCGCCATTTCCGGACGAAACGCCCTCACGCGGGTGGGGAAACCGGTTCCGGTCTGTTGTCGGAGGCGATCGATCCACGACTGGAGCGTTTCCCGGGCCGCGGTGAACAGGCGCCGGACTTCCTCCGGATCCAGGCTGCCGGTGCGCCGGAACGGGGACAGCGCCGCGGCGTGGAGAATCTCGTCCGAATACGCGTTGCCGATACCGCTGAAGTTCGCCGGGTCGCACAGCGCGCGTTTGAGCGTGTGGTTCCGCGCGCACAGCCTGGCGGCGAACTCGTCGCGGCCGCCGGTGAGGATATCCATGCCTCCGCGGTCGTGCTCCCGCAGTTCGTCCTTTCCCCGGACGGTGTGGAGCGACGCCCGCCGCTTGCTCCCGGCCTCGGTCAGAATCAATGTCCCGTTGGCGAAGTCGAACGCCGCCAGTCCGTTTCTTCCTGGAACGGCGGCGCCTCGCGGCTTCCAGGCCAACCGGCCGGCGACCATCAGGTGAAGAACCAGGTAATGTTCGTCCTCCAACTCGAACACGATGCGTTTGCCCAATCGCCCCAGCCCGGTGATCACGCGTCCCTCGAATTCGTCGATGGGCGGCGAGACGCTTCTGAGCAGAAACGGGCTGCCGATGCGGATTCCGTCGAGCGTTCCACCCGGGATTCTGCGCTCGAGCGCGTCCAGATAGATCTGAATGTCGGGAAGTTCGGGCATGTATAATCGGCCACTGTACCAGAAGGAGGGCGTTCCATGACGGCACAAGCAATGCGGCGAAACGCCGCTCTGGCGTTGGCGGTCATCGGCATCGCGTCGGCTACGGCGTCGGCCCGCCAGTTGACCGATGCCTACGCGTCGCCGGGCCCGTATGCGGTGACCGACCCCATCGACTTCACGATCCCGCACTCCGGCGGCGAATTGCCTCTCCGCGCCCGCTTCCCCATGGGTGACGGTCCGTTCCCGCTGATCGTCTTTTCCCACAGTCTCGGCGGCGACCGGACGGCGTTCGAGCCCGTGGTTGCACACTGGGCCAGTCATGGTTACGCCGTGGTTCGCCCATCGCACGACGATAGCGGCGTCCGAATGACCGAGCGGGGGTTGCATCCCCCCGAGGAGAAGATTCGGGAACGGCTGGGCAATGTGATCGCGGTACTGGATGGGCTGGACCGGATCGACGGTGTCGCCCCGGCCGGGGGAATCGACAGGGGCCGGTTGGCTGTCGCGGGCCATTCCTACGGGTCGTTCATTTCGATGGTGGCGGGCGGCATCACGATCGCGATCGGAAACGACCCGGCCGCCAACCTCGGTGACGACCGTGTGCGGTGCGTGCTGCCGGTCTCGCCTTCGGGACGCGGGGACTACGGCATGGGGGAGGGAAGCTATAACAGCCTGACCCGGCCGGCCATGTTCTTCGCCGGGACCAACGACATCCGGAACGGCCGCCGAGAGGACTGGCGTCTCGAGCCCTACCGGCTCAGTCCCGCCGGCGACAAGTACCTGGTCGTCATCGATGGAGCGACGCACAACGCCTACGGTGGGGACCGGGGCCCCGGCGACGCGCCAACGTACGTGAAGGCGGCGTCAACGGCCTTCTGGGACGCGTGTCTGAAAGGACGGAACGGAGGGTATCGGTACCTCGCCGGCGAAGACGGATTTCGAGGGTTCGCCGGCGCCGCCGCCACGCTCCGGCTCAAATGAGAGCCCGCGTTCGGACCATCGAGCCGGAAGCGGCCACCGGGTTGCTGAAACGTCTGTACGACGCCGCCATCCGCCGCGCCGGCAAGGTCTACAACATCCTGCGCATCCAGAGCCTTCGGCCGGACGTGTTGAGTGCGTCGACCCAGCTCTACGTCGAGGTGATGCACTCCGACAAGAGCGGCCTGTCCCGTGTTCAGCGGGAAATGATCGCCACGGCCGTCTCACGATCGAACGACTGTCATTACTGAACGCGGGCGCACGCTGAAGACCTCCGGGCCGAGGTCGGACATCGCGAGGGGGGCGACGCGCTCGTCGAGGCGCTCGCCACCGATTTTCGGGTTGCCGCGCTCTCCGACGCGGACCGCGGGATGCTCGAGTTCGCCGACAAGCTCACTCGCACGCCCAGTCGGGTGAGCGGGGACGATGTGGACGAACTCCGGCGGCTGGGTTTCGACGACGCGGCCATCCACGACATCACCCAGGTCACGGCCCTGTTCAACTACTTCGACAGGCTGGCCGACGGGTTGGGGTGCGCGCCCGAGCCGGAATGGCATGGCACGGAATGACCCGCGGCCTGAACGCCGCGTGCGCCCGCATCGGTTGCCGGCTCAGCGCTTACACTGATAGACGAACGCCGGCGGGAAGTTCCGCCAGACGGTGCGGCTGCGGGACACGGTGCCGAAGTAGCGGTGCAGTTGCGTCTGGAACCTGCGCCCGCTGCGGGTCAGCAGGCTCTGCCGGTATGCGAACGTGACGAACTGGCCTCCGGGCCGCAGCACGGCCGTGATGGCGTCCATGAACTCCTTCTGAATCGGAGCGGTGAAAGCCGCCCACGGCAGCCCGCATATCACGCAGTCCAGGTGCGGGACGTCTTCCAGCCGGCATATCTCCCTGATATTGGCGACGGAATCATGATGGATCGTCACGTTGGGGTGGCGTTTCCGGGCGACGTTGACGAGTCGCGCGTCGATCTCGATGCCGAAGAAGCGGCAGTCCGGGCCGAGTGACTCGAGAATGGCCTCGGTGAAGACGCCGGTTCCCGTGCCGACTTCCGCGACCGCGCGCGCGTTGTCCATGTCCGGCCACGCGACCATCGTCCGCGCCAGCCGCCGGGAACTCGGGGCGAGCGCTCCGACCCGGGCCGGATGCCGGATGAACTGGAGAAGAAGAGCCGTTGCGTTGTCCATGCCGGCACTAGTCTACAGATCTTGGGAGACGGATTTCAAACGCGGAACGCCTCATCGCGCGTGAAAAAGCCCCGCCGACCCTGCGGCCGGACGGGGCCTGTTCGAATCCCGGCGACGACCTAGTCTCCCACGCAGTCGCCCGCGCAGTACCATCGGCCCTGAGGGGCTTAACTTCCGTGTTCGGGATGGGAACGGGTGTGACCCCCTCGGTAAAATCACCGAGAAATCGTAGGTGACAAGGAGCCCGGTCCTTGACGACTGAATGTTGATGGGCGATGAGCGCCTTCGGGCGAATCTCGTAGTGAATAGACCGATAATGATCAAGCCTCACGACCGATTAGTACAGGTTAGCTGAACACATTACTGTGCTTACACACCCTGCCTATCAACGTGGTGGTCTTCCACGGGTCTTCAGGGGGCTTGAGCCCCGGGAGATCTCATCTTGCAGCCAGCTTCGCGCTTAGATGCCTTCAGCGCTTATCTGAACCGAACATAGCTACCCAGCGATGCCGTTGGCACGACAACTGGTACACTAGAGGTTCGTCCAACCCAGTCCTCTCGTACTGAGGTCAGCCCTGCTCAAATCTCCTGCGCCCACACCAGATAGGGACCGAACTGTCTCGCGACGTTCTGAACCCAGCTCGCGTACCGCTTTAATGGGCGAACAGCCCAACCCTTGGGACCTTCTACAGCCCCAGGATGCGATGAGCCGACATCGAGGTGCCAAACCCGGGCGTCGATGTGAACTCTTGGCCCGGATCAGCCTGTTATCCCCGGCGTACCTTTTATCCGTTGAGCGATGGCCCTTCCATACAGAACCACCGGATCACTAAGTCCTGGTTTCCCACCTGCTCGACTTGTTGGTCTCGCAGTCAAGCCGCCATATGCCTTTACACTCGAAGGCTGATTTCCAAACAGCCTGAGGCGACCTTTGAGCGCCTCCGTTACATTTTAGGAGGCGACCACCCCAGTCAAACTACCCGCCTGGCAATGTACCTGAACCGGATAACGGTCCTAGGTTAGATCCACAATACAACAAGGGTGGTATCTCACCGGCGGCTCCCCGCAGCCCAAAAGCCACGGTTCGAAGCCTCCCACCTATGCTGCGCATGCTGCACCGTAAATCATTGCCAAGTTGTAGTAAAGGTGCACGGGGTCTTTCCGTCTTGATGCGGGCATCCGGCATCTTCACCGGAACTACAAATTCGCTGAGTCACTCGTTAAGACAGTCGTCAGATCGTTACGCCATTCGTGCAGGTCGGAACTTACCCGACAAGGAATTTCGCTACCTTAGGACCGTTATAGTTACGGCCGCCGTTCACCGGGGCTTCAGTTCACAGCTTCGCGGGCAAGCCCGCTAACCGCTCCCTTTAACCTTCCGGCACCGGGCAGGCGTCAGCCCCTATACGTCGTTTTCGACTTTGCAGAGACCTGTGTTTTTGTTAAACAGTCGCCTGACGCGCTTCACTGCAACCCCTTCTCGCTCGGGCCGCGAGGACCGTCACGATAACGGGGCGCACCTTCTCCCGAAGTTACGGTGCTAATTTGCCGAGTTCCTGAACGAGTGTTCTCTCAAGCGCCTTTGGACATTGAATCCTCGTCTACCTGTGTCGGTTTGCGGTACGGTCGCCTCGATCTCTCCTTAGAGGTTTTTCTTGGCAGTGTGGCATCACTTCCTTGCGAGTCATACGACTCCGGACTCCCCTCTCGGCGTTGAACGCCCGCACGGATTTGCCTGCGCGGGCCGCCTACCGGGTTCCACTTCCCATAGCCATAGGGTTTAGCGAAGCTAGCCTCCTGCGTCACCCCGTCGTACAAACGAAATCGCGGCGGTACAGGAATGTTGACCTGTTTCCCATCGTCTACGCCTTTCGACCTCGACTTAGGGACCGACTAACCCTGAGCGGATTAACCTTCCTCAGGAAACCTTAGACTTTCGGCGGGGAGGGTTCTCACCTCCCTTATCGCTACTTATGCCGGCAGGGTCTCTTCTGTACGCTCCATCCGTCCTTTCGGTCGGACTTCGGCGCCGAACAGAATGCTCCCCTACCAAATGAAGATTCCGAAGAACCTTCAGATCCGCAGCTTCGGCACAATGCTTGAGCCCCGTTGAATTGTCGGTGCAAAGACGCTTGACCAGTGAGCTGTTACGCTTTCTTTAAAGGATGGCTGCTTCTAAGCCAACCTCCTGGCTGTCTCAGCATCTTCACGTCCTTTCCCACTGAGCATTGATTTGGGGGCCTTAGCTGGCGGTCTGGGCTGTTTCCCTCTCGACAATGAGGCTTAGCCCCCACTGTCTGACTGCCATGCATTTGTCCCCGGCATTCGGAGTTTGATTGGATTCAGTAACCTTGTGGGGCCCCTAGTCCATTCAGTGCTCTACCGCCGGGGCAATTCACATGACGCTAGCCCTAAAGCTATTTCGGGGAGAACGGGCTATTACGGAATTTGATTAGCCTTTCACCCCTACCCTCAGCTCATCCAAGCCGTTTTCAACCGACACTGGTTCGGACCTTCACTGCGTGTTACCGCAGCTTCATCCTGGCCAAGGGTAGATCATCCCGCTTCGCGTCTATTGCCGCGAACTGAACGCCCTGTTCAGACTCGCTTTCGCTGCGGCTCCCCCACGCGGGTTAACCTTGCTCGCGACAATAACTAGCCGGCTCATTATGCAATAGGCACGCGATCAGGCTGGCCGAAGCCATAGCCCTCTCACTGCTTGTAAGTACACGGTTTCAGGTTCTTTTAACTCCCCTAGCAGGGGTCCTTTTCACCTTTCCCTCACGGTACTGGTTCACTATCGGTCGGCGGATAGTATTTAGCCTTGGGAGATGGTCCTCCCGGATTCCCACAGGGTTCCTCGT
>JAJEDW010000290.1:32500-37439 GCA_022821265.1 Acidobacteriota bacterium
GATTCTGAGCCAGGATCAAACTCTCAAAACAAGTGTTTGAAAGTCGATGCCATTGGCTTTTGAGCCGACAGACTCAGTTGAATCGACTATCAGGCACGCTTTCCGATGTCAAAGAGCGAAGGCTCTCCGGCCTCGAACCACGCCCGGGAACAGGCGCCGCCGATGGCGGCGGGGATGCCCCCGAGGCAACCGAAGCAACGGGCGAACCCTGTGGCGTTCGGCTGCCGCTCCGCGCACGTTACCGCTCATGTGCGCGAGCGCATTCGGGAATCATACGGGTCGGCCGGGATCCTGTCAATACCGCCAATCCGTTTATTTGCCGGTCGGCGAACGTTCCGTGGGGGGCGTATCGCCGGTGCGATGGAGCGCGTCGATGACGACGGCGGACAGCTCGTCGGCGCAGTCTGCATTGAGCGCGCGGGAGTCGCTTTCGACCATGATGCGGAGCAGCGGTTCCGTGCCGGAATACCGGACGACGATCCGGCCCCGGTCCCGGAGTCTGCGCCGCACCTCTTCGATCTTCCGGCCGACGGCGGGGAGCGTATCCAGCGGCACGCGGTCGGCGACGGGAAGGTTGCGAAACAACTGCGGGGCCGGCTTCCAGTCCGCGGTCAACGCGTCCAGCGAAGCGTTGGCGGACACCATCGCCTCGCACAGCTTCAGCGTCGTGAGAAGCCCGTCGCCCGACACCGGGTGGTCGGAAAAGATGATGTGCCCGGAGGGTTCGCCGCCCAGGAGCGCCGCGTGGGCGCGCATGGCTTCCAGCACGCGGCGGTCGCCGACGCCGGCCCGGACGAGCTCGATGTCCTCTCGTTCCAGCGCGCGTTCCAGGGCGTAGTTGGTCATCGACGTGCCGACGACCACGGCGGGCTCGAGGGCGCCGGCGCGTTTCATGAGCCGGGCCAGCACCAGCAGGACGGCGTCGCCGTCGAAGAGTCGTCCCGCACCGCTGACGAACACGGCCCTGTCCCCGTCTCCGTCGAACGCCGCGCCCAGGTCCGAGCCGCGCCGCCGAACGGCCTCGATGAGGCTCTCCGGGTGCAGGGCGCCGGAGGCGGCGTTGATGTTGGTTCCGTCCGGGGCCGCGTGGATGGCGTCCACAACCGCGCCCAGCGACGCCAGGCACTCCGGCGCCGCGCGGCTCATCGCCCCATGGCCGCAGTCGACGGTGACTTTCAACCCCTGGAGCCATGGGCCGTCGGCAAATCGCGTCCTCACCGAGTCCAGGTAGCGCCGGAGCCAGCGACGCGGCGGCGTGGCGCCATCGGCTGGGGCGTCCGTCCCCGGCTCGGCGGCGGCGGACTTCAACTCGGCCACGCGCTGCTCGATGGCTGCTTCGGCTGCGTCCTCCAGCTTGTGCCCTTCGCGTCCGAAGACCTTGATTCCATTATCCTGGAACGGGTTGTGAGAAGCCGTGACCATGATGCCGCCCCGGAACGCCGCCTGGCGCGTGAGCAGCGCGAGTGCCGGCGTCGGCAGAACGCCCGCGTCCTCGACCCGGACGCCGCATTCCAGAAGGCCGGCCCGGAGCAGAGCCAGGATGCCGGGGCCGGAGCGGCGCGTATCGCGGGCCATCAGGACCGGGCCACCCAGGCACTCGCCGAGGGCGCGACCAATCCGAGGAAGAGTGGCGGCGTCGAGAGGGAATCGGCCGGCCTCCCCGCGGATGCCGTCGGTGCCGAACAATGGCATGGCGGATGGCTCAGGGTTCGGTGAAGCGGATTTCCACCACGGGCGGATCGAACGCGGTGACGAAGTCGCCGTCAGCGAGCGCCGGCACGCGGGGCTCGACCAGATGCGTGGTTTCCGGGTCGAGTTCCGTCGTGTCCACGGTAAATGTCAGACCTTCGGCGTCGAACGCGTCGACGAGGTTTCGCGGTCCGGTGACGTGGACGGTGATCTCGGCGGGCTCCACCCGCCAGCGGGATTCCTCCAGCAGCGGATCCTGCGTCGCGAGAAAGACGTGTTCAGCGTCCGCCTCGCGTATCTCCACCCGGACCTCATAGACCGCCGGCGCGGGAAGCCGTATCAGCGGATCGGCGACGTTCAAAGGGACTGTCTCGTCGACGCTGGACATCGAGCCGTCGACGTTCACGGTTGCGGTGGGCATGAACTCGAGCCCCCGCACTTCCGACTCCGGACCTTGGACGAGAACCGTGTCCGGCGTCACCGTGACTTCACCCCGGACGAACCCGGCGGCTTCTTGCCCTTCGATGACCGGACGCACCGGCAGCGTCCGTTCCGTCGTGCGTTCCAGGCCGAACTGTATGCGCGGCGGGTCGTAGCGGATTACCTCGACTCCGCCCGGGGTTTGGACGTTGCTCTCGTTGAACGGAATGTTCTTCGCGCCAGGCGCCTCGCCGGCCAGCGAAATCACCGCGGTGACGTCCGACGGCGCGAGATTGTCCAGGACGTTGCGCGATCCTCTGAGGCGCAGGTGCACCTCCGTGGCCGACTCGGCCACGGTTTCCATGTTGTTAGGGATCCCGCGGAAGTTGATGGGCACCGTGCGCTCGCTGATGTAGTTGTCCTCCGACGCGATCGTCAACCACAGGAGAGCGGCCAGGACCACCGAGAACAGTTTCAGGATCCCGTTGTGCTTCAGTAAGCGCGTGATCGGCCGCAACGTCATCTCAGGACTCCGCCGGCGAGGCCACGGCGTCGGCGGCGACGCGCCGCGTCTTCTTCTCGAACGCGTCACGCAACCGCTGCCTCAGGAGGTTCGTGTCCAGGGAACGCTCGATATGTCCGTCCGTGGCGATCGAGATCGATCCGGTTTCTTCCGAGACCACGATCGCGATCGCGTCGGTCTCTTCCGTTATCCCGATCGCCGCGCGATGGCGCGTTCCAAGCTCCTTGCTCAGGCGCGGGTTCACCGTCAACGGCAGGAAGCATGCGGCTGCGGCGATGCGTCCGTTCCGAATGATGACCGCGCCGTCGTGCAGCGGAACGGCCGGATCGAACACGGTCACCAGGATGTCGTAGGAAACCAGGGAGTCCAGGGCGATACCGCTCTCGATGTAGTTCTTCAAGCCGATGTCGCGCTCGATCACGAGCAACGCGCCCGTCCGGCGCCCCGCCAGCGTGGACGTCGCCAGCACGATTTCCTCGTAGAACTCGCTCCGGTTGACCGAGGCGAACCCGCCCAGAATCGGCGTCTTCCCGAAATGCGCCAGGGCGCGCCGCACCTCGGACTGGAAAATGACGATCACCGCAATGAACAGGTAGGGCAGCGTGTTCTGCAGCAACCACCGCAGGGTGGTCAACTCACTGAAACTGAAGAGGTAGAAGAACGTGATGATGAGCGCCAGCCCGAGCGCCATCTGGACGGCGCGCGTCCCTCGGATCAGGAGCAGCGCCTGGTAGATGATGAACGCCACGACCGCGATATCGAGAATCGCGTACACGTTCAGTTGCGGGAATGTGAACAGGTCGGGCATAGTCGTTCCGCGAGCCGTTCTGCGGCATCAGGCCCGCTCTACGGAATCCGCGATTTCGGTCACCACTCGCATCCGCCCCACGTCGTGCACCCGGACGATGTGGGCCCCCCGGGCCGCCGCCAGCGCGGTTGACGCCGCCGTCGCCCAGACTTCAGCTTCAGCTACGGGTATGTCGACCCTTATGAAAGACTTGCGAGACGCCCCGACCAGCAACGGGACGTCCAGTGTACTAAACAGGTCGAGCCTTTTTAACACATTTAGGCTCGTTACGGAGGTCTTGCTGAATCCGAGGCCGGGGTCGGCGGCAATGGCCTCCCGTTCGACACCGTTCTCGACGGCCGCGTCGATCGTCGACCGCAACTCGTCCCGGACCGCGTGCGCGCCGTCGGGTTCCGGGCGGACGAACAGGTTGTCGCGGCGACCGCGGCTGTGCATCAAGACGACGCCCGCCCGGGTCTTGCGGGCGACGGACTTCATCGCCGGGTCCAGACGGAAGCCGCTGATGTCGTTGATGATCTGCGCGCCCATGTCGATGGCGCGCCAGGCCACGGCGGCATGGTAAGTGTCGATCGAGATCGGAATCTTGATGACGGGAGCGATGCGCTTCAGGACGGGCAGAACGCGCAGCCACTCCTCGTCGTCGGTGATGCCCGTGCTGTCCGGCCGAGTCGACTGTCCGCCGATGTCCAGGATGTCGGCGCCCTCGGACTGGATCGCCAGCGCCCGGGTCGCCGCCTTCTGGGGATCCGAGAACAGGCCCCCGTCCGAGAAGGAATCGGGGGTCACGTTGAGAATACCCATCACCAGCGTCCGCTCGCCCAACTCGAGCGTCGTGCGCGGGAGCTTCCAACTGTAGTGCTTGCGCATGAGTCGCCGTCTCGCCGGCCCGGTGGGACTCTCGTCGAAAACGCAGGGCCGGGAGCCTCGGGTGAAACCCAGGGTTCCTAGGAGCCTGTGGTGCAACCCCGCGTCGCACCGAGACCGGTGAGGCGCCCGTCTGGCAAGGCGCGAGAAGGGAGCATATTCCCGATATGTGACCGTCGAGAAACGCAGTCCGGACGGGATGCATCGCCGGTCGAATGCAGCAGGGGCTTCACCACAGGCTCCTAGGCCGGCGACGGGTTCTCGTGCGGCGGGATCGAAGGAACCACCTTGTCCTTGGCGTCCTCGGCGGCGGCCTTCCGTCCCTTCTTGCCGTCCTTGTTCGGCGCGGCGGGCGGGGCGGCGTTCCCGAGGGGCTCGCCGTCGATCAGAAGCTGGATCTCGGTGGCGTCCAGCGACTCCCGTTCCAGCAGAGCCTCCGCGATCCGGACCAGCGCGTCCTTGTTCTCCGTCAGGATCGTCTTGGCCCGCTCGTAACCCTGAATCACCAGGCTGCGAACCTGCTCGTCGATCGATTCGGCGGTTTCCTCGCTGTAGTCGCGGTGCTGCGAGATCTCCCGGCCCAGGAATATCTGCTCCTCCTGCTTGCCGAAGGTCAAGGGCCCGAGCGTCGACAT
>JAJEDW010000222.1 GCA_022821265.1 Acidobacteriota bacterium
GACTTTCAGAGGAAGCGTGCAGACGTCCGCCCCGGCCCGCGCGGCCTCGACGACGTGCATCGGACCCCGGATCGACGCCGCCAGCACCTCGGTGTCGAAACCGTAGTTGTCGAAGATGCCGACGATGTCGCCGATGAGCGCCATGCCGTCGTGGGCGATGTCGTCGAGCCGGCCGATGAACGGGCTGACGAAGTGAGCGCCGGCCTTCGCGGCGAAAATGGCCTGCGCGGCGGAAAAGACCAGCGTGACGTTGACGAGGATGTCGTCGTCGCTGAGCGTCTTGGTCGCCTTGAGCCCGTCCAGGGTCATCGGACACTTGACGACGATGTTCGGGTGGATCGCGGCCAGTTCACGCCCTTCGGCCACCATTCCTTCGAAGTCGGTGCTGACGACCTCGGCGCTGACCGGCCCGTCCACGACGGCGCAGATCTTGATGAGCTGGTCTTCGAGGTCGTTGCCTTCCCTGGCGATCAGGGAGGGATTCGTGGTGATCCCGTCGAGCACGCCCGTCGCGGCGGCTTCGGAAATCTCGTCGATGTTCGCGGTGTCGAGGAAAAACTTCATCGAGGAATCCTAGCTCCTTGGTAACGAAGTCGACGCGGGACGCCGACCGTCATGGCCCGAGCCCCGCCCATTCTACCGCGACCGGGATACGAAAGCAGGAATTCTGACGGCCGGCCGGTCCGGCCGGGGATTATCGCGTGACCGATGGCGCCGCCAAGCTTAGAATCGGGCCAACACCGGACAACCCACGGCGCCAGAAGCCGGTTCCCGGTCACCGGAGGGGATACATGAAGCTGTTGCTCTCGGCGCTCATGCTGCTCGCGGGCGCGACGCCCGCCACCGCCCAATGGCTGGATCGACCCTGGCCGGGCATCCCGCGCACGGCTGACGGCGAGCCGGACCTCACCGCGCCAGCGCCGCGCGGGCCCGATGGCCACCCGGATCTGACCGGCGTGTGGACCGGACCGCGCCCCGTGACCCTTCTCGATCCCGGCACTCTGCAACCCTGGGTCGCCGACCTCGCCCGCGAGCGTCAGCAGGAGTACTACCGGACACGGCCGTTCTTCCAGTGTCAGCCCAGCGGGCCCGAGACCGAGCGTTTCGGCGGCTGGAAGCGCTTCCTCCAGACGCCGAGCGCCATCGCGATCCTGGAGGACGACCTCACCTATCGGCTGATCCACATGGACGGCCGCGAGCTGGAAGCCGACCCCTTGACAAGCTGGGCGGGGTATTCGGTGGGGCGATGGGACGGCGACACGCTCATCGTCGAGAGCGCCGGATTCAACGACAAGACGTGGGTGAGCCGCTACGGGATCTCGCACACGGAGGCGCTCGGGATGACGGAACGCTACCGGCGGCCGGACTTCGGACGCCTGCAGGTGGAGGTTACCTTCACCGATCCCGGCGCGTTCACCGAGCCGTGGGGCTTTACGTTGGAAATGGAGCTGGCCGCCGATACGGAAATGATCGAGTCGGTCTGCGAACGCAACAGCGAAGACTGGGTGGGCAACCTCGCCGACGCCGCCGAGCGGGCCGTATCCGTGCCCCCCGACGTGCTGGAGCGGTACGTCGGCGTCTACACCGGGATATACGCCGGAAACGAACGGACGTACGAGGTGACGCTCTCAGGCGGCCAACTGTTCGCCACCGTCGTGGGCGCCTACGGCGCGGTGGGCCTCGGCGCCGCCGGCGTGGACGAGGGCGCCTCGCGGCTTCTGGTGCCCCAATCCGAGACGTTGTTCGAAGGCCTCGGACTCGGTTACCGTTTCATCGTCGATGACGCGGGCGTGGCGACGGACCTCATGGTGATTCACGTCACCGGCGACTACCGGTACTCGCGGCAGCGCTGACCCGGTGGGACGCACGACCCAAGTCCGAGCCCCGCGGTTCGGTCTCGAACTCCCACCTCGTTCTCTATGTCAAGATCGCGGCAAGACGGGCGAGCACTTCGTCGATGATCGCCTCCGGGACGGATTCCACGCGGCTTGCCTTCCGGGCGGCCAAGTCGAGGACCCGAGGCTGGTCGCAGCGGATCACGCCGACCGTACGCGTGCCCGCGCCATCGAGCGACACCGTGAAACCGCGCCGGCGTGCGAAGTTGCCACCCTTCGTGATCGGCAACACGATAGGGGTCCCGGTCAACTGGTTGAAGCGTGCCGGGGAGACGATCAAGACCGGACGAGTCCCGCGCTGCTCATGGCCGGCGGCGAAGTCGAGACTGACGAGCCAGATCTCGCCCCGCTGCATTACAGCAGCTCGTTGCCGAGGGGCTCCGCCTCCAGCCAAGCACGGTCCCGGTCCTCGACCGGAGCGGTGTCGTCGCACTGAGCCAGAAGCTCGTCAAGCGAATAGCTCGGGCGGGACTTCGGCCGGACGATCAGGCTCCCGTCTTCGATCCCGATATCCACCTGCGCACCGGCGCCGAGCTTCAGAACATCGAGCAGCGCCGGGGGAACCGCGAGCATGACGGAGCCGCCGACCTTTCGCAGGTTCGTGGAATGCATGGACACCTCGAAGTTATATCTGGATATAACACGGCTGTCGGAAGATGGGCAAGCATCGTGGAATACTAGGGTCATGGAGACCCGACGGACGGACCCGATCGTCGCTGAGATTCGCGCCATCCGGGAGGGGTACGCCGCCCGGTTCGACTACGACGTCTAAGCGATGTTCAGAGACATTCGGGCCCGGCAGGAAGCGTCCGGGAAAGAGTACGTGCGGTTGGCCGCGCGCCGCGCCCCATCGGTACCGGAAGATGAGCCGACGCCATAGCACGGATCACCGGCTTCGGACCGGCTCGGACATCGCGCTCTCGTTCCCGGACCGATCGACGGCCGACACCGCGTACTCGAACTCGGGCGCGTACTCGCTGTCGGAGAACGCCGTCGTGGGCCATTCGGCGATCGCGACGAACTCGCCCACGGCCTGGAGCCTTCGATAGACGCGGTAGACCGCGACGTCGATTTCCGGACCCGGCGCCCAGCGCACGAACGCACCGCCGTCGAACGGCCGGACCTCCAGATCCGCCGGGGCCGCCGGCGGGGTCCGGTCCACGGCCGTGATCTCGACGGCGGGATAGGGAACGCCCTCGATCCAGGCGCCGGAGTCCATCCGTACCGGGACGACGACGTAGGCATACGCCTCGCCCTCGACGAAGTCGGCGTCATCCAGGCTCAGCGCTTCCAGGGGTTCCGGCGTCAGAAGCTGGCCGGAGCGGTAGACCCGGTACGCCGCCGCCAACCGGGGATTCTCGTTCGGCGGTTCCCATCGCACGCGCACGCGGCCCTGATCCACCCTCGCGCCGGGGCGCGGGCCGGAACCGGGAACGTCCAGCACCGTGACGCCCACCGGGACGGAGCGTTCCGACAGGCGTCCCTCCGTGGTGGCGAAGTACACGGCGTAGGCCCTTTCCGCGCCGATCCGGTCCCGCGCCGGAAGCATGAACGTCTGCGGCCGCCCGGGTCCCGTGGCCGGCACGTCGGCGATCACCTCCTCGCCGGCCGCGATCAGGACACGGTCCAGGTCCGTCGATAGCGACCCGTCCAGATTCGTCGATGGATTCGTCCACCGGAAGTGAAGCTCGTGTCCCACCTGTTCGACGGCCAGGTCGACGGCCGCGGCGGGTATGGGGTCCAGAGGCGGCAGGGGCGCGCCGACCCGGCCGCACGCGGCGAACACCAAAACGGCGGGGAGGATCGGCGTGCGGAGCCCGGACATGCCGCCTCTCAGAGAATGTAACGGCTGAGATCCTGATCCTTCACCACGTCGCTGAGCCTCTTCTCGACGTAGGCGTCGTCGATCCGGACCTTCTTTTCCGCGAGATCCGGCCCCTCGAAGGACAGCTCGTCCAGGAGTTTCTCCATGATCGTGTGCAGCCGGCGCGCGCCGATGTTCTCCGTGTTCTCGTTCACCATCGCGGCGAACCGGGCGATCTCGAACACGGCTTCGTCCGTGAACGAGAGCTGGATGCCCTCGGTGTCCATCAAGGCCGTGTACTGCTTGATCAGCGCGTTTCGGGGCTCGGTCAGAATCCGCACGAAGTCTTCGACGGTCAAGGACTCCAGCTCGACACGGATCGGAAACCGGCCCTGCAACTCCGGGATCAGATCGGAGGGCTTGCTCACGTGGAACGCGCCGGCCGCCACGAAGAGGATGTGATCGGTTCGAAGCATCCCGTAGCGGGTGTTCACCGTCGTTCCCTCGACGATCGGCAGGATGTCGCGCTGGACGCCTTCGCGGCTGACATCGGGACCGTGACCGGATTCGCGTCCGGCGATCTTGTCGATCTCGTCCAGGAAGATGATCCCGCTGTTCTCGACGCGTTCCACGGCGGTCCGCGTCACCTGCTCCATGTCGATCAGCTTCTGCTCCTCTTCCTGGATCAGGTACTCGACGGCTTCGACGACCTTCATCTTCCGCTTCTTGGTCTTCTGGCCGAAGAACCCCGGAAGGATGTCCTTCAGGTTGATATCCATGTCCTCGACGCCGGTGTTCGAAATGACCTCGAATGACGGGAAATTGCGTTCCTTGACCTCCACTTCGACGGTGCGGTCGTCGAGCTTGCCGTCGCGCAACTGGGCGCGGAGTTTCTCGCGCGTCCGGTTCCACTGCTCGATTTGACGTTCCTTCTGCTCCGCGTCGGCGTCGCGCAGGGTGGGCACCGGGGGCAACAGCAGATCCAGGACGCGCTCCTCGGCGTTGAGCTCCGCTTTCTCGGCCACCTCTTCCAGCTTCTCGGTCCGGACCATGTCGATCGCGATCTCGACCAGATCGCGAATCATGGATTCCACGTCACGCCCGACGTAGCCGACTTCGGTAAACTTGGACGCCTCGACCTTGAGGAACGGAGAGTTCGCCAACTTCGCCAGCCGACGCGCCACTTCGGTCTTCCCGACTCCGGTGGGACCGATCATGATGATGTTCTTCGGCATCACCTCGTCGGCCATTTCCGGGGCGAGTTTCCGGCGGCGGATGCGGTTGCGGAGAGCGATGGCCACGGCTCGTTTGGCAGCGGACTGGCCGACGACGTACTTGTCCAGTTCCCGCACGGTTTCGCGCGGCGTCAACTCGTCCAGGTGCGAAGGCGGCAACGGATCGAACGCGAGCATCGGCTCCTACAGTTCCTCGATGGTCAGGTCGTCGTTCGTGTAAATGCAGATGCCGGCCGCGATCGCCAGGGACCGCTCCGCGATCTCTCGGGCGCCGAGAGCCGAGTGTCCCGAGAGGGCGCGCGCCGCCGCCAGGGCGTACGGCCCGCCCGAGCCGATCCCGATGAGCCCGTCGTCGGGCTCGATCAGGTCGCCCGTGCCGGAGATCAGGAACGTGACTCTCTCGTCGGCCACGATCATCATGGCCTCCAGGTGCCGCAGCGACTTGTCGGTCCTCCAGTCGCGGGCCAACTCGACGGCGGCTCGGCTGAGATTGCCGCGAAACTGCTCGAGCTTGGCCTCGAACCTGGAAAACAGGGCGAAGCTGTCGGCTGACGACCCCGCGAACGCCGCCAGGATCTTGTCGTTGTACAAACGGCGGATCTTCTTCGCGCCGCGCTTGATGACCGTATCTCCGAGCGTCACCTGCCCGTCGCCAGCCATCGCGACACGACCGTCCTTGCGGACGCAGATTATCGTCGTGGAGCGGGTTTCGGGCATTCAGTCCAGACGCCGGCCAGGGCTTGTCCGCCTATCGCCGGACCGGCTCGACGAACAGCCGGTCCGAGAACGCGTTGTTGTAGGAGACTTCCTCGAACCGGATTTCCATCGTCTTGAGTCCATCGGTGTAACGATCGATCAACAGGGGCGTCAGCACGTTCTGAATCTCGTGGAAGTTGGAGTACACCTCGTCGTGAACAGCCGGGTCCTCAAGCCTCCGGACGGACTTCTTCATGATCAGGCCGGTGTCCCGCTCGACGTAGAGCGTGATACGCGTGCGGTCGTCGTCGCGGATTTCGAGGATATCCACACGCTTGAAGTCGATCATGTCCCGCCCCAGGTACTGCAGCGTCGTGCCGGGATCGTCCACGCCGAACCGCAACAGGTAATCCAGGCTGACCTTGAACTCTTCCCAGAACGTGTCGATCTGTTCGGGAAGCTGCTCCTCGACATCGCCGTCGTTGACGTTCCAGCCCTGAACGCCGTTGTTGATCCGGATGATGTCGCGATCGTCTCCGAACTCCGTGCGCTCCTTGTCCGGAAACTGGATGTAGTCGGCGAAAACCTCGCCGCCGATCAGTTGTCCACGCTGAAACTGGAAGAAACGCCCCTCGAACAGGATGTCCCGGACGTCCAGGAAACTCTCGCCGCCGAGCGTTCGTATCGCGTTGTCCAGCACGGCTCGAGGATCGGTCGGCGACTGGGCCGATGCCGCCGGCGACAACCAGATTGCGAGGCACAGGCCATGCAGCCCGTATCGTGGGATCACGGCTCGCATACCTGGAATTATATCCAATTCCGGGAGCGCGTTCCGTATTCGTCGGCCCTGGACGCCACGGCCCCGGCCCGGCTCAGAATCGCGCGCGCTTCTCCGGCCAGGTACAACGAGCCGGTGACCAGGATCGTATTGTCGGGGAAGCGCGTGCGTGCGTGTTCCATGGCGCCGGCCAGCCTGTCGACGACGAGCGCGTCCGGCATCGATTCCAGAAGCGCGGCCGGGTCGACGGCGCGATCGTTCGAGGGGCGCGTCAGGACCGCCCGCCGGACATGCGGCGCCAGGATGCGGAGCATCCCGCGGTGGTCCTTCTCCGACATGGCTCCGAAGACCAGCGTGACGCCCGCCGGGTGGTACTCGGCCAGGTATCCGGCGACGGCCCGCATCGCGTCGACATTGTGCGCCCCATCCACGATGGCGCGAGGGTTTCCGTCGAACAGCTCGAGGCGGCCCGGCCACCGCGCGGTGTCGACGGCCTTGTGGATCGAGCGGGCGTCGATGGGCCAGCCCGCGTCTTCAAGAGCCTCGGCCGCCGAGAGCGCCACGGCGAGATTGTCGATCTGGTGCCGGCCGGCCAAACGCGGGGTCAACCTCGGATAGCGGCGCCGACGGGTGGCCACGTCCACCGCGAAGAACCCGGCGCCCAACTCCGTCAGCCGGGGCCGGAGCCGGCCGGCGTCGATCAGCCGATCCGCGGCGCGGTCGACGATCGAGTCGTAACGACACCCCGGTCCGATGACGACCGGCTCCCTGTCCTTGATGATTCCGGCCTTCTCGCCGGCGATCGCATCCAGTGTGTCCCCCAGGTACTCCTGATGATCCATCCCGATCGAGGTGATCACCGAAACGTCCTGGTCCAGAACGTTGGTCGCATCGAGCCGGCCGCCCAGGCCGACTTCGACGACGGCATGGGTGACGCGATCCCGGAAATAGTGGAACGCCATGGCCGTGACCAGCTCGAAGTACGTCGGCGGATAGAGGAGTTCGGGTGCGGCGTCGCGGACCGCTTGTTGAACGTCGTCGTGGACGGCCTGAAGACCGACATCGTCGATCTCGATGCCGCCGACGGATATGCGCTCGTTCAGGCGCGTCAAGTGCGGGGACAGGTAAAGGCCGGCGCCCGGCAGCATCGCGGCGATCCATTGCGCGACGGCGCCCTTCCCGTTCGTGCCGGCGATCAGGACCGAGCGGAAGCTCCGCTGCGGATCGCCCAGCGCGCGGCACAGCGCCCGCGTATTGGACAGGTCGTACCGGATGCTCCGGTATTCGTTCCTGCGGGAAAAGAGCTTCTGAATGTCGCTGTCTTTCAAAGGGGCAATGTGCGGCTCGCGGGAACTCACCCGAGGAAGAACTTGAGGGCGCGAACCAGGTACGGTTTCATTTCCTTCCGCTCCACGATGGCGTCGACCATGCCGTGATCACGCAGGAACTCGCTGCGTTGGAAGCCGTCGGGCAGCTTCTGTCGAATCGTCTGCTCGATGACGCGCGGGCCGGCGAAGCCGATCAACGCGCCGGGTTCTGCGATGTTCAGGTCGCCCAGCATCGCGAAGCTCGCCAACACGCCGCCGGTCGTCGGGTGTGTCAACACGGAAATGTAGGGGAGCTTCTCGCTGTCGAGCCGGGAGAGCGCCGCCGAGACCTTGGCCATTTGCATGAGGCTGAGGACGCCCTCTTGCATGCGGGCGCCGCCCGAGCACGATACGATCACCAAGGCCGCGCGACGTTCGACGGCGTGTTCGACCGCGCGCGTGATCTTCTCTCCAACCACCGAGCCCATCGATCCGCCGATGAACCCGTACTCCATGGCGGCCATCACCGTTTCGAAGCCGCCGATCCGGCCGACGCCGCACACCACCGCCTCGCGCGGACCCGGCCCGCCGCCGAGCCGGTCGAGCGTGTCGCGATAGGACTTGGCCGCCACGAATCGCAGGGGATCCGTCGCATGGACGGCGCCGTCAAGCTCCTCCCAATCACCATCGAACAGCGAGTCGAGCCGCTCCACGGCCCCGACCGTGTAATGGTGCCCGCACTTGGGGCAGACGTGCTGGTTCTCGTCGATCTCCTGGCGCCACACCGGCGCCTTGCATTTCTCGCACTTCTGCCACAGGCCCTCGGGAATCGCTTTCTTCTCTTCCCCAACGTCGATGGACTTGGTCTCGCGTTTGAACCACGCCATAGAGCACTGATTATACAGAGTTTTCGCCGCTCGCCGACTTCGGCCGCGGAAAACGGGAACGCGTCAGGACGACGAGAGCAACACCTTCGACACGCGAAGCCGCCCGACGGTCTTCGCTCGTCCCAGCATGACCATGACGTCGAAGATACCCGGCGCCACGGACTGGCCGGTCAGGGCCACGCGCGATGCGTTGATCAGCAATCCGGCCCGGACCCCGAGCTCGCCAGCCAGCGTCCGCAGGGCGGATTCGGTGGACTCGAGGTCGAACCGTTCGAGGTCGTTCAGGCGCTCGGCCAGCGCGGGCAGATAGTCGGCCAACCTCGGGTCGTTGAAGAACTTCTCGATGGCGGCCGGCTCGTACTCGACGCGCTCGCCCGCGTAGGTTTCCACCTCGGCCGCAAGCGCGTCCAGAGACCGGAAACGGGGACGGATCAACGCGAGCACTTGCTCCAACCAGTCCCGGTCCGGCCCCTCGAATCGATCTTCCCACACACCGGCGCTCTTCATCGCGGGAGCGACTCGGACAGCGAGATCGGCGGGCGGAAGCGAATGGATGTATCGGCCGTTGAACCAGGAAAGCTTGTCGGCGTCGAAGACGGCGTTCGAGCGGGAAATCCCGTCCAGCGAAAAGGCGTCGACCAGGGACGCCCGGTCGAAGATCTCACGGTCGGTTCCGTCCGACCAACCCAGCAGCGCCAGGAAATTGACGAGCGCCTCGGGGAGGATTCCGGCATCGCGATAGGCGAGGACGGCCGCGGCGCCGTGCCGTTTGCTCAGGCGGGTCCGGTCCGAACCCAGGATCAACGGTACGTGGGCGAACACCGGCGGCGTTCTTCCGAGCGCACGGTACAGGAGCAACTGCTTCGGCGTGTTGGCGATATGGTCGGCGCCGCGAACGACGTGAGACACCGCCATGTCGAGGTCGTCGGCGACGACACTCAGCAGGTACGTCGGCTGCCCCGTCGAACGGACGAGCACGAAGTCTTCCAGTTCCTCGCCGCTCTTCCGGATGGGCCCGAAAACCGCGTCCGTGAACCCGACAGACCCCTCCGGCACGTGAAAGCGAACGGCTGCCGGACGGCCCGCCGCCGTCCGGGCCGCGATCGCATCCTCGGAAAGCGACAGGCATCGGCGATCGTATTTCCACTCATCGGGCGTTCCGCTCCCCGCCCGCCGGCGCTGGGCCAGTTCCTCGGGGGAACAGAAGCAGCGGTACGCGTGACGCGATTCCAGGAGCGCGTCCGCCACGGCGCGATGCCGGTCGAGACGCTCCGATTGCCGGATCGGGCCCTCGTTCCAATCCAGGCCCATCCATTCCACCGCTTCGATGATGTCCCGGGTCATGGCATCGGCGGACCGCTCCCGATCGGTGTCCTCGATGCGCAGTATCAGAGTCCCGCCGGCCTTTCGCGCCAGAAGCCAGTTGAAGAGCGCCGTCCGGGCGCCGCCGACGTGCAGGTGTCCCGTCGGTGACGGGGCGAAGCGGACCCGGACGCTCATGATCGTTCCGCGGCGTATCGGTAGTCCGGCGAACGCGGCCCTGTCATGCGCCTCAGCGGTCGACCAGTTGCCGGAGAGCGGCGACAGCAGCGGCGGCCACGTCCGCGTCCCGGTCCATCGTCAACGGCTCGACGTGAGGGCGGGCCTCGGGATTTCCGATGCGCCCCAGGACGCGCACGAGCCGCTCGCGAACGTCGGCGTCGGGATTCCTCAAATGAAGGTAGATCAGCTCGATCCGGTTCTCGAACCGCCCCAGCTCGTACAGATACGCCTCCGCCTGAGGCCATCGGCGCGTGTCCAGCGCCCGCACCAGCATATCGACGAAGGCCGACTGGCCGGACCGGACCAGGGCGAATGCCTGCGCGAGGCGCACGCCGTCGTCGTCTTCACGATCGATGCGAATCGCAAAGCTCGACGGATCGTAGTCCAGGCGCGCCAAACCCTCGGCGGCCAACTCCCGTTCCTTCGCCTCGCGGCTGTCCAGCATGGGCTCGAGGAACGCGACCGCGTCCGGATGGCGCAACAGCGCGATCGCCTGGAGCGCGCGTTCCCGGACGTCGCCGTCGGAACTGGAGAGGAACAGGTTCGACAACTGCGGATAGGCTTCCCGATAGCCGACGCGGCCGACGGCTTCGATCGCCGCATCGCCCACGCGCGCATCGCGAATCAGGAGCGTCAGGGCGGGCCCGGCCGCCGGATCCTCGAACTCCGCCAGGGTTTGGACAAGCGCCAGCCGGACCTCCTCGTATTCGCGATGGCGCGGGCTCTCCAGCTCGATGACCATCGCCGCCAACTGGTCCGCCGCGTTCAGGGAACGGAGCGCGTGGACGGCCTCGCGGCGGACCTCCGCGTCGAAGTCCTCCCGGAGGACCTGGACCAGCGCGGCCGGAACTTCGGGGTCGACCGTCACGTTGGGCGAGACGCGAGGCCGCTCCTCGTCGGAGAAGACGCGTGTCACGCCGCCGATGAAGGAGAAGAAGCCCTCGTCGTCGGCGATCGGGATGTAGAGGCGCAGCAACGAATCGATGGCCTGGAGGCGAATGTCCCGTACGAAGTCCGTCCGCATCGCATCGATCAGGCCGGCGACGGCCGAACGGTCGCGAATGCGCCCGAGACCCGCCACGATCTCCCGGCGAATGTCGCCGTTGGGTTCGTTGACGTAGGCCTCGACGAGACCCGGAACGGCGTCCTGGTTGCCGAGCACCGCCATCGATCGTATAGCCTCGCGCCGTTCCCCGGGGCTGGGACTCTCCAATGACGGCACCTGCGCCGCCCCGAGATACAGACCGACGAGGACGAGAACAGACGTCATCGCGCTGACCTCCTCACTGTACGCGATCGCGCCCCCGCGTCGTGGAACACCGTCCGTATCGCCGGTCTGGCGAGTTCACGGCCGCCGCGCGCGTTGCAGGCAGTCGATGGGGCCGCGCACCTGCCCGCGTGGGGAAGCGTCACTGCTCACTATACATCATGCGGGACGGCCGAAATCGGCCGCGGCGCGGGGCTGCTATAATGCCCGTCTTTTCGTCGACGCGCGTGACGAGCGACATGGATGAGATGCAGAGCGACCCCGGCAGCACTGGCGCCCCGCTCACCGAGCTCTCCGAGGACGAAGACCTGTTTCGCCGGTCGTGCCGCGACTTCGCGAAGGAACGGATCGCTCCGCGCGTCCGCGAGATGGAGGATCGCGGACGGCTGGATCCGGCTCTGATCCGCGAGCTTTTCGATCTCGGCCTGATGGGCGTCCACATCGGGGAGGCCCACGGCGGGGGTGGAGGGTCGTTCTTCATGTCGATCCTGGCCATCGAGGAGCTGTCCCGGATCGATGCGTCCGTGGGTGTCTTCGTCGACGTCCAGAACACGCTCGTCAACAACGCGATCATGCGGTGGGGCAACGCGGAGCAACAGGAACGCTTCCTGCCGCTCCTGGCTCGGAGCGCCGTCGGCGCCTACGCGCTGTCCGAAGCCGGATCCGGCAGCGACGCTTTCGCCATGGAGTGCCGGGCCCGCCCCGACGGCGGCGACTTCGTTCTGAACGGACGCAAGTTGTGGACCACCAACGCGCTGGAAGCGGACCTGTTCATCGTGTTCGCCAACGCGGCGCCGGAACGCGGTTACAAGGGAATCACCGCGTTCCTCGTCGAGAAGGAATCCCCGGGTTTCTCCGTCGGGGCCAAGGAGGACAAGCTCGGCATCCGCGCATCGAGCACGTGCGAGCTCCTGCTGGAGGACTGCCGCGTCCCCGGGGCGAACATCCTCGGAGAAACCGGCCATGGATACAAGATCGCCATCGAGACGTTGAACGAGGGCCGGATCGGGATCGGGGCGCAGATGCTGGGCGTCGCCGAGGGAAGCTGGCAGTGCGGCGCCGATTACGCCAAGGAACGCCGGGCCTTCGGCCGGCCGATCGCGGACTTCCAGGCGGTGCAGTTCCAACTCGCCGAATCGGCCACGCGCATCGAGGCGGCGCGCCTGATGGTCTACAACGCGGCCCGGCTGAAGGACCGCCGCCGCCCGTTCCTGACCGAAGCGGCCATGGCCAAGTACTACGCGTCGCAGGTCGCCGAGTCCGTAACGTCGCTGATGATCGAGGTTTACGGCGGATACGGCTATACGCGCGACTACCCTGTGGAAAAGTACTTCCGGGATTCCAAGATCGGGAAGATCTACGAGGGCACGTCGAACATGCAGTTACAGACGATCGCCAAGTACCTGCTACGATGACGGGTTCACCATGGACGACGACAGCGGCACGGTTCGGATACTCCACCACGACAACTGCTTCGACGGCGTGGCCTCGGCGGCGGTCTTTTCCGAGTTCTATCGAAGGGTCGTGGATCCGCAGGCTCGTTTCGAGTACGACGGCCTGGCGCACCGGGCCGACGGCTACCGGCTCGAGGGCGTCCTGACCGCCCCGACGAACGTCATTCTCGATTTCAAATACAGCGCGTCCGACCGCCTGACGTGGTGGTTCGATCACCACGAAAGCGCGTTCCTTTCACCCGAAGACGAGGCGCATTTTCGCAACGATCGCAGCGGCAACAAGTTTTACGACCCGAATTACCGCTCCTGCACCAAGCTGATCGAGTCCATCAGCGAAACCAACTTCGGTTGCCCGCTCAACGACTTGCGTGAGCTCATCCACTGGGCCGACGTCATCGACGGCGCACAATTCGAGAGCGCGGAATCGGCGGTGGCGCTCAAGGAGCCGGCGCTGCAGTTGATGATGGTGATCGAGTCGATTCGCGACCGCGAACTCATGCGCCGCATCATCCGCGAGATCCGGATCCGGCCGCTGGCCGAGGTCGCGTCCGACGCGACCGTCAAGTTGCACTTCGACGCCCTCTACGAAGAGCACCTGCGGGCCATCGGCGTGTTGACGCAAGCGATGCGCGCCCGCCAGGGGGTGGTCGAGTTCGATATCAGCGACTCCCCGATCCATGTCTACAACAAGTTCATCCCGTACAAGGTGTTTCCGGACTCGGTGTACACGGTCGGCGTCAGCCTGGATCCGTCCCGCGCGAAGGTCTCGGTCGGGACGAACCCGTGGACCCGGATCGAGCCGCGCCACAACCTGGCAAGAATCTGCGAACGGTACGGCGGGGGCGGGCACGCCGTCGTCGCCGCGATATCCTTCGCGCCGGAAAAGATAGAGGAAGCCCGCCGGGCCGCGCGAGAAATCGGCGATACGCTGCGCCGCGACCCCTGAGCCGAGCGGTTGCCGGATGCTGTTGCTTCGAAGTCTCCGCCTACTGCATACTTTCCTGGTTTTGCCCGGACCGATCGATCGCGCCTCGACCCGGAGGCCGATGGGACAGGCGTCCGCGTGAGCGCCATGATTTCCGAGATCACCCGCCGAATCAACCGGGACACCGGCGTGTCCATCCAGCGAATCGAAGCGACGATCCGTCTGATCCAGGAAGGGGCCACCATCCCCTTCATCGCGCGCTACCGGAAAGAGGCCACCGGCAACCTCGACGAAACACGGTTGCGCCGGATTGCCGAAAGATACCTGGCGTACGGACAACTCGTGCAGAAACGCACCGAGATCGTTTCGTCCGTCCAGGCTCAGGGGAAGTTGACGCCTCGACTGCGCGAACGGATCGATGCCTGCGAGACCGAGAACGAACTCGACGACCTGTATCTCGCGTACCGCGTAAAGCGGCAATCCAAGGCCGGCGCCGCTCGTCGGAGTGGACTGGAGCCGCTGGCGGACTACATCCATCAGCAGTCCGGCCCCACGCCGGTGGACGATGTCGCGGCGCGTTTCGTGGATGCCGAAGCGCACGTGGACAACGCCGAACGGGCGGTGGAGGGCGCGCTCCTCATCATCGCCGAGAGAATCGCCGAAGACGCCGGCTACCGGAAATGGCTGCGGGATCTCATGATCCGCGAGGGCACGGTTCGATCCAAGGCCGTCAAGGGCAAGGAAGGCCAGAAGACGAAGTATTCCACCTACTACGACTTCACGGAGCCGGTCGCCCGGATTCCTTCGCACCGCATGCTCGCGATCCGGCGCGGGACCCGCGAGAAGGTGCTCGCCTATTCGATCGAGATCGACGCCGCCCGTGCCCGGTCCGAGCTGAAGTCCCGGGTCAGGATCGACGCCGGCTTGCCGTCGGCCCGACTGCTCGAGAAAGCCGCCGACGACAGCTACGACCGGTTGCTGGAACCCGTAATCCAGAACGAAGTCCGCAACATGCTGCGCGAGCGCGCCGAGGAAGAGGCGATTCGCGTCATCGAGGACAACCTGACCGCACTGCTCCTCGCACCCCCTGCGGGGCCGGTTCCCGTGCTGGGCATCGATCCGAACCCCAAAGGCGCTTCACGGCTGGCCGTCTTGGGCCACGACGGTCGAGTGGTGGAACACCACACTCTGCGACTGAGCGAGAAGAAGCCGGAAGCGGCGCCGTCGGAACCGGCAACGGATTCCCGAACGGC
>JAJEDW010000051.1 GCA_022821265.1 Acidobacteriota bacterium
ATCGTCCAGGACCTCGCCGTCGCGGTTGCCGAGGATGTTGGTCGAGAACCACCCCGACAGGCCGATCATGCGCGACTTCAGCCCCGGCGCCAGGATCGTCTTCATCAGGGTCTGCCCCGTCTTGAAGTCCTTGCCGCAGACGGGAACGCCCCGGGAATCGGCCAGCTCCAGCAGCGCCGGGATGTCGACGGTCAGGCTCGGCGCGCCGTTGGCGAAGGGGATCCCCCGCTGCAGCGCCGCGTAGGCGTAGATCATGCTGGGCGCGATGGCGGGATCGCTCTCCCGAAGGCCCCGTTCGAAGGCTCCCAGCGACTGGTGGACCGGCTGCGGGGTCAGGAAGACTTCCGTGCTCGCGCACAGGATCATGACGAGACGCTCGAGACCGTGGGCCTGCCGGAACCCGTCGATGTCGGCCATGACCTGCTCGGCCAGATCCATCTTGCTCGTCCCGGTCTTGACGTGGCGTCCGTCGAGCTTCTTGACGTAGTCCTGGCTGAAGACCCCGGCCCATGGCCGGACGCGCTCGACCTCCGGCCGGACCTGGTCCAGGAGCCGCTCGTCGAGAACGCCGGCCTTCAGCGCCGCCTCGTAGCCGTTGTCCTCGAAGATGTCCCATCCGCCGAACACCAGGTCGTCCATCTCGGCGAGCGGTACGAAGTCCCGGACCGCGGGGACGCGGTGCTCGGTGCGTTTTCCGAGGCGAATCGTGCCCAGTTGGGTCAGGGATCCGATCGGTTGTGCGATCCGCTTCTTGACGGCCTCCACGCCCGCGATGAACGTGGTGCCGACGGCTCCGAGTCCGGGAATCAGGACCCCGAGCTTGCCGTCCGCGGGCGAAATACGAACCCCGTTTTCAATCACTTCCACCCTCCTGGGCCGCCTCCGACGCGAGAAAAGCGGCTGAATTGTAGCATGCCGCCCGAGGCCCGCCCGGAGTGGACCTGTACACGGCCGCGCCGACCAGGATAATGGGACGATGAGCCTGGACGAGCGTTCCGGGCGGTCCCGACGGCGCCCGGGATCGCCGACTCCGCCGGCGCCGGCAGGAGAGACCCCGTGAGGCGAACCAAGCTGGTGGCGACGATCGGTCCCGCGTGCGATTCCGAGGCGATGCTGGAGCGCCTGTTCAAGGCCGGCGTCAACGTGGCCCGCGTCAACTTCTCCCACGCCGGCGCCGACTACCACCGGACGGTCATCCGGCGAATCCAGGCCGTCCGCGACCGCCTGTCCCTTCCCGTGGCCGTGCTCCAGGACCTGCAAGGGCCCAAGGTCCGCATCGGCCCGATGACGAACGGGATGGCGTGGCTCGAGCACGGGGCGAGGTTCACGCTGACGTCCGGCAGCTTCCCCGGCGACGCGTCCAGCGCGTCGGTCTCGCTGGAGAGCCTGGCCGATGACGTGCGGCCGGGACACCGCGTGCTGTTGGCCGATGGCACGATCGAGCTGGAGGTCGAAGACGTGGCGCCCCCGGACGTGCATTGCCGGGTCCGCGTCGGCGGCGTCCTGAGTTCCCACAAGGGCGTGAACCTGCCCGGTGCCCGGCTGGACGTCGAGTCGCTGAGCGCGAAGGACCGCAAGGACATCGAGGTGGGCGTCGAGGCCGGAGTCGACGCCATCGCGCTGAGTTTCGTCCGCACCGAGGCGGACGTGCAGGCGCTACGCGACGTGCTGCTGGGCGCCGGAGCCGACATCCGCGTCATCGCCAAGATCGAGAAGCCGCAGGCCGTCGACAACATCGACGGCATACTGAACGCGGCGGACGGGGTCATGATCGCGCGCGGGGACCTCGGCATCGAGATCGATCTGGCCACCGTGCCCCTGATCCAGAAGAAGATCATCCGGAAGGCCAACCTGCTCGGAAAGCCGGTCATCACGGCGACGCAGATGCTGGTCCGCATGGTCGACCAGCCGCGGCCGACGCGCGCCGAAGCCGCCGACGTGGCCAACGCCATCCTCGACGGCACCGACGCCGTGATGCTTTCGGAGGAGACGGCGGCCGGGAAGTACCCCGTCGAGTCGGTCCGGACCATGGACCGGATCGCCGCGTCGGTCGAGGACTCGATCGACGAGGGCAAGTTCCAGTGGGACTTTCACGAGCGGCCCGGCACGAGCGACGCGATCACGCGTTCCAGCTACAACATCGCGCGCGGGGTCGGCGCCGCCGCGATCATCACGCCGAGCTGGTCGGGATACACCCCTCGGCTGGTGTCGCGCTTCCGGCCGCGGCAGCCGATTATCGCGACCACGCCGAACCGGATCTCGGCCCACTTCCTGGCGTTCTGCTGGGGCGTGGTCCCGCTGCGCATCGCGACGGCGACCTCGATCGAGGAGCAACTGCGGCTGTCGATCGAAGCGGCGAAGGGGACCGGGCTGGTGCGTCCGGGCGACCGGATCGTCGTCACCGGCGGCACGCCGCTCCACAGCCCCGGCGCGACGAATTTCATTCAGGTGGAGCGGGTCGAGTAGCCCCCGCTCGCGAAACGGACCCGCGGCGTCTCCGGGGGCGTTTGACAACGGCTTCCGGCCTTGCGTAATGTTGGGGATTGGCCGGGCCTGCCGGCCCGGTTCCGTTAACGCGCGTTCCATGAAAATTCACGAGTACCAGGCGAAAGCGATCCTGGCGCGGTACGGCGTCCGCGTGCCGCGCGGCGAGGTGGCCCACACGGCGGCGGAGGCGCGGGCCTCGGCCGCGTCGATCGGCGGTCGGGTCGTCGTGAAGGCGCAGATCCACGCGGGCGGCCGCGGCAAGGGCGGCGGCGTCCGTCTGGCCGCCGGCCCGGACGAGGCCGAACGGATCGCGGACGAGATTCTGGGGATGATGCTCGTCACGCACCAGACCGGCGCGGAAGGCCGCCGGGTCGGAAAGGTGCTGATCGAGGAAGGTCTCGACATCCGGAACGAGCTGTACCTGGGCATCGTGATCGACCGGAAAGCGGGGCTCCCGGTGCTGATGGCCTCCACCGAGGGCGGGATGGACATCGAGGCGGTCGCGGCCGCGACCCCGGAGAAGATCCTGAAGGAGCCCGTCGTTCCGGGTATCGGGCTCCAGGACTTCCAGGCGCGCAAGCTGGCCTTCGGTCTCGGTCTCGGCGGAAGGGTCGCTCTCGACGCCGCCCGCTTCATGACGGCCCTCTATCGCGCGTTCGAGGATACGGACGCGTCGCTGGCCGAGATCAACCCGTTCCTGGTGACCGGAGACGACGCGGTCTATGCGCTCGACGCGAAGATGAACTTCGACGACAACGCGCTGGGCCGCCATCCGGACATTCGGGAGCTTCGCGACCTGGACGAGGAAGAGCCCCTCGAGGTCGAGGCCGGCCGGCACGGGTTGAACTACATCAAGCTCGACGGCAACGTGGGTTGCATGGTCAACGGGGCCGGCCTGGCGATGGCGACGATGGACATCATCAAGCTGGCCGGCGGGAACCCGGCCAACTTCCTCGACGTCGGCGGAGGCGCCAACGCCGAGCAGGTCGAGAACGCGTTCCGCATCCTGCTGGCCGACGAGAGCGTTTCCGCCGTCCTGGTCAACATCTTCGGCGGCATCATGCGCTGCGACGTCGTCGCGACGGGCGTCGTGGCCGCGGCCCGGAAGCTGGGCGTCGCGGTCCCGGTCGTCGTGCGCCTGGAGGGAACCAACGCGGCCGAGGCGCAGCGGATCCTGCGCGAGTCGGGGCTCCGCTTCGTCGTGGCCGACGGGATGGGCGACGCGGCCCGGAAGGCGGTGGCCGCGGCCTAGACCGGCGGAGGCCCCGTATGAGCATCCTTGTCGACAAGGATACGCGCCTCCTCGTCCAGGGGGTCACCGGCCGGGAAGGGACGTTCCACACGCGGCAGGCGATCGAATACGGCACGACGGTCGTCGCCGGCGTGACCCCGGGAAAGGGCGGACGGATTCACGAGGGCGTTCCGGTATTCGACACCGTGGCCGAAGCGCGCCGGGCGACCGGCGCCAACGCCTCGACCGTATTCGTGCCGCCGGCCTTCGCCGCCGACGCGATCATGGAAGCGGCCGACGCCGGTGTCGAACTCGTCGTCTGCATCGCCGAAGGCGTGCCGACACTCGACATGGTCCGCGTCATGCGCTTTCTCGAGAGCCGGCCCACGCGCCTGGTTGGACCCAACTGCCCCGGGATCATTTCCCCGGGCCGTGCGAAAGTCGGCATCATGCCGGGGCACATTCACCGGGAGGGACCCGTGGGCGTGGTATCCAGAAGCGGTACGCTCACCTACGAGGCCGTGGGGCAGTTGACGGCGCGCGGAATCGGGCAGTCCACCGCCGTCGGCATCGGCGGCGATCCGATCATCGGCACGCCATTCATCGATGCGATCCGATTGTTCGAGGCGGATCCCGAGACCGAGGCCATCGTCATGATGGGAGAGATCGGCGGGACGGCCGAGGAGGACGCCGCCCGGTTCGTCCGGGAACACGTCCGGAAACCCGTCGTCGGCTTCATTTGCGGACAGACCGCGCCGCCCGGACGCCGGATGGGTCATGCCGGGGCGATCATCGCGGGTGGCGCGGGGACGGCCGCGGAAAAGATGAAAGCCATGGAAGACGCCGGGATCCGGGTCGTGCGGAGCCCGGCCGACATCGGGGCCGCCGTCAGTTCCGTTCTCGGTTGAGGGGGAGCCGCGAGGAGACCGATGCAGAAGACGCTGACGATACTCAAGCCCGATACGATCGGAGCCGGCCGCGCCGGCGCCGTGATCGCGTCGATCGAGGAGGCCGGGTTCCGGATCCGCGCGGTCCGGATGCTCCACCTGACGCGCGGCCAGGCGGAGGGTTTCTACGCCGTCCACCGGGAACGGCCGTTCTTCGGCGACCTGGTCGCCTTCATGACCGAGGGGCCGGTCATCGTGATGGTTCTGGAAGCCGACGACGCCGTCTCGAAGCTGCGCGAGTTGATGGGGGCGACGGATCCGGCCAAGGCCGAGAATGGCACGATCCGGAAGCGGTTCGCGACCAACATCGAGCGCAACGCGATCCACGGGTCCGACGCCCCGGAAACGGCCGCGGTCGAGATCGCGTATTTCTTCAATCGGCTGGAGATGGTGTAGGAAGATTCGCGATGGAGCAGGCGGGCAAGGTCCTGATCGGTCTGGGCGCCATCATCGCCCTGGTCGGCCTCCTGCTGATGTTCGGCGAGCGGCTCCCGTTCCGCCTGGGACGCCTGCCGCTGGACCTTCGATATGAACGCGGCAACGTGCGGTTCTACTTCCCCCTGGGTACCTCCATCCTGGTCAGCGTGATCCTGACCCTGGCGTGGACGTGGATCCGCAGGCGTTGACGCGCAAGACCGGGTCCGCGCGGCCGGATCCGCTCGTTGTCTATCCTGATACGTGACGAAGGGGACACCATGATCGACTCGATCCGGAAGTGGCTTGGCGACGACGCCGACGACCTGTTGAATCACAAGTGCCGGACCATCTCGAAGCGGTCGCTGCATCTTCCCGGGCCCGACCACGTGGATCGGGTCTTCGCGTTGTCGGACCGTCCGACGCGCGTTCTGGGCAGCCTGGCGGCGATCACCCGTTCCGGCCGTCTGGGAGGCACCGGGTACGTTTCGATTCTCCCGGTCGACCAGGGCATCGAGCACTCCGCGGGCGCTTCATTCGCCCCGAACCCGATCTACTTCGATCCGGCGCGGATCGTGGAGCTCGCCATCGAGGGCGGCTGCAACGCCGTCGCCTCGACACTGGGCGTGCTGGGGGCGGTCTCGCGCAAGTACGCGCACCGGATCCCGTTCATCATGAAGTTCAACCACAACGAGTTGCTGACCTATCCCAACCGCTTCGACCAGGTGGGGTTCGCGGGCATCGACCAGGCGTTCGACATGGGGGCCGTGGGCGTCGGAGCCACCATCTACTTCGGCTCCGAGGAATCGGCGAGGCAACTCCAGGAAGTGACCGAGGCGTTCGAGCACGCCCACGACCTGGGGATGTGCACCGTCCTCTGGTGCTATCTCCGCAACTCGGACTTCAAGACGTCCGACGCGGACTACCACGCGGCGGCCGACCTGACCGGGCAGGCCAACCACCTGGGCGTGACGATCGAGGCCGACATCATCAAGCAGAAGCTGCCCGAGAACAACGGCGGATATACGGCGATCGGGTTCGGAAAAACCCATGCCAAGGTGTATGCGAACCTCACGTCGAGCCACCCGATCGACCTGGCCCGGTACCAGGTCGCCAACTGCTACATGGGGCGGGCCGGTCTGATCAACTCCGGCGGCGCTTCCACCGGCGCCGGAGACCTCGCCGAGGCCGTCAGGACCGCCGTGATCAACAAGCGGGCCGGCGGCATGGGGCTCATCTCGGGCCGGAAGGCGTTCCAGCGCCCGATGAAGCAGGGCGTGAAGCTGCTGAACGCGATCCAGGACGTGTACCTGACACCGGAGGTCACCGTCGCCTGATGGCGGCGGATCCGGCGTCCGGCGGCGATGGACGCGTCGTCTATTCCGTCTCGGAGATCAGCCGCCGCATCAAGGAACTCGTCGAGCCCCGTTTCCCCGACGTCTGGGTCGAGGGCGAAGTCTCCAACCTGCGGGCTTCCGCGGCCGGGCACCTCTACTTCACGCTCAAGGACGACCGGTCCCAGCTTCCCGCCGTCTGTTTCCGGAGCGCGGCCGTCTACCTGCGTTTCAAGCCGCAGAACGGGGAATCGTTCCGCGCCCGCGGCCGCGTGAGCGTCTACGAGGGGCGCGGCCAGTACCAGATCATCGTCGAGGTGCTCGAGCCGGCGGGGCGGGGAACGCTCCACGAGGAGTTCGAGCGGCTGAAGGAGAGGCTCTCGCGGGAAGGCCTGTTCGCCGGAGAGCGCAAGCGGAAGCTGCCGCCTTTTCCGTCGCGCATCGGCGTCGTGACCTCGGCCCGGGCCGCCGCGCTTCGCGACATCCTGTCCGTTCTGGAGCGCCGGCACGACGCGATCGACGTGCTGATCTGCCCGGCCGACGTCCAGGGCAAGGGAGCGGGCGTACAGATCGCCGCGGGGCTCGACGAGCTGGGGCGCCGCGACGTCGATCTCGTCATCGTCGCTCGCGGAGGCGGGTCGATGGAAGACCTGTGGCCGTTCAACGAGGAGATCGTGGCGCGTGCGATCGCCGCCTGCCCCAAGCCGGTCGTCTAGGCCGTCGGGCACGAGACGGATTTCACGATCAGCGACTTCGTGGCCGACGTGCGCGCGCCCACGCCGAGCGCCGCGGCGGAAATGGTCGCGCGAAGCAAGCGGGAGCTGGCCGACCGGCTCCAGGCCGGCGAGGAACGCCTGGCTTCGGCGTTTCGATACCGGCTGTCCCGGCTGCGGCAGTTTCTGACGGCCCGGGCCGGCCACCGCGGCTTCGCCCTCGTCGAAGGCCGGTTGAAGCAGCGGACGCAGCAGGTGGACGACTGCGTCTTCCGCATGGAGCGGGTCGCGGATTCCGGCCAGTGGATCGGTGAGCGCCGGAGGCGCCTGGAGGACGCGGCCGCGCGGGCCCGGACCCGCGTTGCGGCCGTGACCGAGGAGGGCCGCCGGCGGTTGGTGTCGGTCGGCGAGGCGGCGCGGCGCGCGAGCGAGGCGAGGGTCGCCGGGGCGCGGCAGCGTTTCGCGGCGCTCGAGGAGACCCTCCATGCACTGAGCCCGCTGGGTGTCCTGGCGCGGGGGTTCGCCCTCTGCCGGACGAACGAGGGACGCGTGGTGCGGTCGGCGGCGGAGGCCCCGGCCGGCAGCGACGTGACGATCCTGCTGCACCGGGGCCGGCTCGAAGCCCGGGTGACGGATTCCAGGGCGCCGAATGACGCGGCCCGGGAGGGCGAAGATGACGAAAACGGATAACGCCGCCGTTCGGACGAGGGTCCTCGACGCCGTCGGGCGCGCGATGGGGACCTTCTCGATGCTCCGTCCGGGCGACCGGGTGGCCGTCGGCGTCTCCGGCGGCAAGGACAGCATGTGCCTTCTCGACGCGCTCGCCCGGTACCGGGCCCGCGCTCCCTTCCCCTACGACCTGGTGGCCGTGACCGTGGAGCAGGGGAAGTTCACCTCGCCGATCGAGGCCATTCGCCCCGCCGTCGAGCGGCTCGGCATCCGTTGGGTCCTCGAACCCGAGCCTCGGACGCGGCGGTTGGTGGACGACGGCGTCGAGCATGGATGCGACGTGTGCAGCCGCCACCGGCGCGGCGCGCTCTACGCCATAGCTTCCGCCGAGGGTTGTTCGGTTCTCGCGCTGGGCCACACGGCCGACGACTGCGCCGAAGCCCTCCTGCGCAACGTCCTCTTCAACGGCCGGATCGCGTCGCTGCCGCCCGTGGCCGCGTCCAGGAAGGGCGCGCTTCGCGTCGTTCGTCCCCTGGTCTATGTTCCCGAGGTGTGGACCGCCCGCTACGCCGCCGCGCACGAGCTGACGACGGTGGGATGCGTCTGCGCCGAGAAGGGCGGGCCCCGGAGCGAGATCCGGGGTTTCCTGGCCGAGATGGGCGAACGGCACGCCGGCGTCGCCGGGTCCGTGGCGGCCGCCCTCGGCAACGTCAATCCCTATACGCTGTTCGACGGCCGTTTGCGCCGCGAGGGAGCCGACGCCCCGGCCTTCGCGTCCGGCGGCGCGCCCCCGGAGCCGGTTCCGCTCGGTTGACGCATCAGGGTTCGGTGACGAGGATCTCGACGCGTTCGTGGATGGGGTCCCCGCCATCGTCGACGCCGGGGATGGGGCGGACGAAACCGAACCCTTCGGCCCGGACGCGTCCCGCGGGCATGCCGGCCGCCACCAGGTAGTCGCGGACCGCGGCGGCGCGATCTTCGGTCAGCGTCAGGCTTTCCGAGG
>JAJEDW010000324.1 GCA_022821265.1 Acidobacteriota bacterium
GTCGGCCGGTCCGGGTTCTTCAGGCCTGCCAGACCCAGCGCAGCATCGTCTTCAGGTTCGGCGGCTTGCCGTACATCAACAAACCGATCCGGAACACCTTGGCGGCCACCCAGACCGCGCCGACGACCGACGCCACGCCGACGGCGATCGAGAGCCAGACCTGCCAATACGGCGGCGGCTGGGTCGATGTCATCCGTAGCACCATGCCGAACGAGTTGATGGGCGGAATGAAGCTGGCCGCGATCGCCAGCGGCGAGTTGGGGTCCCGCGAGATCGGGAGCCAGAGCAGCCACGGGACCATGATGATCATCACGAGCGGCGTTTGAAGCTGCTGCGCCTCGCTCACCTCGTTGACTGCCGCGCCGATGGCCAGCATCAGGGACCCGATCACGAAGAAACCGATGAGGAAGAAGATCATCAGGTAGACGATCAGCCAGGGGTTCAGCAGGCCAAGCACGGAGAACGACGCCGCCGCGAGAAGACCGAGTCCGATGTAGAGCGCCATCGTGACCAGGCTGATGGCCACGCTGCCCAGAAGCTTGCCGGCCATCAGCTCCATCGGCGAGACGGCGGACAGCAAGACCTCGACGATGCGACTCGACTTCTCCTCGATCATCGACGTCAGCATCGTACCGCCGCCGGTCATGATGCCGATGAACAGCAACATCATGAACGCTATCGGAAGAAACACGTTCAGCGCGCTGAACGTTCGCTGCTCGGTGTCCGCGGTGACCGTGGTCGAGGCCGGCCGCGGCACGCGCAGAATGGATTCGATCGCGTCCCTGTCCAGCGACTGTCGCGAGACGCGCGCGTCGATGATCGCTTCGCGAAGGCTGGAGTGAATGAAGTCCAGGTCCCGATCGTCCAGGTTGGGCGCCACGAACAGGTCGTAGCTCCCGAGCTCCGCGTCCGGGCCGGGGGCCTCGACGGCGTTCTCGTGAATGACGATCAGGGCCGTGTGACGCAGCCCGTCGGTCTCCTCGTTCAGCCAGGCCTTTTCCGCTTCGACGTCCGCGTCGGGAGGCAGTTGGATCAGCCGCACGTCGGGTGCGGGTCCGAGCATGTCCTCCATCGCTTGTTCGAGAGCGGTCTCCGCCAGGCCGCGAACGGGTTCGGGGGTCACTTCCGCCGCCTGTGCCGCCATCCGGCGATAGTCCTCGCTCCGCCGCTGGGCGACCGCCTCGGGATCGAGCGCGGCGTCGATTTCGGGGAACACCACGCCCGTGGGATCGAAGATCGCGTACTCGCCTTCGATCTGGAAGTTCCCGTCGTCGAAGAGCACCGGAAGCAGGATGAACATCAGGGCCAGCATGGCCGGCATGACCAGGAGGCCGAAGATGAACCCCTTGGTCATCGCGATGGCCACGAAGTCGCGGAGCGCGATCCGCAGGATGCGTTTCATGCCGTGGCTCCTGTCGTCTCCGCGTCCTGGAGTTCCGCGCGCAAGTGCTCGGCGTCGTCGTCGGACGCGCCGTCGGTGACGAGCTGTACGAAGACGTCCTCGAGCCGTGGCCGGGACAGCTCGATGCGGGAGGCCGGCGCAACGTCCATGATGCGGCGCATGGCCGCGGCCGGATCCGTCCCGTCGCGAAGCATGATCTCGAGCGCGGGCTCTCGATCCTGGACGCTCTCCACCTCGGGCAGCGCCGCCAGCGCGCGGGTGTCGGCCCCCGGATCCAGCGGTTCGAATCGGATTGCCCGCGGGTCGAACCGGTTTCGGATCGCCGCCAGGGACTCGTCGAGAACCTTGCGGCCCTTGTGGACCATGATGACGTGCTCGCAGATTTCCTCGGCCTGCGGCATGACATGCGTGGAAAACAGGATCGTGGCGCCCCGCCGGTGCTCGTCGAGGATCAGGTCGCGAAGCATCCTCATGCTGACGGGGTCCAGGCCGCTGAACGGCTCGTCCAGGATCAGCAGGTCGGGTTCGTGGATCATGGCGGAGACGAACTGCACCTTCTGGGACATCCCCTTCGAAAGTTCGTCGCACCGCTTCCGTTCGACTCCATCGAGCCCGACGCGTTCCAGCCAACCGGAGATCCGCCGGTCCAGGTCGGGGCCGTCCATGCCCTTGAGCCGCGCGACGTACCGGAGAAAGGGTTGCACCTTCATCTTCCGGTACAGCCCCCGTTCCTCGGGCAGGTAACCGATCCGGTCCTTGGCGTCGAGCGCGGAGGGATGGCCCAGCACGGCGATCTCGCCGGAGTCCGGGAACAGGATCGACATGATCATGCGGATCGAGGTGGTCTTGCCCGCGCCGTTGGGGCCGATGAACCCGTAGAGCCCGCCCTGGGGCACCTCGAGGTCCAGGGCGTCGACGGCCCGCATCTTGCCGAAGGTCTTCGTGACGCGGCTCATGCGGACGGCGGTTTTCATGGTCTCTTCGACGGTCCCGCTACGGCCCGAGCGTTCCGAACCGCTGGTTCTCCAGGCAGACGAACTCGATCAGATCCTCGTCGACCATGATTTCGTGGTTGACGCGGACCGTCCACGGCTCGGTGTATGCGCCGGGATCGTCCACGGTGACGTCGACCGTCATGCGTCCGAAGCTCGTGCGCGTGAACCGCTCGGTGTAGGTCGCCGCGCCGGTCAGCGGGCTCCCGTTGATGTCGAGCCACTCGCCGTCCCTCAGGTGGGTCGTCTCCACCACCAGCGTGTCGCCGTCCCATCGGCCGGTCGAATAGCCATAGTACCAGGGTTGCGGATCGTTGTCCGGCGCGGGGCGGCCGTCGGTGAAGATCTGCCGGACGCCCATGCTGGCCTCGTACAGGATGACGAGCAGACCGGGCGTCTGCACGAACTTGCGCGGCGCCCCCTGGGTATGGAACTGCATGATGCCCATCGGCAGGCAGTGCGCTTCCGGGTTGTCCCGGCTCCCATCGGCCACCCGCTCGTCGCGCAAGGCTTCCGCCCATGGCTGGTAGGGCAACCCGCCTTCGATGTTGGCGCCGACGTCGCGGAAGGCGGCGACGGGCGGACCGGCTTCGGTCGGCGCGCCCCGGCCGGTCCACAGCCCCGTCAAGTCGGGCCGGCCGTCCGGCGTCCTGGGGACGGGTCCGTCCATGTCGACTTCGCCGTCCGGGGTTCGGGGGACGTCGGGCGTGGGGAAGAGCGGCCACTGCGCGCCGGCGGACAACGACGCCGCGGCGAACGCCACCAGGACCACCGCCCCGAACGACGTTTTCATCAAGGCCTCCCGATAACCTGTTCCGTGAACGCGGGCCAGCGTATCATACGCCAATCATCAGTCTCGGATACGGAGGGGCTTGGGATGAAAGTCTTGATGAGGGCGGCGGGTCTCGGGCTGCTGCTGGCCGCGTTGGCCGCCGGGCACCATTCCTTCGACGCCGAGTACGATCGCAACCAGCCGCTGACGGTCACGGGTGTCGTCGTCGAGGTGCAGTGGACCAACCCGCACGCCCGGATCTACGTGGACGGACCCGATCCCGACGATCCCGACGGCGGGATCGTCCACTGGGACTTCGAGCTCGGACCGCCCAACGGGCTCATGCGGCGGGGTTGGCGGCGGGACTCCGTTCCGCCCGGTACCATGGTCACGGTCGAAGGCTTCCGGACCCGGGAGCCGTCCAACGTCGCCAACGCGCGCAGCGTCACGCTCGCCGACGGCCGGCGCGTGTTCGCCGGCTCGTCGTTCGACATCGATGCGCCGCAATAGGCGCGGACCCCGCGTTCTCCGACGCCGCTAATCCGCGGCGAAGCAGTAGAACAGGCCGTTGCCGCCGGTGCCGACCAGGTTCTCCTGGCTGCACCCGTTGCTCATGTGGACCGCGTTCCACGATGCGTTGGCGCCGCCCAACCGGTCGTGGTGGCCGACCATGGCGTTCCCGGCGTCGTTGCTGGTCCAGTTGTTGCACGTGGTGACGTCCGGCCGCCCGATCAGCGACATGCCGCGCGAGTCCGAGCCGGTCAGGATGTCGTGCTGGTTGGGCTGGTCGCCGACCCCGCTCACCTCGTTGCCGTTCTCGTCCACCGCCGTGGGCTTGCGGATGTTGTTCCGGTCGCGGTGCGTGTCCCCGTGCAGCTCGTCGACGTTGGCGGCGATCAACTGCCCGTTGGCGTTGAACCACGGGCCCGTGCCGATCCGGTCCCGGGCGTTGACGGCGAGGCCGCCGCGTCCTCCGGTCTGGCTCAGGTACGCCCGCCAGGTGCGGTCTCCCGCGCCGGCCGCCTCGGCCAGCATCTGGCAGTGGGCGTCGGCCCCTTCCAGGCCTCCGAGGTTGGCGCCGTCGCCCGGCCCCTCGCTGGTGATGAAGAATCCCATCGGTCCGGTCAGGCCGCCCCGTCCCCGCTGCGCCATCAGGGCTTCGGGCACGATCAGGAATCCCGCCAGCACGGCCACGGCCGCGATGCCTTTCGTTCGGTTCATGTCGCTCTCCTCCTGTTTCCTGTTTGTGTTCGCGTTCGTGCGATCGAACGGTGACTGTCGAATCCTACTTGGGCCGCCCGGCGAATCCCCGGGCAAGCATCCGCATCTTGTAGATCGTCATGCCCGTGTTCCGGACGCCCTCGGGCGTGGTCCACGGTTCGCCGTCCGGTCCGACGGCTCCCATCATCGGGACATAGATCGTCCCCTTGTCCGGTCCCGAGAAGGCGATCGTGATCGGACGGCGGGGCGTTTCGATCACTCCCAGGTGCTCGCCGTCGGACGAGAAGACACGGATGCCCCCGTTGGTCGTCACGTAGAGGCGGTCCTCGGAGTCGATCGCCATCCCGTCGCCGCCGTCGTCCCCCTGGAGCGAGGCGAACACCCGGCGGTTCCCGGTCGTCCCGTCCTCGCCGACGTCGAAGGCGAGCACCTCGGTCACGTTGGTGACATACAGCGTGTCGCCCGCCTGGTTCAGCATGATGCCGTTCGAGCGGATGTTCTCGTCCGCGACCGTGTGGACGCGTCCGCCCTCCGGGGGCGCGTAGAAGGCCCCGCCCCGGGTGAAGTACGCGCCGCCCCGGCCGTCGGCGATCAGGTCGTTCAGCCGTCCCAGCGGCGTCCCGTCGGGAAAGCTGTTGGCCAGTACCCGGTACTCGGGGAACATCATCGACACCATCGTCAGTTCCTGGCAGCTTTCAAAGAACGGGATGGCCGAGTCCGTGCACGTGCGCTGCACGGCGTAGACGCGGCCCTGGACGTCCATCGACACCGACCCCGCGCCGTTGGTGTCCCTCAGGAAGACGACCTCCTGGTCGTTGGCGTCGAGCTTGCGGATCGTGTCGGTCTGCTCCTGGGCGAAGAGCACGCCGCCGTCGGGCGTGCCCACGATGCCGTCGGCGGTCTCGAAATCCGCCCAGACCAACTCCCACTCGGCTCCGGCGTCGATGACGCCCGGAATCCCCGCCACCGAGTGCTCCCGCTCGCCGGCGAGCATGCCCCGTTGGCCGTAAGCCACGGGCGACAGCGCGAGGCAGAGCAACGGCGCCACGACGATGTTCGATCTCATGCGACTCCTTCGACGTCCAGGCTGCAACTTGTCAAGCGTGCAGTCTATATAACGACGATGACGCCGGCAAACGATAAGGACATGCGCACGCGCCGTTCTTCGCTACCCCCTGTCCGGCGCCTGTGGTAAAAACCCGACATGCGTCCCACACCCGGCCGATGGGCCATCGCGTGCTTCCTGGGAACGTTCCTCGCGGCGGCGCCGGCGGGACTGAAAGGCCAAGGGGCCGACATCGTCCTGACCAACGGCAAGATCGTGACGGTCGATGACCGGTTCCGTATTGCCGAAGCGGTCGCTATCGCCGGGGAACGCATCGTCCGGGTGGGAACCGACGATGAGATCGCCGCCTTGGCCGGCGACGGAACCCGGATAATCGATCTCGGGGGGCGCACCGTCCTGCCCGGCCTGATCGACAACCACGCGCACATCATGGAGGAGGGGCCGATCTGGCAGATCGAGCTGCGTCTGGACGGGGTCGAGACGCGCGCCGAGGCGCTGGCCATGATCCGCGAGCGGGCCGAGCGGCTCGGGCCCGGAGCATGGGTCTATACGCTGGGAGGCTGGGCGCACGACCAGTTCACCGACGACGCCTCCCATTTCAGCCGCGACGAGCTCGACGGCGCCGCGCCCGACAATCCCGTCCTGCTCCAGTTCACGCGTGCGCACACGTTTCTGAACAGCCGCGCCATCGAGGAAATCGGCATCGAGGCGATGGACGCGCCATGGATCGTCCGTGACGGTGATGGACGCGCCACCGGCGTGATCGAGGCCGACGGGATCGCCGCCATCGGCCGGTACCGTCCCGCGCCGCCCGAGGAGATCTTCGAAGCGAGCAGCCTGGCCATGATCCAGGACATGAACCGCGCGGGCCTGACCACCATCGGCGGCCCGTGTCCGTCCGACCTCGTGCCGCGCTTCCGCCAACTCGCCGACGAAGGGCGTCTCAACCTGAGGTTCTTCTGCTTCCTCCCCTCGGGCGGCGCTTCCGGCACGCCCGAGCAGGTGGACGCGCTCCTGCCCCGGATCGCCGAGATGAAGCCGTTCCAGGGCGATCACTGGGTGGACCTGACGGCCTACGGGGAGAGCGTCTACCGGCCGCTGCACGACAGCATGCTCGCCCCGGTGACGAACCCGACCGAGGACGAGCTGTTCCAATGGCGGCGCATCGCCACGGAAATCGCCCGGGCCGGCCTGCCGCTCCACGTCCACGCCACGATCGAGAACACGATCACGGGGTTTCTGGACCAGATCGAGGCGATCAACGCGGATTACCCGGTCCGGAACCTGCGCTGGGCCCTGGCGCACGTGGACCAGGTCACGGCGGCGCACATCGAACGCATGAAGGCCCTGGGCATGTACCTGGCGGTCCATACGCGGCCCACGGTGATGGGCGCCCTCTTCAACCGCGCCCACGGCGAGCGTTCCCTGGACATGCCGCCGCTGGAGACCATCCAGAACAGCGGGATCGTGTGGGGATTGGGCAGCGACGCGTTCGAGGTGAACCAGTACCGGCCGTTCACCACGCTGTGGTGGGCGGTGACGGGACGGATGGTCGGCGGGGGGACGGTCCTTCGCCAGACCATCAGCCGGGAGGATGCGCTGATCGCGCACACCCGCCAGAACGCCTACCTGGTCTTCCAGGAGAACAACGTCGGGTCGATCCAATCCGGCAAGCTCGCGGACCTGGTGGTTCTGGACCGCGACTACCTGACGATCCCCGCCGACGAGATCAAGGACATCGCGCCGGTCCTGACGATGGTGGGCGGCCGGATCGTCTTCGACGCGATGACCCTCGCCCCGGCGCCCTGACCCCGGTCCGACGATCGGAGTAGGATATCCACCATGGAAGTGCGCCTGTTCCCCAACGCCGCCCGTCCCGGCGTCGGCATGAAGCCGCGCCGCGAAAGCTCACGCCCCCAGTTGCCGCAGCATTCGCGTCACTGTCCGGTTCTGGAAGCCGGCAGCGCGCTCGGCTACCTGGTCTATCCGCCGCTCAAGCCGAACGAGTCGTTTCACCTGGAGTACCAGGGCGACGGACGTTACCGGATCGTGTACTTCGTTCGCGCCAAGACCGGCCAGTGGCAGCCGGTCTTCGCGCTCACGCTGGCGATGCCCGTCGGCAGCGTGGGCATGATGAAGGAGGACGTGCAGTTCATGGTGCAGGATGCGGGAGTCTCCGAGGCCGACGCCATCAAGCTGGCGAAGACGTTCATCATTCCCGAGGACTTCCACACGCCCCCGGGCGCGGTGGCGCTTCGGGCGGCGACGAACTTCCAGACGCCCGAGGGGTGGGACACGGTCTACGTTCCGGTCTTCAACATGGTCGACCGGCCGGTGGCGCCGATGCTGGTGGTGAGGGTCGAGACCGACTGGTACGCCCACTCGTCCGAGTTCCGTTACGTGCTGGAGCCGGGGGAGGGAATCCCCGGCTCGCACAACATGCCGGTGGGGCAGGTTTTCTTCGTTCCCCGCGAGGAGGTCACCCTGCGCGACTGCACGACGGCCGAGATGGAGGCGATCCGCCAATCACAGTCGCGGTTCCAGGAGCAGAAGGAAGAGCACAAGCAGACGACGCCGTTCGGACTGACCTACAGTCCGCACTACGCCCGCACGAGCAGCGCGGTCCGCGCCAGGGAGGCGTCTAGTCGACGCCCGTCGCGGCAAACGCCTCCCGGGCCCCCGGCGTCGTCAGAAAGCGAATGAACTCGGCCGCCACGTCCTGGGACATCGACCGTTCGAGGACGATCCCGTCATAGACGGTGTAGTTCTGCAACTCTTCGGGCAGGCGGGCGATCAGTTGGATGCCGTTGCCCTCGTACGGTCGGATCTCCGACAGCAGTCCGAAGCCGATTTCCATGCCCTCGCCTTCCATCATCCGGTTCATGGTCTCGGCCGCGTTGCGGGGCCGCGCGCTCTTGGGCGCGACCACGTCGCCGACGCCCAGTCCCTCGAACATGCGTTCGACGTATTGTCCCGAACCGGCCGTGTTGAAAATGACGCCGTCGGCGTCCACCGCCGCCTGCCGGATCGCTTCCGGCGTGGAGACGTCGGGAACGGGTCCGCCCTCGCGGACGATGATGCCGATGCCGACGCGGGCGACGTAGGTCTTGTCCCCGGCGGCCTGCCCGTTCTCGACACCCTGATCGACGCTGGCCGTGGTGCCGATGATGACGTCGGCGAGCTCGTCGCCGGCCAGTAACTGGTTGATGGCGCCGGTCCCGGACGCCTCGACCGCGACCGCGTTCCCCGTTTCGAGCGCGAACTCCTCGGCAATCGCGTGGATGGCCTCTTCGACCGGGTTGGCGCTGAGCACGCGAAGCGGCGTGTCGGCGACTTCCTCGCCGCTGCAAGAGAGCATGCCGGCCAGCACCAGCATCGACCCGACAAGACGTATCGTTCTCATGGTGTGCCTGCCCCCGTTCAGGCTGCCAGGATGTTAACCGAGACCGTTCGAAATCGCCCGGTTTTTCGAAAGGAACCGGAAGTGTTTGCCCGCCGCGCAACGCTTCAGTAGACTGCCGTCGACTTCGGGACGCACCGAATCACGGGAGGGCGCGGATGATCCGAAAGACGCTGTTCGTCGCGGCCGGCGCGGTCGTCGCGGCCGTCATCCTGGCGTCGTGCTCGACGACGCCGGTTCCGGACATCTCGGGCGTGTACCGCTCGGGGCGCGCGGACACACCGTGCGGGCGCGGCGTCAACTTCGCACGCAATCCCGACTGTCCCGTCAACGAGCGCGGCGTGGCCGCGTTCGCCCGCGCGACGCCGGAGACCGACCCGGGCCTGGAATGCGTCGCCGACGGCCTGTCCCGCCAGTTCACGCGGCTTCCGCGGCCCATGGAGATCATCCAGACCGACGACAAGATCATCTTGCATTACGAGTACTTCGACGTCTGGAGGGAAGTCCACCTGACGCGCGACTCGGCGCCCCCGGAAACGCCCCATACGCTGGCGGGATTCTCGCTCGGCCGATGGGACGGGGACACGCTGGTCGTGGACACGTCGCACTTGGTGGAGAACGTCCATACGATCCCCACGAGCGCGGAGACGACGACGCGCGAATGGTACCGCTGGAGCGAGGACGGCAGCCGGTTGCTGCTCGACGTCGAGATCACGGATCCGGCGTACTACGACGCGCCGTTCATGCTGGCGACGGCCGAGTTCACGCCGAATCCCGACGACTACATCGCCCAGTTCGTGTGCACGCCCCAGTCCGAGCTGTTCTACGGCGACATCAACGCGTTCTTCGAACAAGAACCATGAAAACGACAACGCTGACGGCGGGAGTGATGGCCGTCGCCCTGGCCGCGGGCGCAGCGCATCATTCCGCTCCGGCCTTTTTCGATCTCGACCGGACCGTATCGGTCGAGGGCGCGGTGACGGCGGCCCGTCTGATCAACCCGCATTCCTACTACCGGGTGACCACCGACGACGGCGTCGACTGGGCCTGGGAGTCGGCCGGCACATGGACGGCGCTCGCCAAGGCGGGTTGGTCCGCCGACACGCTGCCGATCGGCACGCGCGTGCGGATGTCGGGCACGCCGGCCCTCACGGGCCGGCCCATCGCCCGCTTCACCACGATTGCCGCGGCCGTGGAGGCGACCGGCGAGACGATGCTGCTGGTCGGGCTCGACGTGTTCGGCCGGGGCCGGCCCGATTGGTTCGCCCGCGTTCGGGAACTGGGCCGGCCGTGCGACAACGGCGTGGCCGACTGCACGGTCCTGGACGCCGCCGGCGTGGAAACGCTCGAACGCGAGTTCGGCGGCCTGGGCATCTGGTCCGAGTTGGCCGAAGAGTCGCCGTAAGCGCGTGCCGGCCGTCAGAGCCGCGCCAGCCGGTATGTGCCCCGGGCGACGGCGACGGCATGGCCGTCCTTGACCAGAAGCCGGTTGCCGATTCCCGCCTCCGGCCGCGTCAGCCCGGCCACGCGCGCCAGCTCGCCCGGTACGGTCAGCCCCGCGCCGTCCAGGAAACACCGCGCCAACTCGCGAACGGCCGTCTCCGGCGTCGTCTTCATGGCGAGTTCCTCGGGGAAGCGTTCGGTCGCGAGTTCCCACAGGTACGAGAACTTGGGCCGGTAGACGACGTCGCTGGGAACGACGAGCATGGCGCCCTGCAGCGCGTCCAGGGCCTCGTTGAAGGTCTTGCGGTCGGTGACGCCGGAGGCGGATCGCAACTCGGCCGTCCCCATCTCCCACTCCCGTCGCAGGACCGCGAGAACGGCCCGGGCCGTCGGGCTCAGGCGTTCGGCTTCCCGCCGCCGCGGCATCCCCCGGAGCGCCCGGAAATGCGGAATCATCCGGCGCGCCAGGAACATCGACTTGCCGCGAGCCAGCTTCGCGTAGTAGACCCGGCCGCGCCGCATGATCTCGTCCTTCAGCGTCCAGGTCCGCGACGTCTCGGGGTCGGTCTGGACGTTGCGCGGCTTGACGGCGTCGCGCCGGCCGCAGACGGCGAGGTACAGGGACGGGCCGGGGTGCCGCGAATCGGTCAGGCACGCGGCGAACCCCACCTGCTCGATGAACCGTTCGGCCTGCTCGACGGTTTCGACGCGCGCCGCCTCGGACCGACGCCAGCGGACGTCGCGGTGTTCCTCGATCTCGTCGGGCAGGACGCGCCAGCGCTGCATGCCCCGGAGTATAGGCCGGGCTGCGTCCAACGGCTGAACCGTCCGCGAGCGTCAGCGGCGGCTGTCGGCGAGGAGACAGGAAATCTCGAATTTCGGGCCGGGTGGACCGCGATCGCAATGTTCGTGCAATCTTCCGGACAACCGGATCGTAGTACAGGATATGTCGACGGCCGTGGAAACCCGGATGCCGCTGAACAAGCCGTTCGCAGAGATCTACGAAGAGAACCACCGGCGTGTGCTGATTCTGTGCCGTCACCTGCTCAAATCGGCGGCTCTCGCCGAAGACGCGGCGCACGACGTGTTTCTGAAGGCACAGGCGAAGCTCGGGACTTACGATCCCGTGTTCCCGATCTCGAGTTGGCTGCTCCGGATCGCATCGAACCACTGCATCGACGTGCTGCGGCGCCGCGCCCGCGAGTCGCGGCTGTTTCGGCCGGACGCTCTGGAAACGTTCGAGCCGGCGTCGAAGAGACCCGGCCCGCTCGGCCAGTTGCTGACGAACGAACGCGGACGCGACGTGCGCCGCGCGCTCGAAGCGCTTCCCGGCAAGTACCGGGTCCCCCTGGTCCTGGCCTATTACTGCGAATTCAGTTACGACGAGATCGGCGCCGCGCTCGGCGTGAACCGTAACACGGTCGCGAGCTTGCTGTTTCGCGGCAAGCGGCTTCTGCGAAAGAGCCTGACAACGGAGGCGAGACGTGACTTGTCCAAGTGAGTTCATTCTGGCCCAGCACGCCGACGGCGAGCTGGGCGTCGAGAGCGCACGCGGGATTCTCGAGCACGTGGACGGATGTCCGAACTGCCGGAATCGCGTCGACGGCCTGATGGCGGAAAACCGGCTGCTGGTGCAGTCTCTTCAGGAAGCGGTCGTCGACGCCGAATCGGAGCCCGTCGACGGCGTCGCTCCGGCCGCGCCCAGTCTGTTCTGGCTGGCCACGACGGTGGCGAGCCTGGCCCTCTGCTTCCGCACGGCGTTCGGAATCCTGTTCGGATTCGAGATGCCCGAAGCCGTGGCGTGGCTGGATCCTTCGCGGCTGTCGGGGCAGTTGAACCTGCTGGCGGAAGCCCTGACCTACGGGGCCAGGGACGCGGCCGCCATGGCGGCGTCGGCGGTCAACGCGCTGGGATTCACCGTACTGTGGGCGGGTGCGCTCGTGGCCGGCCTCTGGTTGCTGCAACGGCGCCGCGGCGCGGCGTTCGTCCTGGGAGGATTGATGCTGGCGCTGGCGTCTCCGCTTCCGGGCCGGGCCATCGACGTTCGAACCGACGCGACGGTGACGGTGGCCGAAGGCGAGACCCTGGACGACACGCTGATCGCGTTCGCCGAATCGATCACCGTCGACGGCGTCGTCACGGGGGACCTGATCGCCGGCGGGCAGGTCGTCATCGTTCGGGGGGTCGTGGAAGGGAACCTCGTGGCCATGGGGCAGCGCCTGGAGATCGCCGGCACGGTGCGCGGTACGGTTGTCGGGCTCGGGCAGGGCATAGACGTCGACGGAGCCATCGACGGGGATCTCTATGCGGCCGGCGAGTCCCTGGTCGTCGGCGATGGCGGCCGGATCGGCGGGAACGTCGTGATGGCGGGCGCCGACGCGTCGTTCGGCGGCGCGGTCGGCGCCGACGTTCACGCGTTCGCGGCGCGGCTGGACGTCTCGGGAGAGGTGGGGCGCGACCTCACCGTCTACGGGGATCGGGTCGTCATCCAGGCGCCAGCCCGGATCGGAGGCGACCTGGAAGCCACCGTCGCCGACGAAGACCGGATTCAGGTCGATCCGGGCGCCACCGTCGTCGGCGAGACGACGATCGAGTTGCACGAGGAAGAAATCGGTCCGAGCCGCTTTGCCACGGTGTCGTTCTACGTGGGGCAGATCCTCCGGTTGGGCGCCGCCGTGGTGGCGGGGTTGTGTCTCCTATGGCTCCTGCCGGCCTTCAAGGGGGTCCGGCTGGACGCGCCCCGCGACGTGCTGACAGCGGGCGGCGTCGGATTCCTGGCCGTCGTGGCCACGCCGGTGGCGGCCCTGGTGGCCGCGATCACCATCATCGGCATTCCCGTGGCCATCGTGGCCATCATGGCCTGGATCCTCGGCCTGTACCTGTCCAAGATCCTCGTCGCCTACTTCGTCGGAAGGGCGCTCCTGAAATCGGGAGACGACTCGCTGGGATCGACGGTGCTGGCGCTGCTGGCCGGCTTGGTACTGGTGGCCGTGGCGGTGAACGTCCCGCTCGTCGGCGGCGTGATCAACGTGCTGCTGGTGGTGATCGGCCTGGGCGCGTTGCTGGTGACGGCCTACCGGGCCGCCGTTTCGAGACGGGAATCCGAGGCGGTCTGAGACGCGTTCCGTCGCCGGGGACCGCGGACCGGGTGTCCCGGCTGCGGATGGCGCCGTTATCGACCCGTGCAACCGCACGTCACGGGACGACGATTTCGCAGGTCGGACCGCCCCCTCGGCCGAGCTTCCGGTCGAGCGTGAGCAACGGACAATCGAGCGCCTCGGCCACCGCGACGTACCACGCATCGTAGGCGGTCAGGTTGTGCCGCAACACCCAGACGCGCTCCGCGAACGGCGCGAACGGGAAGACTTCCAGATCGAGATGCAGCAAGTCCCCTTGTGCGAGGTTGGCCTCGGCTCGCGAGATCGCGCCGGACCGCTCCAAACGGCGGAGGATGTTGCTGGCTTCGACCAGCGCCAGTTCCGGACACGCGAGGAAGTCGTCCGTCAAGGCGGATTCGGCCCACGTCCCGTTCGGCCCCGAGTCGGTGAGCGCCGCGACGAGCACCGACGCGTCAACGACGGAGGTCACCGCCGGTCCGCGTCGCGCGCCCGCAGGATGCGCGACGGTGGGACGCGGGTCCCGGCGGCCCGTTTGCGATCGCGAACGCGCTCGAGCCACGCGTCGACGGAGGGCCGCGCCGCGATACGCTTCAGCTCGGAGCGCAGGAACTCCTGCATGGACTGGCGTTGGAAGGTGGCCCGCGCCGCAAGCTCGTCGCGCACGTCCTCAGGTACGTTCCGGATGGTGATTTGAACCGGCATGACTGCAATATGCCAGCATGGCCAGTATTATGCAAGCAACGTGGCCGTGGGTCCGAACCGCACCGGGCGCCCTCCATTACGCCAACATCAGCCGTTCACCCTTGGGTTCGGGGACCGGGTCGCCGAATTCCCGCGCGGTCTCGATCCATAGCTCCATGGCCTCCTGGGCGTGCATCAGCGCGGCTTCCTGAGTGTCCCCATGAGCGACGCACCCCGGCAACTGCGGCACCTCGGCAACGAAGGCCCGGTCGTCGTCGCTCCAGTAGAGAATGACTTCATACTTGTACATCAGTCCGTTACCTCAAGCTTGCGTTTCACGATGACGTGCCGGTCCTGTCGCACCTGATAGGGCTTGGCGTGGCTGCCGTCACGCTGCAGGTTGAGGCGTTCAGGTCTACCCGCCTTCCTGAAGATGTGATGGCTCCCTCGTACACGTTCTACAAAACCCAGGCGGAAAAGCAAAGCGCGAAGATCCTCGAATCGGATGCCGGCATCCGATTGACCTTGGCGTACCCGATCCTGGAGTTCCGTGTATCGATTCATGTTCCTGCTTGGCCGAGAACCGGCCGCCGATCCGACTGTTTCGGCGATTCGCAAGGCAGCATCGGGCAGACTGTCCGGGCCAACGCCCGGAGGGAATCGCCGGACATTGTAGGCGAATTCGCTTGAGTCATGCCTCACCTTGCTGATCACGGCGACGTCCGTACGGAACGTCGCCGCAATGCGCTATGACCTCTCGATACGAACCGGCCCGGCCAGCGTCCGGGCCACCGCCAACACATCGTCGCCCATGGTGACCGTCGTTCGCATGAAAACATCACGACATCGACAACGGAGTGTGTCGAGTCGCGGCAGCCTCGTCCTCTCGAACAGTGTGACGCGGACAGTTTCAGGTGCTCTTCGACCCCGCCCTGGGTCCCGCCGGAAGGCATCCTGTTGCGCGCCGCTGCAGACTACCGCCCGCCCGGATCCGGCATGCGGTAGCCGACGCCGCGCTCGTTGAATGTCCAGGCCGGGCGCGCGGCGTCCTCGCCGAGCTTGCGGCGGAGGTTGCGGACGAACACGCGCACCAGGTTCGGTCCGCCGCGCTCCCGGTCGCCCCACACCGTCTAAATGATGTTACCAAGACATCATTGTGATGCTACGCTGTGCGAACGCCGGGAAGGAGGATCCCATGACGCAAGGCGCCGGCCGCACGTCGCCTCCGCCGATGGCGGGCATCGACGTTCCGATGTCCGCCTTCGGCGACACCGCCGCGTTCATACGCGCCGTACGAGAGGGCGTACCCGGGAAGGTTGTGAAGCAGGCCGTGGACGTGGTGGGTCAGCGCGATTTGTTCGTTCGTGTGGTGGGAGTCTCGTCCGGAAACCTGCACCGGGTCTATCAGCGTCCCAGCCTGAGCGCCGCCCAGTCGGAGGCGCTCCTGGATGCGCTGCGAGTGTTCTACAGCGCGTCGAAGGTCCTGGGGGGGCTGGACGCCGCGCACGAATGGCTGGAGACACCGCTCCCGGCCATGGGCGGCCAACGTCCACTCGATTTCTGCGACACGTTCAGCGGTCGCCGCTTGGTGCAGCAGGCGATCGCGAAGATCGAACACGGCGAATTTCCTTGATACGGATTTACCGGATATGCCGGATCGAGCATCTTGAGAACTTCGAAGGTCACGGGGCCGGTTTCAGACACGGCGGGCGCTGGAACGAGGCTGGCGTTCCCGTTCTCTACTTCGCCGAGAGCGCCAGCGTGGCGATGTTGGAAATGGCGAACTATCTGCCGTCGTCGCGCCTGGCGCCCGCCGCCTACCGCCTCGGTGTCTACGAAGTTGCGTCTTCCGCGTCCATGAAACGATGGCGGGTACGCGACCTGCCGAAAGACTGGAATGAATTTCCGCATTCGCCATGGACCCGGAGCGAGGGAACCGAATGGCTGCTTCACGGCAAGGAGTCGCTTCTCTCCGTACCCAGCGCCGCCGTGCCGGGCGGCCTGGAGAATGTCGTGGTGGCGAGTCCGCCCAGACTTGCGCCTGTCAGGATTCGCCTGATGGAGGCCCTCGAGGCGATCTACGACTCGCGAGCGTTCGCGATCCGATAGAGAACGTGACCCCGGGGGAATCGTCCGCGTCGTTGGCAGGCGAGGCCCGTGCCGCGGTGGCGCGGATCAACGTGCCGCTCGCCGTCGTCGGCGGGTCATCCTTTCCGTGCGAGTTCGATTGCGTCGCCTCCGGGGGCTGGCTAGACTTCCACCACGGGAGGACGACCATGAAGCGAGCGATTCCGGCTACGGCCGTGGTCTGGCTGGCCTGCGTCGGGGCGGTGTCCGACGTCCGCGGCCAGCCGAACGTCGACTTCGATCCCGACAAGCTTCAGGCCCTGATCATCACCGGGCAGCACGTGCACAACTGGCGTGGCACGACGCCGATCCTGAGGCGGATCCTCGAAGAGACCGGGCTGTTCGAAGTGCGGGTCACCGAGGAGTTTCGCTGGGCCGGCGGCCAGACCATCGCGCCCTACGACCTGGTGGTCGTCAACTACTACGACCGCGGATCGAGGCCGGATCTCGCCTGGGGCGCCGAGGCCAACCGGGCGCTCGAGGAATTCGTGGCGTCCGGGAAAGGGTTGGTGCTCTACCACCTGGCGCTGGGGGCCTTCGACGGCTGGGCGGCGTACGAGCGGATGAGCGGAGGCAACTGGCGGACGGGGAACGGGCACCACTCTCCCCGCCACGACTTCGTGGTCGACGTTCGGGACGGGGAACATCCCGTCACCGAGGGCCTGGGATCCTTCATGGTCGAGAACGACGAGTTGTACGCCAACCTTCGATGGCAACCGGAGGGGACGTTCCGCGTCCTGGCCACGGCCTGGGACGACCATTCTCTCTACGACGGCCGGGCGCGCCAGCCCATCCCCGGCGACGGCATCGACCAGCCCATCCTCTGGACCACGGAGTTCGGCCAGGGACGGGTGTTCGTCACCACTCTCGGCCACGATGTCGAAAACGTCACCCCCGAGGGTTTCGCCGTGACCTTCGCGCGCGGGGCCGAGTGGGCGGCGACCGGCGCGGTCACCCAGCCGATTCCGGAGACCATGCGGGCCCGCTGATCCGCGCGGCGACCGGCGCGGCGCTGCCGCCGAACGGAGTGATCAGGGTCGGAAACGGGACGGTATTCTCTGTCTTGCCGGGCATCGGCCGGTCCGGACAGGGACGCTCCCAAATCCGCACTGCGGCCGTTCCGACAAGGCGCGGCCCGGGCTGCTTTCGTTCCGCGCGGCCAGCGCCCGGGCCACCGCCAACTCATCGCCGTCTATGGTGACCGTGGTTCGCATGCGAGCGTCATCACGTCACTGCATCACCATCGGGATGCGTCGAATCACGGCCGCCTCATTCGGTCGAACGGAGTGAGAGGGGACCGTTTCACGCGCGAGGTTCGCGTCTGCGGCGGGTGCGAAATCGTCTTTGTCGTCGTACATGCGGTAGCGGATGCCGTCCGTCACGACGACATCGCAAGTTACGCCGAGGGCCGAGACGTAATCGATTGCCTGACCGAGACGCGGTCATGCACATGTTCTCCCGCCAGCGAGCGGTGAGCGAAGAGGATGCATGCGCGGATGTCGTCCCGTTCAAGGAAAGGATAGTCCTCGAGAACGCCCTCAACAGTTTCGCCGGCCGCCAGGTTGGCCAGCACGTGCTCCACAGCGATTCGCATGTCTCGGATGATCGGCTTGCCCCCGAAAACGTCCGGGCGAATCGTGATTCGGTTCAGCAGTTCTTCCTCTCGATTCATCGGTGTCTTCCCGGTTTCAATTTATCCGGTCTCGGCAACCCGGCGGGGTTACACGCGCCAATATTCTCGCCTGCCGCTCGAGCGCGCCGGATGGCCACGCATTCAATATCGCAAGCACCATGCGATCACCGGCGTCGCGGCCCGCGCACCCGGTGGACCATCCAGCTGTACCATCCAGCCCCCGGAACACGACCGCCGGAATGAGGCCGACGTATGCGAATCCGGTGTCACCTTCCCTTGCGAGCAGGAACAGAATGGCGGAAACGAGGACCACGGCCCAACCCTTCAGGCGAAACGAGTCGGTGGCGAGGCGGTTGACGACGCCTTGGATCAGTTCGAGGTCCTTGAGTTTGGCCTCCTTTGCTTGCGCCGCCGAAGAATGTCGTTCAACGACCTTCAGTGTTGCGCCGCCGATCCTTTGCGCGACCGCTTTGTCCACGCAGCCTCGGACTGCGGCCGGGAAGTTGACACGGTAACATGTCCTTGAATGTCGCGAGTTGGACGGCGTTCTCGGGCCCGGTCTTGGGAATGGCGACGTCGGCGAGCGACAGTCCGCCGTCCAGCGATGGGCGCACGTCGAAATTCGATCCAGCCGGAACTACGTCGGTCCCGTCAGCTCCTGGAATAAGCAGCATCGCCTCGTCAAGGCCAATGCCGTCATCGCGCAGCAGGTCGGCGGAGTGCGTGCTGACGAACGCCTGCCGCCCGCTGCGGCCCTGCGCACGTGCCAGCATCTGGGGCAGGACGCGAACGATTTCGGGATGAAGCGACAGTTCCGGCTCTTCGAGCAGCAGCGGGCCGCCCTTGTCCATGGCCGCCCACAGCAGTCCCATCAGGCGTAACGTCCCGTCCGAGAACTGTTCCTCGTTTTGCCAAGCCCCCTGCCGGCGCCAGTGCCAGTATTGGCCGCGCAGGTGCGGAGCGCCGCGGGCGTCGCGCCACAGTTCGATCTGCTTTAGCTGCGGGACTGCGACTCTCAGTGCCCGTTGGATCCGGGCGAGTCGCGCCGTCCGCGTGCGTTCCCGGGTATCGGCGATCTGTTCCAGGAAATCGCCGCCGAACGGGTCGTTCGTCCGGCCGACCGAGCGGTCGGCCTCGCGGACGAACTGCGGGACCAGGTGCAGGTATCGGATCGAGCCGAAGAACACGGCCAGATGGCGGAAAGCTTGATTGACGTTGACCTGTTCCAGATAGGTCTGGGTCAACCGCTCCGGGTCGGCCGCGTCGTCGTCATTGGGCCGCGCAACGAGCGTTTGCCCGTCACGGACCACGCTTTCTCTCCGGATGCGGGGACGCCGCTGGCTGTCCTGGTGGAACACGATCTTGTAACTCCACTTGGCGACGCTGGTCTTGTCTTCCAGGTCGACCGCGATCTCCACATCGGGATACCGGCGGGCCGCCAGGCAACGAATCCCGCTGACGCCCCCGCGGCGGGGGTGAAGAACGGCTTCCCGGAAGCCGCTTCCGGACTGCGCGATGTCACGGAGAAAGCGGAAGGCATCCAGAAAGTTGGACTTGCCCGACGCGTTCGCTCCCACCAGAAACAGGCGATCATGGATTTCCACGTCCACCTGAAGAAAGTTCTTCCAGTTCCGTAGGCGCAGCCGCCGAACCCGCAGATCCTTGCTCATTGGCCCTCCCGCAAAGTCATGTCGACGCTCCCGGTTCCGGCGCCGGCTGCGTCAATCGCTTCACGTTCGTCCGAAAGAGCTGGACCGCGTTGACCTCGCGCCACGGGAATCGGGCCGGGTTCTGGATGGGCGCTTGGAGTTGCGGGTCGTCCGCGCATCGGGTGACCACGTAGAGCCAGTAGCTGTCGGGGCCGCCTTCGCCGCCGGAGCCTTCGACGGCTTTCGCCTCTTCGGCCAGCTCCAGCAACCCGGCAACGTCTCGAGCGCACGGTCTAGGAGCCTGTGGTGAAACCGCGCGTCGCACCGAGACCGGCGAGGCGCCCGTCCGGCAAGGCGCGAGAAGGGAGCATATTCCCGATATGTGACCGACGAG
>JAJEDW010000131.1 GCA_022821265.1 Acidobacteriota bacterium
CTACAAGGGACGCGGCAGACCACCGGACGCTGGCGGTCTGGATCTCCGCTTCCGGCCGGAACCATCCGGCGATGACCGTCAAAGCACCAGCGATTGACAGTTCGGGGCCGCGCGTCCGACTTCTCCACCGGCGCCGGCTACCGCCGCTACGGGATCCCCAGCAACTGCTTCCCTTCCGGCGAGATGCGGTCGGGCGTCCATGGCGGGTCCCAGACCACCTGGACGGCAGCCGTCTTCACGCCCGGGAGGCGTTCGATCTTGTGCTGGGCGTCGGCCGCGATCGAGTCGCCCATGCCGCAGCCCTGGGCCGTGAGCGTCATCTTGACGTCGACGACGTTGCCGCCCGCCGCGTCGGGCTTGACGTCGAGCTCGTAGATCAGGCCGAGGTCGACGATGTTGACGGGGATCTCGGGATCGAAGCACGTCTTCAACTGGGCCCACACGTCGTCGCGGAGCTCGGCCGGGGTCTTGGGCCCGGCACCGTCCCCCGCCGCCGCGGCCTCCTCGGCCACTTCCCTGCCGATGGCGTCGGCGTCCCGGCCGTCCAGGCGGAACAGGCCGCCCATCGAGTGCACCAGCAGCGTGTATGAACCGCCCAGCGCCTGGGTGATCGACACGGGCGTGCCCTTCGTCAACTGCAGCGTCCGCCCGCCCGGAACCTCGACCACCTCGCAGTCCCGCGTCAACTCGATTCGCTCGCTGCTCATGAACCCTCCCGATCGACGCCGTCGATTCTCCTGTGTAGGAACATTATCGAAGGCGCGCCCGTCGTGACAACCCCGACCTTGCGGACCGCGGCGCGGACTGGACCCGGTCGTCCTCTGTTACCATGGACATCGCGTCCCTCGCCCCCTGTTCAACGTACCCGATCGGAGTCGGCGGGACGACGAGCCGAACCGATGAGATGCGCCGTGATCATTTTCTCGGTTTCCGAGTCAGCCGACTGCGGATACGAAGCCCGGGCCGTCGGGCACAGCATCTTCACACGCGGCGCGGACTGGAACGATCTGAAGACGATGGCCCGCGACGCCGTGCTCTGCCACTTCGACGAAGGTGACGCCCCCCGCGCGATCCGGCTGCATCTTGCCCGCGACGAGGTCGTCGAAGTATGACACGCCGGCATGTTCATCCGGCCGTCCCCGATCACCGCACCTCGAACTGCACCGGCGGCGACTCGATTGGTGTCTCGGCCGTCAGGACGCCGCGCACCTCGTAGACACCCGGCTCCACCTCGTTCAGGTCGTTGTCCCGGTAGTTCCACTCGCCCTCGAACGTCCATTCCCCGAGCGCTCGCACGGCCTCGCTGCGCACCACCTGCGAGAAGAACCGCCGCCCCGACCAGCGCCATACCTCCGCGCCCGTCACCGGATCGGCGACGACGAAGTCGTGGGTCTGGCTCGAGGTGAAGTCGAACGGCATCAACTGGTCCGAGGGATTCCGGACCGTCAGGACGAAGCGGTGCGTTTCGCTCTCTTCCACCGCCTCCACCGTCAGTTCGGGCGCCACATCCCCCGGATCCGTCGTTTCGCCGGTCGCGTCGGCCACCTCCAGCGGTTCGGGATCGGCCGAGGGCGCCGCCCGCGGCGGATCGAGCGAGCCGACGACGTCTCCGGCGACGCGCGCGGCCGCAAGCTGGGCCACGCGTATGCCGTCGGCCGTGCGGAAGCCCGCCTGAGCGACGCCGACGCCTCTCTGCAGGGTCAGGACCATCGAGTCGAACCGGAACATGGCGCGGAACGGGAGACCGTTCTCGTCGGTTTCCAGGACTTCCGCCGAGGCGCCCAGCGACGGGAACAGGTCGGCCTGGTCCGTGCCGTCGAACCAGATGAACTGCCGGTTCTCGGTGTCGTAGCGGACGCCCACCGGACGGTTCACGTCCAGGGCGGGGCTGAACGGAAACCGGTCGAACACGTAGAAGCTGGCGCCGTCCACGATGGAAAACTCCGTGATCCGGTATTCCAGCGTGCCCACCTGCTCGCCGGCGTCGTCGACCACGTTGTACCGCCACAGGTTGCCGACGTCCAGCGGGAGGAACTCCGGCGCCATGCGGATGCCCTGCCCCGAGGCCTGCCCCGTCCACACGGCCAATGCTGTTATGCTGAACGCCAGCACCGTGAATGCGCGCGACATCGGGCTCAGTCTATTCGACGCCATGAGCGAAGACAATCCATCCCGCGCGGGGGACGAGGCCCTGATGGACCGGGCGCTCGACGAGGCCCGGCGCGCGGAACGGATGGGCGAAGTCCCCATCGGCGCCGTGGTGGCGCTCGACGGCCGTGTCATCGCCGCCGAGGCGAACGCACCGATCGCGACGAACGATCCGACGGCGCACGCCGAGATCCGGGCGCTGCGCGCCGCCGCGGCCCGGTTGGGCAACTACCGGCTGACCGGCGCGACGCTCTACGTCACGCTGGAACCCTGCGCCATGTGCGCGGCGGCCCTGGTCCACGCCCGCATCCGCCGGCTCGTATTCGGCTGCGACGATCCCAGGACCGGCGCCGCCGGCAGCCTGTACGACATCCCCCGCGACGGCCGGTTGAACCACCGTGTCCAGGTGGCCGCCGGCATTCGCGGCGCGGAATCGTCCGCGATTCTTCGGCGCTTCTTTCAGAAACGGCGGCCGTGACGCCGACGCCGCGGGAATTCGGGCTCGGGACGCGGGTTCGCGTAACGGCCGAACGCCATGAAACGTATTGCTTTAGGTAGGACCGACGACATCTTGATCTCACTCAGAGTTTCTTCGAGGAGCATCCCATGAGGCAGACCATCGCTTGGACCGTCCTGGCGGGTTGGCTGGCCGCGACGCCGGCCTCGGCCCAGAACTTCGTCTCCCGAATCGTGGACCGTTACCAGACCCCGGAGGTGGGAGCCCCGATCCTGGAAACCACCGAGGCGCTCTCGCCGGAGCTGATCGCCCTGGTCCGCGACGAAGGCCTGCCGCTCACGGTCAACGACACGATCCGGCTGGCGCTGGAGAGCAATCTCGGGATCGGCATCAACCGCTACGCGCCGATCATCGCCGAGTACGCCATCGCGGCGGCCTACCAGCAGTTCGACCCGACGCTGACGCTGTCGGGCACCATCAACCGCCGGTCGCAGGCGGCCATCACCATCCTGGACGGCGCCGACATCAGCCGCAACCTGACCGGGAACTACTCGGTCACCTACAACCACAACCTGGAGTACGGCACGAACTACAGCGTCCGGTTCAGCGTCAACCGGAACTCCTCGAACAGCTCGTTCAGCACGGTGAACCCGTCCTACAACGGGTCGCTCCAGTATTCGTTCACCCAACCGCTGCTCCGGGGGTTCGGCCGCGACATCAACACCAGCGCGATCACGATCGCGCGCAACAACGTGGAGCAGTCCGAGATCGCCTTCGAGCAGCAGGTGATGAACACGATCGTCCAGGCGACGAACTCCTACTGGGACCTGGTCGGCGCCCGCGAGGGCATCCGCGTCCAGCAGGGCGCGCTGGAACGGGCGCAGCAGACCTACGAGGACAACATGCGGCAGGTGGAAATCGGCACGCTCGCGCCCATCGAGGTCGTGCAGGCCGAGCAGGCCGTCGCCAGCGCGCGCGAGAGCCTGATCGTCGCCCAGGCGTCGTTGACCACGCTGGAAGACAACATCAAGACGATGATCACGCGGACGCCGGATCCCGCGCTGGTCCTGCTGCGGCTGAACCCGGTCGAGGACATCCGCAACCGCATCGACGAGATCCTGCCCGTGGAGGACGCCATCCGCCAGGCCCTGATCAACCGTCCCGAGATGCGGCAGGCGTCGCTGGCGATCGAGAACGCCGACATCAACCGCCGCGTGGCCGAGAACAACCTGCTGCCCCAGTTGAGCCTGACCGGGTCCTATACGCAGACGGGCATCGGCGGACACGCGAACCCGAACGCCGGGTTCGGCGGGTTCAACCTGGCTCCGGGCATGGTGCCGGATCCCGGAGGCCTCAGCGGCGCGTTCGCCGACATCTTCGGCTTCGATTTCACTTCCTACTCGGTCGGCTTCTCGCTCCAGATCCCGCTGAGCAACCGCGCGGCCCAGGCCAACGTCGCGCAGAGGGTGGTCCAGCAGCGGCAGGCCGTCTCCCAGCAGGCGCTGACGGCGCAGCAGATCGCGCTGGATGTGCGCGACGCCAACAACCAGATCGGCACGAGCCGGGCCCGGATCGACGCCGCCCTCTTGTCGCGGGAGCTGGCCGAGCGGCGCCTGGACGCGGAGAACCGGAAGTTCGAGCTGGGCGCCTCCTCGATCCGTTTCGTCCTGGACGAGCAGCAGAACCTGACCCAGGCCGAGACGACCGAGATCCAGGCGCTGGTGGCCTACGTCAAGGCCGTCGTGGCCTACGACGACGCGATCGGACGGACGCTGGAACGCAACAACGTCCAAATCGAGGAACAGAACCAGCCGACGATCGCGCGCGTCGGCGCGAACCAGGAATAGCGTCGAGGGACCGCGTGCCCATGCGGGTGGCGCGCTGCACGAAACGCGTTCCATGACTTCGGTTGGATTGTTTTCTTGGACTGACGCCGCGGCTGACGCCGCGTTGTCCACCCTCGGCGAGGAACGCCGAGGGTCCTATTGGACTCCCGAATCGTCGGTCCATGCCGTGCAGGTCTCGGCATTCGGGCCCGCTTCCGGAAACGGCGGGCCGCCTTGACCGTGTCGAGAACGAAAACATAGACTTTCGGATTCGGGATCCGGTCGACACGACACCGAGGGAGCACAGCGTACATGGCCGACGAAAACGCCAACGAGAAGTGGCCGTCCTACACCATGGTCGAGCCGCGGATGCGGAAGATCTACTTCCGCTTCTACCAGGAAACGTACAAGACGTCGGTGATCGACCGGAAGACGAAGGAGTTGATCGCCATCGCCGCGTCGTTGGCCGCGCATTGCGACGGGTGCCTCCAGGGCCACATCAAGAAGGCCCTCAAGTACGGCGCCACCCGCGAGGAGCTGAGCGAAGCCATCGCGATCACGATGGGCGTGAACGCCGCCGCCATGGTGGATCTGACCGACAAGGCTTCCGAAGCGCTTCGCATCAAGCACTTCGACATCGACACGGCCGCCGAGGACCCGCGGGGTGACGGCGCCTGAGGGAGGGGGTGGCCGCATGCGGTCCAGGGTTGTCGTTTTCCTGCTGATCCTGCTTCTCTCCTCCACCGCGGTTCTCGCCCAGAGGGGCCGCGGCCGCTTCCAGGACCGGGACGTCATCCCGGAGGGCTCGCGGGTCCAGTACCGGACGTTCCGGAGCCAGGTGCTGGACCGCGACCTCGGCTACGCGCTCTGGCTTCCCCCGTCCTATGAAACCGGCGGCGGCGACTACCCGGTCCTCTACTTCCTGCACGGCGCGAACGAGAACGAGCGCCGTTGGAGCACCCGCGGCTTCACCGATCTGGCGCTGGACCGGATGGTGGCCGACGGCGAGATCGGCGAGTTCATCGTGGCGATCCCGTTCGGCGCCAACAGCTTCTACACGAACTCGGCGGCGGGGGAGAACTGGGAGGACATGGTCGTCGACGAGTTCATACCGATGATCGAGTCCGAGTACCGGGCCGACGGGACGCGGCAGGGACGCGCCATCAGCGGCATCTCGATGGGCGGCTACGGGGCCCTGAAGATCGCGATGCGGCGCCCGGACCTGTTCGGCGCGGTCAGCGCGCACAGCGCCATGCTGATCGACGACCTGGACGCGGTCTCGGTCAACCCGCGGGCGGAGCAACTCTTCGCCGCGCTGTTCGAAACCATCTTCGGCCTGTCGGAAGGCATGGAACGCTGGACGGCGAACGATCCGCTGCAGTTGGCCGCCCGCGCGCCCGCGGTCGAGACGCTGCGCATCTACTTCGACTGCGGCACCGAGGACGAGTACGGTTTCCACGACGGCGCCCGGCGGCTCCACGAGATTCTCGACGCGCGCGGCGTCGCGCACGAGTTCCACCTGCACCCGGGCGAACACGGCTGGGACTACGCCCGGCGGCACACGCCGGCCTCCCTCAGGTTCCACTGGGACGCGTTCGCGGTGGAGTGAGCCGGCCCGGACGGGCGTTGCGCCCTCGGGCCGTGAACGACGTCCGTTGTCGAACGGTCAGTCCGGCCAGATGATCTTCATGTTCTGCCGCAACTGAATCTCCATCTTGACGCCGTCCAGAGTCCGTACCGGCGTCACGACGACGAACTGTTGCCGTCCGCTGTCCACGTTCTGGAAGCACACGAACACGGGGCCGTTCGCCGACCGGTCGAAGGCGTCCCCGACCGCGGCGTCGATGTCGTCGTATTCGGCAAGAACGGGCATGTCACCCGTGGGCAGGCGTAGCGTATAAAGGCTCATATCGGTATGTCTCCGTACTCGGCCGGCGACAAAGGCCGCGGGCTCGTTGTCAATGTAACACCATGCGAGGACGGGTCAAACCCGTGGGGCGTGTTGGCGGGTGGGTGCGCGTCCAGGGCTTGAAGAGATCGATTTATTGGGCTGACGCGGCGGCTACCGCCGCCTTGTCCACTCGCGGCGAGGAACGCTGCGAGTCCGATTGGGGGTACGAAAAGGACTTCAGTGACTTGGAGGTCTCGGCGTTGCCACGGATCGGTGGGAGCACCGCGACCGTCCCCGCGTGTGCCTGCCAACGTGGGGCACGCCCCAAGAGTAGGCGCGGCGTTCCTCGCCGCGGCTGAACAACGAGGCGGTAGCCTCGGCGGTAGTCCAAGAAAATGATCTCTTCCACTTCGAACAGCCCGGAACCGCGAAATAAGAGCGATCG
>JAJEDW010000318.1 GCA_022821265.1 Acidobacteriota bacterium
TGGAGACGGTGCGCGACCGGCTGGCCCCGGACGGGCTCTCCCTGCTGCAGACCATCGCGGGCAACGTCTCGGTCCGGGCCATCGATCCGTGGATCGACCGGTACATCTTTCCGGGCGCCATGCTGCCGTCCGTCGCCCAGATCGGGGAGGCCGCCGAGGGCCTCTTCGTCGTTGAGGACGGGGAAAACTTCGGCCCCGACTACGACCGGACGCTGATGGCGTGGTTCGAGAACGTCGACGGCGCCTGGGAAGATTTGAAGCGCCGGTATTCCGAGCGCTTCTACCGCATGTGGAAGTACTACCTGCTCGCCTGCGCCGGCACGTTTCGCAGCCGCCGGAACCAGCTCTGGCAGGTGATCCTGGCTCCCGACGGCGGGGGGGCGGGAACGCGTCTCGACTATCGCTGACCTACGGCGCCTCTCAGGCGAATTTGACAAGTGAAGTTGCCTGCTGACTTCGCCGATACGGTGCAATGGACAAACGTGAACCGATTTGCCATTCGACTAACCTGATTGTGACCGACTCGGCTCCGTATGGCTTCGGATGTCAATCGGTCCCGGTGAAAATCCGTTCGGCTCTCGTTCCAGCGTATCTCCCTACAGCGGCGCCGTTTACAGAGTCACAAAATCAGCAACCTACGGACTGAAAAATGAAGCGGCTGCGAGCACCGACGATCCTCCAGAAGCATCGCTCTGCACCGTAGCCTCAAGGCCACGTTTCCCCTCGGCACAAGACAGTCACAACCTCTTTCATCATCGAGGCTCGCTGTTTCAGAAACGCGTCATAATCATCAGCAATTCTTGAGGCACGCGACGTCTCGTCAGAAATCTGGCTATACCCCCCGACTGCAAGCTGGTCAAACGGAACCCAGTGCGATCGAAGTCGGCTTCGAACCTCTTCCTCACCCAGGGTCGCACCCGCCGTTCGCTCCTGTAAATAAGTGAGTGGTTCCTTCGCGGAGATTTTCCGGTTCGTGTTCCACGTCAAAAGCGCGCAGTTCAAGGCCCGATAAGACTGGGTTGAGCTTAGACGGCCGTCGCTTGTCAACAAGTGGTCCGGAAACAAATGATGGTATTCGCGGCGGTCGAGATGTGAACGACTTACTTTCTCATTGTCAGCAAAGTCACGTGCACCGCCCTTGAGCGAAACTGCCAGAATCGCACGAGCGAGCGTGTCCTTTCCCTTTGGCCAATTGGCGCGTATCAATTCGTCTTCGGATGGTAGTGGATACTCGTTGATGTCGAAAATGCTGGAATTCGGAGGCGCACCATTCGAGCTTATCGAATGAACCAGAGTCCGTAGGTCTTGAAGGGACCGCGTCGATACCGAGTTGTCATACCTGTGAGTGAAAAATGCGCGCCAGATGTACGACCGTATCAACGCGTGAGCGCGGCCTCGATCATCCAAGGCGCGGGGAACACTACGGTGCAGTGCGACGAGTACTGGCAAGACGGCAGCTGTGGGTAGCCGGGCAGCATCGAAGATCATTTCTGTCTCCAGAAATTGGACCGCCCACTTGATGCCGTCAACGATATGAAGCCAATCGTCGGCGAGGCGAACGAGATCGAGGCGATGAAAACTGGCTTGTGTAGGCGTTCGGTCTTCTCGCATCGCCGCGGCGCTGAGAATAAGATTCTGTGGTGTATGGTAGGCGTTTACACTCGGAACTTGTGTGATGAGATCTTGAACAAGCTGGTGTAGGGACTGGCCGGTTCGGTCCTCGAATCGAGCGACGATGATATCGAATGCCGTCAGCTTTATGGCGGACGTGTTCATCTTGATGAAGACGTCAAGGGCAATGTCAGGTGGCGTTGTGGCTGGCAATGCGAGATACGGTAAGTTGAAAGTCAGGATCCGCTCTCGTAGTGGTCGGATTTCGTTTTCGATCTTTCGACTCTTGGCTATATAGTAGCGAGCGGCGGCGTCACACCAGTGTTGTATTTCAGGTGTCGTTTCACCGGGACGCAAGAGTCTCAACGGATAGTACTTCCGGTCGTACACAGACTGCGGATCGTCAACCCATACTGGGTATCGCCGCCCGTTGGTGCGCCATCGTGCAATCCCGTCCACTCGAGGCACCTCTTGACCGTCGTGTTCATCGTCGGTATCGAAGTACACGAGATACGTCCGGTCATCGTATAGGTCGTGGAGACTCTTCCAGAGCGCTGTGATCCGTTGCTGACCATCGAGCAGATGTTCAGTACATCTCTCGTCAACATGTTCGATGCCGGAGATCGGACGACTCTCGAACTGTTCTGTGTCTCCGACGTTCAAAGTCAGGACTGCGCCGGCGGGTAGTCCGCGGAGGATCGTTTCGAGAAGGTTTGCGACTTCGCCGTGGCCCCAGGCCTCGAAACGTTGAAACCGGGGGAGTCGAAGTTGGCCGGATCTAGCATGCTGAAACCAAGTTGGAATATCGCGATTCAACGCCTGCATGTGCCGATTTTGCTCCTTTGCCATTAATAGAGTATCCCGAAGGGACGCTCAAGATCTGAAGTTTGTAGTCGGCCGGGATTTCGTGGCCCACCCGCGATTCTCAATTCGCGATCCGATATCGGTTATTCGTTCCGACATCCACGCGCGTTCCGCGTCGTTGGCCCGTTCGGACAATCGGTAGAGGCGTCGTCGACCTTGGGTCACTCGCGTCGTTTCTGCCGCGGCAGGGTGTTCGTATCCTGAGATAGTTATAGTCAGAAGTTGTACGAGACGAGACAGGGCGACTACATCACTGGGTGGCCCTGGACGCGTTTGGCAACCGCGTTCGTGGGTCGCGTGAACCGGAGCGGCGGCACCGGTCGCGTCCGGTTCTGTCCAACCCGCCCAAATCGATCGGATAATTGCCGTTCAGGGGGCGGACTACGGCGCCTCGCAGGTGAAGTTCCCGGCGTCGTTCGTCGAGCCCACGCCCGTGTACACGGCCACTTCCGGATAGCTGCAGAGCGGCCGGGTCATCCGAACCTGGCCGTCCTCGACCTTGGCGGCCCGGATGCGGTCCGGGGCGATGCCGGACTCCACCCAGCGCTCCAGCGCGCCCAGGAAGTGCGCCTGGTCCGGGCCGACGCCGCCCCGGCAGTGGCCCACGCCCGGCATCATGAACAGGCGCATCCAGTCGTCCTGGCCGGGGCCCATCGCGTCCTGGACCGCGTTGTAGTACTGGATGCTGTTGATGGGCGTGGGCCCGGGATCGTTCCAACCGTGGTACATGATCAGCTTGCCGCCCCGGGCCTTGAACTCGGTGAGGTCGGGATCGGTGGACTCGATGTAGCCGGCATTCTCCGTCACACGCGCCAGGTCGGCGTCCAGGTCGAACGTCCGCCAGTCCCAGTCCGGGTCCTGGTGTCCCAGGTAGCGGAAGCTGTCGGTCGGCAGGTTCGGCGGCGCCGATCCCGGTTCCGGCATCCGCCAGCCCGATTCGAACCCCCGTGCATGACCCGGGTAGACGAGTTCCCCGCCAGTGGTGAACACCGGCGAATAGGCGCGTTCGAGCGAGGCCACCTGCCCCGGGGTCAGGCACATGTCGCCCCCGCCGGAGGCGCAGGCCAGCGTCGACGGATCGAAACGGCACATTTCCGGGTTCTCGATCAGTCCGTCGGCCACGCCGTCGTCGGCGTCGCAGGTGTTCATGACGGCGTCGGCGATGGCCCGGATCTTTTCCGGCGGGACCCAGCGGCTCTCGTCTCCCAGGATCTCCATGTACTTCTGCGTCTGCGCCACGTGCAGGTGGTTGACGTTGTTGACCGGCGCTCCCACGATGATCCCGTCGAAGTCCGCCGGGTACCGCTGGGCCTCCATCAGGCCCTGCCGGCCGCCCGTGGAACACCCGCTGTAATAGGACAGCCGCGGCGCCTGACCGTAGAATTCGCCGATGATCGCCTTGGACTGCACCGTCATCGTGTGCATCGCCCGGTACGCGAAGTCGACGACCGCCTCGGGGTTGCCCAGCGCGAAGGCGCCGCTGCCGCCCTCGTGGCCCGTGTCGTTCGACGCCGCGGCGTACCCTTCGGCCAGGCCGCCGGCCACGGCGGACAGGCTGATCGACCCGGCCCAGCCGCCGTTCCCCACGGCCAGGAACTTGCCGTTCCAGTTCTCGGTGGGAAGCCAGATCTCCATCCGGATGCGGGAACCTTCCACCGGCGTCAGCGTCACCCGCACGCGGCAGTGTTCCGGCAGCATGGGGCCGGTCCGCGTCTGGCCGCCGAAGCCCTGGATCACGTAGGGTCCCGCCGCATGAAGCTCGGCGGACGTGATCGTCGCGCCGGGCATGGTGCGGGATCCGAGTTCCTGGCAGGGCGAGGTCTGGAACGCCGTGAACAACGTTGTCGAGAGCACGAGTGCCGCTATGGCCATGGCGATGCCTCCTGGGTCAGTGAAACGCAATCAGATCACAGATTCTCAGGCTTTGCCAGACGCGCGGCATGACCCTCGGTGGCATAATGGGACGCGAAGTCTGGCCCACAATGAGGTTTGTCGCGATGTTCACGAAGCTGTGGACGAGTCCTGTCCGGTCGGCGTCGGTCTTGGCGGTCCTGGCGGTGGCCACGGCGTCGGCCCAGATCCGCGAAGGCGAAGTCCGCGTCAGTGTGCGCGACGCGGACGGGCTGGTCGTCCCGGCGCAGGTCGAGCTTGCCGGGCGGAGCCCCGCGTTCGAGGCCGAGGCCGCGGCGGGCGTCGACGGGCAGGCCCGGCTGCAACGGATTCCCTTCGGCGCCCACGTCCTGACCGTCCGGCAGCCGGGTTTCGCCGACCACGTCGAGGTCGTCGAGGTCCGGTCGGCCGTGCCGCTGGAGCTTTCCGTCGTCCTTCAGGTGCCCGGCGTGGCGGCCGCGGTGACGGTCACCGGCGCGGCGCCGTTGATGGACGCCTCCCAGCCCGCCGCCGTGATGCAGGTCGGCCGCCGCCGGCTCGAGGAAATTGCGGGAACCACGCTCGGCCGCAGCGCCGTAGACGCCGTGACGACGCTTCCGGGCTGGCTGCTGGAAGCCCACGCCGTGCTGCATCCGCGCGGTTCGGAATACGACACGCAGTATGTCGTCGACGGGATGCCGGTCTACGACAACCGCTCGATCGGTTTCGCCCCGGCGTTCGAATCCAGCGAGTTCGAGTCGGTCAACGTGATGACCGCGGGAATGCCGGCCGAATACGGGCGGCGGCTCGGGGGCGTGATCGCGCTCGATACCCGGCGGGTCGGCGCCATCGGGAACCGCACGGAGCTCGACATGAGCGGCGGCAGCTTCGGCAACGCCGGCGGCTCGTTGCGCCACCAGTACAGCACGGCGCGCACGTCGTTCTCCATAGGGGGGCAGGGCGGGGTGACCGACCGCTACCTCGATCCGCCATCCGTGGAGAACTTTACCAACCGGGCGACGTCGGGCGCGTTCAACTTCCGGGTGGACCAGGACATGTCCGTCCGCGACCGCCTCAGCGTCTACCTGCGTTCCAGCGAGACGCGGTTCCTGGTTCCCAACGACCGCGTGCAGCAGGCCGCCGGGCAGCGGCAGGACCGGTTCTCCGGCGAGACGGCTTTCCAGGCGCACTACCACCGGACGTTCAACCCGCGCACGCTCGGCAGCTTCCGCTTCATGTACCGCGACCTGTCGGCGCTGCTCTGGAGCAACCCGCAATCCACGCCGGTCCGCGTGGAGCAGGACCGGGGGTTCCAGGAAGCCGTCTTCGTGGCCGACCTGACCGTCGAGGGCGAGGGCCACACGCTCAAGCTGGGCGGGGACTTCCGCTCGAATCGGATCCGCGAAGCGTTCCGTTTCGGCGAGCCGGACGAGTTTCCCGACTTCGACCTCGACTTCCGCGACACGCGGACCCACCGCGATGTTTCCCTCTTCGTCCAGGAGCACGTCCGCTGGGGGAACTTCGCGGCGAACATCGGCGTGCGGTACGACGGATACGACTTCCTGGTCGAGGACACGGCCGTCAGCCCCCGCGTCGGTTTGAGCTACTGGATACCGCAGGCGGACCTGCAGCTTCGCGCCTCCTACGACCGGGTCTTCCAACCGCCGCCGACGGAGAACCTGCTGCTGAGCAGCGCGGCCGACCGGCTGAGGAGCGTCGAGGGCGTCGAGGAGTCCGTGCCGGTGCCCGCCTCGCGCGGCAACTTCTTCGAGGTCGGTCTCCGGAAGCCGTTCCTGGACATGTTCCGCGTCGACGTCAGCCACTATTGGCGGACTTTCCGGAACATGATCGACGACGACGTCTTCCTCAACACCGGCCTGTCGTTTCCGATCACGTTCGACACGGCCCGCGTGCAGGGGACCGAGGTCCGCCTGGACATGCCCGCGTGGGGCCGCGTCTCGTCGTCGGTCAGCTACTCCAACATGATCGGCTGGGTCACGTCTCCGGTCACCGGCGGGCTGTTCATCGAGGGCGGCGAGGCCGAGGAACTCCGGGATCCGGGCTCGCGTTTCGCGATCAGCCAGGACCAGCGGAACACGCTCTCCGCGCTGATGCGAGTGGAGGTCCACGACCGGGTCTGGTTCTCGACCGGCGTCGCCTACGGCAGCGGGCTGCCCTTCGAGCTGGAGGACGACGACGATGACGACGGGGACGACGATGATTTCGACGACATGGATCCGGACGACGGCATGGACATCGATGACGACATGGACCTGGACGACGACATGGACATGGATCAGGACATGGACGACGACGACCTCCAGCCGATCCCGCAGACGATCCTTGATCGGATCAACTTCCAGCGCGAGCGCATTCGGGCCAACGTCAGCCTGGACCTCTCGCTGGGCATTCGAGCCTGGGAACGACAGGACCGTTCCGTCACCGTGCAGTTCGATTTGCGCAACGCGACCGACCATCTGAACGTGATCAACTTCAGCGGCGCGTTCTCAGGGACGGCGCTGGGCACGGGACGCATGTTCACGGTCCAGACGCGCGTCCGCTTCTGATCCTCATCGGGCGGGCGCCACCGGGAATGAAATCCACGAACGCGACCCCGCGCATCTTCAACTTCTCGTCGGGGCCGGCCGTCCTGCCCCTGCCGGTCCTGGAGGCGGCCCAGCGGGACCTCGTGGCCCTGCCGGGCGTCGGCATGTCCGTGATGGAGATCAGCCACCGCTCGCCCACGTTCATCGACATCCTGGACGAGGCCGTCGCCGGCGTCCGCGAATTGACGGGGCTGGGTCCGGACTACGCGGTGCTCGCCCTGCAGGGCGGCGCGAGCCTGCAGTTCTCGATGGTCCCGATGAACCTGCTGACCGGCGGGCGGACGGCGGACTACGTCGACACCGGCACGTGGTCCCGGCGGGGAATCGAGGAAGCCCGCCGCGTCGGCGCGGTCCACGTCGCGGCGTCGACGGCGGACGACGACTACGCGCGCATCCCCTCGCAGGCCGAGTTGCGGCTCACAGCCGGGTCGGCCTACACCCACATCACGAGCAACAACACGATCGAAGGCACGCAGTGGCCGGGCATCCCGGAGGTCGGGGACTCGCCGCTCGTCGTCGACGCCTCGTCCGACATCCTTTCCGAGCCCCTTGATTTCTCGCGTTTCGGGTTGATCTACGCGGGGGCCCAGAAGAACCTGGGACCCGCGGGCGTGACGCTCGTGATCGTTCGCGAGGACCTGATGGAGCGCGCCCCGGACCACCTGCCCCGGATGCTCGATTACAGGACCCACGCCCGCGCGAACTCGCTCTACAACACGCCCAACACGTTCGGCATCTATGTCCTCGGCCTTACGGTGAAGTGGTTGCGCTCTCTGGGCGGGCTCGAGGCCGTTGCGGCCGCGAACCGGAAAAAGGCCAACATTCTCTACGCGGAGATCGATCGCACGGGTTTCTACCGGGGCACGGCCGATAGGGGGAGCCGGTCGCGGATGAACGTGACGTTCCGCATCGGCGCCGGGGACGCCGCGCTCGAGCGGACGTTCGCCGGCGAAGCCGCCGCGGCCGGTCTGAGCGGTCTGGAAGGCCATCGCTCTGTCGGGGGCTTGCGGGCCGGGCTCTACAACGCGTTTCCCGAGGCCGGCGTCGACGCCCTGGTCCAGTTCATGCGGGAGTTCGAGCGCCGACGCGGCTGAGGCCTGCACACGTGGGCATTCCGAGGTTGCCGGCGTCGTCCGCGCTGACCGTTCGGCCAAATTCGCCTTTGACAAAGGCTCCCTTTGACACAGATGCGATGGCCCGCCATGATTAACGCAGCCTATATTATGGGACCTGTCGGCCGGCCATATTAAAGGGAGCGCCTGCCATGGCGCCCATCCATTCCACGCCGACGACACGGGACGGCCAATACCTCCCGCAACCAGCCGGCTGCCGGGTTTTCGTTTCCGCCACGCCCACGGTTTCTCTTCGACGCCGGCGCGGCTGAGGCCGGCCGCTTCACGCGATCGAGAAGTCCGCCAACCTCCGTACCCGACCCTGCCCGCGCGCCTTGGCGTAGTACCCCTCGTCAGCGGTGATGAGCGTGGACGCTTCGGTGTGGATTGCCGTCGCATGGTACAGGGTATCGAAGAGATGATGCCCGAGGCGCGCGGCCAGCTCCACCCCGAGCAGGTAGACTGAAGGCGAGTCTTCGACATCCCAGCGGATGCGCCACAAGTCGTGCAGGTTGTCCCGGACGCCGGACGGCGCGACGCGAGCCAGCACGGCCGCGACCTCCGCGAAGAAGTGGGGCGGTTGAATCAACTGCAGACGTTCCTCGTCTATTCCCCGCAGAACGTCCATGGCTCGATCCACGTCGGGCTCGCCAGCGCTTGCGCCGACGAACCATCTCACAGCGACGCTCGCGTCGACGACGACTATCACGGGCGCCCTTCGATTCGAGCGGCGCGGATCTCGCGGTCGCCGACGACCGGAGCGCGGCGCCGGCGCTCGACGATCCGCCGGACCGCTTCGTGGGACTCCCGACGGCGGTGCTCCCGTTCCACGGCCTCTCTCATCAGCGAGGCGATGACGGCGCTCTTGTTGCGGCCGTTGAAGGTCTCGTTGAACGCGCGTTTTACCTCATCGGGAACGCTGAAGTTGACTGTCGCCATGGTCGTTCGCCTCGTATTGTTGAGAATTTCAACAACGTTATCCGTGTTCTCCCGATGCGTCAACCCGCCCCGAGACGCGCCTCGTCTCGCCTCGGCGTTTCTGCTAGTCTCGGGTTCGGGGCATGGCCTCCCGGTCCCGCGCGTTCGATGGAGGATCGATCCCAGCATGAAGCCGTCGTTCTGTTCGACGGCTTCTGCGCTTTCTGCAGCCGGAGCGTCCGCTTCATCCTCGAGCGCGACCCTGGCGGCCGATTCAGGTTCGCGCCGATCGACTCACCCGCGGCCAAGCGGTTGCTGGCCGCCTGCACGCCGCCGCCGGAGTCGGTGGACTCGCTGGTTCTGGTGGAAGACGGCCGGTGCTTCATCCGCAGCGCGGCCGCGTTACGGATCGCCCGGCGGTTGTCGGGGCTCTGGCCCGCGCTCTGCGTTCTGAGACTCTGTCCGCGGCCGCTTCGCGATTGCGGCTACGACGCGTTCGCCCGGAACCGGTACCGATGGTTCGGCCGGAACGACGCCTGTTACGCGCCGTCGCCCGAGGAGCGGGGACGGTTCCTCGAATAACGGGCGGCCCCGAACGCCGTCATCCGGTTCGGAACGCGTCACGCGCGTCGACCATCGCCCGGAGCTTGGCCTCGGCGACGCGGGCCGACGCGACGGGGTTGTCGGCGAACGTGGCGAAGCCGCAGTCCGGGGTCAGCAGGACGCGTTCCCGGCCGAACAAGTCCACCGCCCGGGCGATCCGCCGGCGGATGTCCTCCACCGGCTCCACGGCGTCGACTTTCGGGTTGACGACGCCCGCGCCGATGCGCTTGCGATCCGGGATGGCGCGAAGAACCTCGGCCTCGCCCGCGCGTTCCGTGCACAGCTCCAGGAACAGGACGCCGGCGTCGACGCGGCCGAGCGCGTCCAGTAGCGGGCGGTAGTCGCCGGCCAGGGCGAGGGACTCGTCGCGGGTCCAGTTGCCCCGGCAGACGTGCAGCCCCAGCCGCTCTTCGGGCAGGCCCGCCGTCGCCGCGTTCAGCAGCTCGACGGCGAAGTCGAGTTCCGGGCCGGCCTCGAGCCGCTCGCTGAGCGCGCCGCACATGAAGCTGCGCGTCCGGTGCGCGCTCCCGAAGACCACCTCCGTCAGCACGGGTTCGTCCAATTGCACGATCGCGGCGTCGGCCGCCAGCAGATGGTGCAACTCCTCGCGCAGGACACGGACCACGTCGCCGGCGAGTTCCTCGCGCGTTTCGTACGGGCGATCCGTGAGGCAGTCCAGCCACATGGTGCGGGTGAGCAGGTAGGGGCCGGGCAGCGCCACCTTGACGGGCCGTTCGGCCACAGCGCGGGCGAAGTCGAGTTCGTGGACCGCGAGCGGCCGGCTGCGGCCCAGGCGGCCGTAGGCGACCGGGTGGCGGACCTCGGCGGCCGGCACGTCCAGGGCGCGGAGCTCGCGCTCGAACGCCTCGGCATGGTCGACCATCGCCGCGAGGTCGTCCAGCGGAATGAGCTGGCAGTTGTCCAGCCGGCCCCCGGCGAAGCTGGCATAGCTGTCCCGGCGCTGTTCGCCGTCGGTCACGACGTCCACGCCCGCCCGGGCCTGTGCATCCAGGCACAGCCGCACCGCGTCGTCGGCGGTGGTGTGGAAGTCGGCCTCGCCGAGGCGGCCCTCCAGGTGGTCGTGCATGGCCTGGAGCATCCATCGGGGCCGCGGCCAACTGCCGACGCCCATCACCGACAGCGGCGGGATCTCCGGCGCGGAGGCAGGGGAGGGAAGCGATTCCGGAACGGTCACCGCAACCGGGGCCCGTTCCTCAACGCCTGATTCGACAGGCGCCGGAGCGCGTTCGACGTAGGGCCCCTTGCTGATCAGGAAGCTGCGCCGCGTTCCGTCGCGGGTCCAGGACACGAGCGCGTTCCCCGTCAACCGGCACCAGGCCGGCAACTCGACCTCGACGGTCGAGTCCGTGGACAGGATTTCCAGCAGCCCGCCGGCGTTCAGCGGATCGATGTGCCGGCGGATCAGGAGCAGCAACCCCCCGCCGCAGTCCAGGTCGCCGCCGTCGAAGCGCGCGTCGGGCGCGTGCGCGTGCCGCTCGACCGGTTCCATCAAACGGTCCACGCGCCGCGCATCGGCCGGCGGATCAGAAGCTGACCGAGGGCGCGCCGCCGGAGAGGAACTCCACCAGCACGGCGCCGCCGACGATCTGGGCGCCGGCCACCAGGTTGTTCTCGTCGAGCCCGCGTTTCTTGAAGCAGGGGGCGCAGACGTAGATCGTGCCTCCCGCCTCGACGAAGTTGTCCATCAGCTCCTTCAGGGGCATGAAACCGTCTTCGTGAACGTCGTCGGCGAACCCGTTCTGGGACCACCGGACGCCTTCCGTGGTGAGAAAGACGACGGTTTCCTTTTCCGAGCCGACGGCGGCGTTGCCGATGACGAAGGCCACGGTGGACTTGTCCGTGTCGTCCTTGGCGCAGGTGAGACTGACGCAGAATCTTCCAGCCATTCGCTGTTGTGTCCTTTCCGGCGGATCCCGCGATCAGCCGTTCTTCTGTTCGATCCAGTAGTGGGGATGCGCGGCGCGAAGCAGGCGGCGTCCCGTCATCCGGCACCATGCGGGAAGGTCTTCGGGCGCGCCCCGATCTTGAGAGGTCAGCTTGAGAACGTCTCCGGGTTGGAGCTTCCGCATTCGCAGGCGCAGCAGGACGATGACCTCGCCGCATCCCATGTGGCCGGCGTCCCACTCGTCGGCGACGGGCAGTTCGGCCGCTGCGACGCCGGGTGCGTCCGGCTCGGCTCGGCTCCCCGGTTGCGACTGCGTGTCCGGCACCATCCGGGCAATCTACATCGGCGGCGTTCGGCCGTCAACCGGCGCCCATCACCCGCAGTCGTCGCCCAGGTAGCCGCCCCCGCCGCAATAGCTCGTGTCCTGAAGCTGCATGAGCAACCCGTCGGGATCGGTGAAGTA
>JAJEDW010000259.1 GCA_022821265.1 Acidobacteriota bacterium
GGGACTGTAGTGCGTCTCGGCGTAGTCCCCGCCGTAGGTCAGCCACTCCCGGTTCGGGGAATCGAGCAGGGCCTGATCGTCGACGGTCTGCCCGACAGCGGGCGCCGCCCATGACGCGAGGGCGGCCCCCGTCAGAATGCCGAGACACCACCCGGCGATCCGCCGCGGCAAGCGAGCGTTCATGACCGGAGCCGGGATGCGCCTATTTCAGTGGCGAGTAGTCCGCCGCGCTCATCATGAACGTGTTCGCCGAAAGCGGCACCATGTACTTCCGCATCAACTCGGTCCATTCCGGATCGGCGGCGAACCCGGCCCAGACTTCCTCGCGATGATCGCGGTCGCGGTAGGCGAGCATCCAGACCAGCGTGTCGGGGTTTTCCAGGTGCTGCCAGACCGCGACGATCTCGGCGCCGTGCTTCTCGAACAGCTCGACTTCCTTCTCCCGGAACCGTTGATGGAGCTCGTCGATGCCGCCCTCGAAATTCCCCTGGCCGACGCGGGACTGGTCGACCGTGTACATGCGAATCTCGAAGCAGCGGGAGTCCTCGGCCACGTTGTTGCTGAACTCGGGCGCAAGGTCCGCCTTCGGGCCGCAGGGCGCGGGCGGGCCCTGATTCCCGCGGCCGCGTTGCGCCGCGTCGAGCTCTCCGATACCGGCCAGGGCCGCGAGCAATCCCCATGCCAGACCCATGGACACAAAGCGCTTGGTCATGTTGCCTCCGTTGGTTGAGCGCCCATCGTATATCAGCGAACCGGGCCGGTCCACAGTTCCGGATCAGTCGTAGTAGGCCGGCGCCATGTCCAGCGACTCGTTCAGCGCGATGTCGTGCTGGATCCAGAGCTCGGCCCCGGTCTCGACCAGGAAGTCCTCGATTTCGCGGCGGGACGCGCGGGTCATCTCCTGATCGAAGTCGAAACCGGGAACGCGGTCCAGCGTCCGCTCCTCCACGTAGTGGTAGAGATCGCCCGAAAGCAGGAGCGGGCCGCGGTTGGCCAGGTCCAGGAACAGCGACTGGTGACCCGGCGTGTGACCCGGCGTGAACTTGACGACGACCGTTCCGTCGCCGAAGACGTCGTGATCTTCGTCCTCCACGAGGATCGTGTCGGAGTTCTCCAACTGCACGTAGTTCCCGCGATCGGACAGTCCGGCCTCTTCTTCGCCGAACATCGCGTCGCGCTCTGCGCGCTGGACGATCCACGTGGACGCGGCGAACGTGTTCGCGTTCGCCGAGTGATCGGTGTGGTAGTGGGACATGGCGAAGAAGGTGATGTCGGCGGGCGCGTAGCCGATCTCGGCCAACTGCGGAAGCAGCGGCTCGGACGCCGTGAAGACGCCGGCCGACGCCATCGACCCGTCCTCGGGAAAATCGGCGTCGGGAATCTGGCCCAGGTCCCACAACAGCGTGCCCGCGGGATGTTCCACCAGGTAGCAGGGCGTGAAGAAGTCCGTCGTCCCCTCGATCTCCTCGGCCCCGAGGCCGAAATTCTCCGGGTCCATGTCCGTGATGATCCCGCAATCCATCACGTAGAGCCGCGGCGAGGCGACGCCGGTTTCCTCGACCGGCTCCGGCTCCTCGGGCGCGTCGACTTCCACCGAGGTGCACGCGGGCAGGCTTCCGAGAACGGCCACGCAACCGATCCGGTAGACGCGCCGTTTCCATCGCTTCGAATCCGACATGCCGAGCCTCCGATCGTCCCGTTCGGCGAAAGTGCTATCGTTCGAACGGCCATGGACAGCTTTGACGAACTCCGTGCGCTTTTCAAGCGCCATTTCAAGACGGCGCCCGAACGGATCGACCCGGTAACGGCCGGTCTCGGCGCGTCCGAACGCGGCATCTTCCGCCTGACGGCCGGCCCGGTCACGGCCATCGGCATACGCCACGACGTGCGCGAGGAAAACGTCGCGTTCCTGGAGTTCTCCAGACACTTCCGCAAACGGGACCTCCCCGTCCCCGAGATCTACGCGGAGGACCTGGACCGGGGCGTCTACCTGGAGGAAGACCTGGGCGACACGACGCTCTACCAGTTCCTGGAACGGAATCGGACGGGAGACCGCATCGCCGACGCGGTGGTCGATGCCTACTTGCAGGCCGTCGCCGTGCTGCCGCGCTTCCAGGTGGAGGCGGGACGCGACGTGAACTACGGCGTCTGCTACCCGCGTGGGAGCTTCGACGGGCAGTCGATCGCCTGGGACCTGAACTACTTCAAGTACTACTTCCTGAAGCTGGCGCACATCGCCTTCGACGAACAGGGACTGGAAGACGACTTCCAACGGCTGACCGGCTTCCTGCTCGAAGCCGACCGCGGCTATTTCCTGTACCGCGACTTCCAGTCGCGCAACATCATGCTGCGGGACGGAGACCTGTTCTTCCTCGACTACCAGGGCGGACGGCGGGGCGCGCTGCAATACGACATCGCGTCACTGCTCTACGACGCGAAAGCGGACCTGCCTCCGGCGTTGCGGGGGCAACTCCTCGAAGCGTACCTGGATCACCTGTCGAGAACGGTCGATCTCGACCGCGGCGCCTTCATGCGGCACTACGACGCCTACGTCTACGTTCGGATCATGCAGGCCATGGGCGCGTACGGCTTCCGCGGGTTCTTCGAGCGCAAGCCCCTGTTCCTGGCCAGCATTCCCCATGCGCTGAAGAAC
>JAJEDW010000320.1 GCA_022821265.1 Acidobacteriota bacterium
GTTGCCACGCGTCCATCGCGGCCAGGAGCGCGCGCAGCGTCCATCGGTAGTCGTTCGGGTTCGAGAGGTGGCGGGCCGCGCCCCCGCCGTCCGAGGGCGGGATGCGGCCGGCGCCGTGCTGCGTGCCGGCCATCATGTACACGCGCACGTTGTCGCCGGGGTCCAGGTCGGTGCGCCCGTCGATCGACGTGTGGACGAGCGCGGCCGCCTTCCATTCGGTCCAGTACTCGTTCGAGCTGTTGACGAGGAACAGCTTGGGCTCGACACCGGCGTTGCGGACGCGGCGGAGCAGTCCGTCGGTGTGTCCCGTGACCGGATCGGTCTGGTCCACGTCGGAGAACGGAAAACGGGCCGGCTCGACGATGGACGGCTGGACGAAACGACGGTTGAAGCCGCTGCGGACGGCGGCGGCCACGTTGGCGATCACGCCGTCGAACACGATGCGGCCGTCCGTGTCGGCGTTGAATCCCTCGTAGAGGAAGCCGCGGAGAAAACGGCCGCTCTGGGAGTTGCCGAAAGCGATCGCATGCTGGACGTCGCCGATCAGTCCGGTGTCGTAACGCAGGTGGGCGATGGCGTCGCGGACGGCGGCGTAGGCCAGCCCCGCCACCGAAGCGCCGCGGGTCTCGTAGGTTACCTCGTAGAGCATGCCCGGCTCGAACCCGTCCTCGAGGTAGATGGAGCCGGCGTCCGGGATCGGTGCGCCGCGCTCAAGGCGGCTGAAGCTCCAGGAATCGCGCGCGATCGTGCGCGGTTCATCGAGGTTCCCTTCGCGCACCGTCAGGCGGTTCGAAGCGGCGCCGGGTTCGACGGGAAGGTAGGGGATGGCCCCGCGCGAGGGAGCTTCCAGCGACTGGACGCGGGCCGGCGCGCCGGTCCGGAACCAGTAGCGGACCGGGCCTCGGAGCGGCTCGCCGGCGTCGGTGGCCGCGGGCGCCTCGATCCGCATCCGGCCGGCGCCGGGGACAACGTCGTATTGCCATCCGACCCACACCAGGGTGAAGCCGCGTTCCATCAGGAACCCGTCGCCGATGTCGCTCTCCGTTGCGGGATCGGCGGCGCGCGTGCCGCGGTTGAAGACGCCCAGCGCGGTCTTGCTGCCGCGGTTGACCACGTCGAACAGGACGGCGCCGTTGCCCCGGTTCGGGTCCCTGGGTTTCAGGATGTAGAGATCGGCCGAGAACTCGACCCGGCCGTCCGCGTTGACGGGCGCGCGCTCGATGTCCACGATCGCCCGGTTGGCCGGATCGTTCGGATCCAGCGCGAACCGGACGGCGCCGGCGAGCTTCTCGTACGCGCCGGCCAGGCCGAACTCGCGGCCGTCGAGCAGGTCCGTGCGCGATTCGATGTCGATGCCCGTCACCTGGCCGGCGGCCAGGGCGGGGACCAGGAGCATCCAGGCCGCGAAGACGGCCGGGCCGGGGCCGGCCGGCCGATCCACGGCGATCGTGCGCATGCGTCTAGTCATGGGGTTCCAACACCTCGTCGATCCGTCTTGCGGTGTCCGCCTTGCCGGGGTCCAGGTCGATATGGCCCCGATGATACCGGAGAACCATGCGTTCGTCTTCGTTCGGCGGCTCCCCCCGGGACAGGATGTCGGCGGCGGCGCGGTGGATGTGGCGGCCCCAGTGCGGCTGCCGGCCGTCGAGGTCGCGGAAACCGTACTCCCGGGCCAGCGTCCAGGACGCCCACACGCGGCCGGCCTTCGCGGCGACGTCCGGGTCCGCGGCGAGAGCCGCGACGGCCCGGCCGACATAGGCCGGCGATTCGGAATGGGCGAAGTGCGCGTCCTTCCGGACCGCGTCTCTCCAGTTCGCCTCGGTGACGCCGAAGTGATCCAGGACCGCCTCGGAGCGGAGGAATCCGGGCGTGACGGTCAGCGCAGTCACGCCGCGGCCCTTCAGATCCCACGCCATGTCGTACGCGAGGCGGATCGCCGCCGTCTTCGCCAGGTCGTAGAACAGGTTGCCCCGGTAGCCGAGGAAGTCGCCGTCGGTGACTTCCACGACGAGGCCGCGTCCGCGCTCCACCATCAGCGGGGCGCCGTGCCGGCTGGTGACGACGTGGGTGAGGACGGCCCGCTCCAGCATCGCCCGCCCCTTCTCCATGGAGAGCTCCCAGAAGGGCGTGCCCCACTCGGTGAGCGTGTCGCCGCCCCAGATGTCGTTCACCAGGACGTCCAGGCGGCCCTGCTCCGCGCTGACGCGCTCGAAGAGCGCCTCGACCTCGGCTTCCACGGCGTGGTCGACCCGGACCCAGACGCCGGCGCCGCCCAGGCGCGTGACCTGTTCGGCGGTTTCCTCGATGGTCTCCGGCCGTCCGGCCCCCGAGGCCAATCGGCCGGCGACGCTCCGCCCGGTGCAGTACACCGTGGCGCCGGCCTCGCCGAGCATCGTCGCGATGCCGCGTCCGGCCCCGCGCGTGGCGCCGGCGACCACGGCGACGGCTCCGTTCAGGGGTTTCATGGGGCCATTCTACGGCTTCGCACAGCCGTCCCCGACCGGTTTCCGATTCCCGGCCGTTCGGTTAGAGTGTCCCTGACCGAGGCGTGACCATGTCCCACGCGGGTTCAGGGAAGAGGCCCGAATCGCTGGATGATCGGATCGCGCGGTGGCGCGCCGAGCTGGGCCGACGGGGAGTGTCCACCGCCGAAGGCGAGGCGCTCGAGCGTCGCCTGCGCGACGCCGTGGCCGGCCTCGCCCAAGCCGGACTGACGCTGGACGAAGCCTACCTGGTCGCCCTCCGGCGGACCGGACAGACCGGTGCGCTGGCCCGCGAAGTGGCTCTGGAGCGTTCCGGGGAGGCGTCCGGCGCCGAGGCGCCTGGCTGGAGCCGCGCCGGGCGCTTCGAAGCGGCCTGGGCGTTGACGATGGCCGTGGCCGCCGCCGTGGCCTTCAAGCTGCCGGAGCTCCTGGGAGCGGGGTCGTTCGTCGAGAACGCGGAATTCTACGCCCGCAACGCCGGACTCTTCGCGCTGACCCCGCTGGCGGTCTATTTCGCGTGGAAGCGGGCGTTGCGGGTCCGCCAATGCATCCCGCCGGCCGGGGCCTTCCTGGCGGCGGCGGTCTTCGCCAACATCTACCCCTTCGCGGAGGGTGCGGCCACCGGGCTGCTGACGGCCATCCACCTGCCGATCGCGCTGTGGCTCGCCGTGGGCTTCACCTACGTCGGCGGCCGATGGCGCTCCGCCGAGCGGCGGATGGACTTCATACGGTTCTCGGGGGAGTGGTTCGTCCACTACGTTCTGATCGCGCTGGGCGGCGGCGTTTTCACGGGCCTGACCATCGGCATGTTCGCCTCCATCGGCGTCGACGTCGAGGTGTTGCTGACGACCTGGGTGCTGCCCTGCGGGGCGATGGGCGCTGTCGTCGTCAGCGCGTGGCTGGTGGAAACGCGGCCGGGCGTCGTCGAGAACGTCGCGCCCGTCCTGGCCCGCGTCTTCACACCGCTTTTCGCCCTGGCCCTGGTGGCGCTTCTGGCGACCATGGCGTGGCTGGGCGTGGGCGTGGACTTCGACCGGGACTTGCTGATCGGTTTCGACCTGATTCTGGTCGTGGTCTTCGGCCTGCTGTTGTATTCGTTGTCGGCGCGCGATCCCGCCTCGGCTCCGGGCCTCTTCGACGGGTTCCGGTTGCTGTTGCTGGTGTCGATGGTCGCCGTCGACGCCGTCGCCCTGGCCGCGATCGCGGCGCGGATCACCGAGTTCGGCTTCACCGCGAACAGGACGGCCGCGCTCGGCGAGAACCTGATCCTGCTCGTCAACCTGGCGCGGGCGGCCTGGTTGGACGGACGCCTCTTCCAGAAACGCGCCGCCTTTCCGGACCTGGAGCGATGGCAGGCGGGCTATCTGCCGGTCTTCGGAGCCTGGGCCGGGCTGGTCGTGGTGGCGTTCCCGCCCCTGTTCGGCTACCGGTGAGGCCGGGCGGCGCGGGTGTCAGTCGCCCGCGGCGTCGCGCGCACGCCCGCCGCTGAGCACGTTGGCGACCGCCTGGTTGCCTTCCTGGCAGGCGTACTCGTAGATCTCGTATTCCGGGTCCCGCGTCAGCGGGATCGCCACCGTCCACGGCCGCGTGTACACGTTCGGGTCGTCGATGGTCGCCTCCCACAGGATCGTATCGTCGGCGACGCGCGTGAAACGCTCGACCACGTGCAGGTCCTCGCTCTGGGGAATGCCGCGGATGCGGCCGGCGGCCCCGTTCGTCGCGATCCAGCCTTTTCCGTTGTAGTTCCGCGTGTCCACGACCAGCGTGTTGCCCTCCCAGCGGCCGCGCGAGTCGCCGTCCCACTGGCGGACCCCCGCCGGCAGATGGGGGCTGTCGTCCACGGGAATGACGCGCGCGTCGTGGATCATCTCGTAGAGAATGACGACGTAGCCGGGAAGCTGGACGATCCGGTAGGCGTTGTTGTATCCGGCCGGGAACATGCCCCCCGGCATCCCGCGCGTGATGCACCGGTCCCACGGGCTCATGTAGATCCAGGAATCCGCGTTGCGGCGCAGGTAGTCGGCGCGCCGTTCGATGGCTTCGGGCCGCAACGGGACGCGCCCGTCGGGCGGGTCGACGACCAGCGACGTCTGCCGCGTCGACACGACGTCGGTTCCCGAGTCGAACCAGAACCGGTTGTAGCTGCCCACGCTGCCGGGCGGCGGGGGCCGGTCGACGTTGTCGAGGGCCGCCTGCCGTTCGGCCTCGGCGGCTTCCTCTTCGGTGAGCACCGCCTGTCCGCTCATGGCTTCCGGACGCTCGAACGGCGTGATCGTGGCGTTGGTCCAGATCCCCTGGAGGTCCGGAGCGCCGTCCAGCGTCCGCGGCGGCGTCCAGCCGTCCTGGGCGAGGACGGCCCCCGCCATCGGCACGATCGCGAAGAGTGAAACGAAAACCCGGCTCATGGCGCGCCTCCCGTCGAAGTGCGTCTCGATGACGCATCGACGATAGGACCCGCGGTTTCCCGCGTCAAGGATAGTCGCGGGCCGCGGGAAAGCCCGGGATCGATTCGGCGGCGCGAACGGCGCGAAGGATGGCGTCGGCCAGGACTTCCGCGGCCAGCGCGCCCACGGCGCCCACCCCGGCGGGCGCCTCGGAGGCGCCCGTCGCCAGGGCGAAGACCGTGTCCCCGTCCCCGGGGGTGTGCGCCGGGTAGATGGTCCGGGCCAGCCCGTCCTGCGCCATCTGCGCGACCTTCGTCATCTCGGTCTTCGTGAAGCCGGCATTGGTGGCCACGAGGCCGATCGTCGTGTTCTCGGCCGGGGCCTCGGTCCCGGCCGTCCGAAGCCGCCTCATGCGCCGCGTGTCGACGAACCCCGTCCCGTCGTCGTTGCGCGCGCCCGCGATGATCCGGCCCGTGGACGGGTCCACGACGTTGCCCGCGCAGTTGACGGCCACGATCGCCCCGACGACGATGCCGTCTTCGATCTCGAAACTCGACGTTCCGAGTCCGCCCTTCATGGCGCGCCCCACGCCCACCGTCTTGCCCACCGTGGCGCCGGCGCCCGCCCCGACGTTGCCTTCCGGCACCGGACCGTCGGCGGCCGCGGCCGCGGCCGCGTATCCCGCGTCGGCGTCGGGCGTGATGGACGCATCGCCGAGACCCAGGTCGTAGAGGATCGCCGCCGGCACGATCGGAACGTTGGCGGCGCGCGTCGGAAACCCGACCCCGCGCTCGCGCAGGTATCGGACGACGCCCGTCGCCGCGTCCAGCCCGAACGCGCTGCCGCCTGACAGCACCACGGCGTGAACTTCCTGCACCAGGTTGACCGGATCGAGCAGGTCGGTCTCGCGCGTTCCCGGCGCCGAGCCGCGGACGTCGACGCCCGCCGTGGCCCCGGCCTCGGACAGGATGACCGTGCAACCGGTGGGCCGCTCCGCGTAGGTGTAATGACCCACGCGAAGGCCCTCGACGTCGGTGAGGCCGCCGGTTCCCCCGGTCTGGGCCCGGCGCGCCGCCGCGAGCACACCGCCGCCCGCGAGCATTCGGCCGAACGATCTGCGATCCATTTGCGTCATGATGGCGTGCCGGCGCCGGAGGGGCGGTCGACGATCCACGTCCGGGCCGCCATCCATGCTAACCCACAAACGATCCCGATCGCATACGGCGTCAGGATGCCGTAGCCGGCGCCGCCGGTGGCGGCGTGGGCCGCCAGCGTGGCCGTCAACGAGGCGCCGATGGTCCAGACCGCCGTCCGGGCCGTCGGGACACGCGAATACAGGCCCATCAGGACCGGGACGAACAGGGCGACCGCCATCAGGCCGTAGAAGACGGTCAGGGCCGCGATGATGGATTCCAGGACGATGGCCAGGCCGATGGCGAGGACGCCGCCCGCGACGGCGGCGGCCCGGCTGACGGCGAGGATGCGCCCGTCGTCGGCGTCGGGCGCAACGAACCGCTTGTAGAGATCGACGCTGAGCGACGTCGACAGCATGAAGAGAATGGCGTCGCACGTGCTGAGCTCGGCCGACAGGATGGCGGCCAGCGCAAGCAGGCCGATCCAGGCCGGAAGCATCTCCAGCATCACGGTGGGCAGCGCGAGCTCCGGGTTGTCGAGGTTCGGGAAACGGGCGTAGGCGATCATGCCGACGAGCGCCGGAACGAACGCGAACGCCAGCAGGCACGCCGCGTTCGCGTTGATGCCGAGGCGCACGGCCCGTTCGTCGCGCGCTCCGAAGAGCTTCTGAACCAGTCCGGGCGACACGATGAACGACGGCACGAGGATGACGACGTAGGCCAGGATTCCTGGCATTCCGATCCCGGTGACGCTGCGGAAGGCCGGGGGCCGGGACGCGGCCAGCTCCGCGCCGAGTCCCGCCCATCCGCCCATGCCGGCGAGCGCGACGCCCAGCGCCAGGATGAAGCCGGCCGCCATCACCGCCAGTTGCACCGCGTTGACTCGGGCCGCGGTCCACAGCCCGCCGGCGGCGAAGTAGGCCATCACGACCGCGCCCCCGGCCGCGACCCCCTGCCACCGCGGCAGACCGGCGGCGATCTCCAGAATCGTCGCCATCGCGATCAGTTGTCCCGCGAGTATGGCGAGGGTGCCGGCCCAGAGCAGCGCCGCGACGATGCCGCGGACGCCGGCGCTGTAGCGGTACTCCAGGAAGTCGCCCATCGTCGCGAGGTCGTGCCGCCGGGCGAGCCGCCAGATGCGCGGCCCGACCAGGTTGGCGAGGATCAGCGAGCCCAGGCCCGCCGAGCCCACCCACCACCAGGCCGACAGCCCGTATTCATAACCGATGCCGGCGGCGCCGACCGTGGATCCGGCGCCGATGTTGGCCGCCAGGAACGTGGTGAAAACCAGCCCGGAGGAGAGGCTCCGGCCGGCCACCAGGAAATCGGACGCCCGGCGCACGCGACGCGACAGGAAGAGGCCCAGCGCGACGAGGCCGGCCGAATAGACGACGAGCAGGACGAGGCGAAGCGTCATGAGCGCGTTCGATGGGCTGCTACACTCGGTTCGGAGTGATCCCGGTCCAGGAAAACACAGGCCTCGCGCCGATGACAACACTCGGCGTCGGGGGGCCCGCGCGGCGGTTCGTCGAGGCGTGGTCCGAGGACGCCGTCGTCGAGGCCATCGGCATGGCCGAGGACGCCGGGTGGCCGCTGCTCGTCCTGGGCGGCGGAAGCAACATGCTGGTTTCCGACGAGGGGTTCGACGGCCTGGTCCTTCGCGCGGCCGTCGGCGGCGTGACCTTCACCGAATCCGTCGGCGGACAGACGCGCGTCACCGCCGGCGCCGGCGTGGACTGGGATCCCCTGGTGGCCGAGTGCGTCCGGCGGGGCCTGGGCGGAATCGAGTGCCTGACGGGCATTCCCGGCTGGGTGGGCGGGACCCCCATCCAGAACGTCGGCGCCTATGGCCAGGAGGTCTCCGACGTGATCGATTCGGTCCGCGCCTATGACCGGCAGAGGGGGGAAGTCGTCGAACTCGCGGCCGGGGACTGCGGCTTCGCCTACCGGACGAGCGCGTTCAACACGACGGCTCGCGGCCGCTATGTCGTGCTCTCGGTGACCTACGTTCTCGAGGCGAACCCGTCTCCGACGATCGGTTACCCCGATCTGGCGCGCGCGTTCAAGGGACGCGCGGTTCCTCCGAGCCTGGCGGAGGTCCGCGACGCGGTCCGCCGGATCCGCGCCTCGAAGGCCATGCTCCTGGTTGGCGGCGACGCCGACGCCCGGAGCGCCGGGTCGTTCTTCAAGAACCCCGTCGTCGACGAATCCGCCGCGCGAGGCGTGGACGCCGCGGCCGGAACGGCGTGCCCGCGGTACCCGGCCGACGGCGGCGTGAAGCTGCCCGCCGCGTGGCTGATCGAGCGCGCCGGCTTCCGGAAGGGGACGCGGCGCGGCGCGGTCGGGCTGTCGTCGAAGCACACGCTGGCGCTCGTCAACCGCGGCGGGGCGACCGCCTCGGATGTGCTGGGGCTGGCGGAGGAGATACAGGACGGCGTGGAAGCCCGGTTCGGCGTGCGGTTGCGGCCGGAACCCACGTTCGTCGGATTCACCGACGATGTCATGGAGCGGTTCGGCGCCGTGTCGGCGGTGCCTTCAGTGCAGGGCCCGCGTTGACGGGGGCGTCATCGGCGTGTCCGCGCCCATCGGACGGCTGCTCCCACGTCGGCCTCGGACAGGCCGAGTTCGAACAGCTTGGCTCTGACGGGGTCGCCGCGGTTGGCGCGTACGGGAGTCAGCACGATGCGGCCGTTCTCCGCCGTCACCTCGAAGTAGTCGGTGGGATCCACCATCGCGGTTACGGACTTGGGCAGCGTCAACCGGTTCTTGGAGGTCAGCTTGGCCAACATCGGGTTCCCCATTGTTACGTCGGTTAGCGAATCGCGAAACATCGCTTCATGTCGAACCAGGATACATGGAATGTTGACGCGAGTTCACCGAACATGCCCATGATGACCTGTCTGATGCTTGCCACTGAGCGCACTTTCCGATCGATGGTCGTTGTCGCGGTCGGGTTCGCCGCCCCAATCGCCCTGCAGCGCGGGCGGCGGCAGTTGGCGGCGCTGCTGTTGGTTTCGCCGGGGGGCGTTGACCGCACGGGTCATGATGATGCAGATTCGAAACGGGTGATCCCGGGTTTGGCGATGAGCCACTTGCACCACGCCTCTTCGAATACGTCGGACGCGTTCATCGTCCCGGGAAAATCCACATGAAACGCGGCACCGGGAAGATCCGGACGTTCCGCGCGGGAGCGCCAGCCCAAGGCGCTGCGCTTGCCGCGGCGGCGGCCCTGCTGTGTCTGTGGTCCGTATCCGCGGCCGCGGGCGCGCAGGCCGGCGGGTTGTCGGGAACGGTGACCGACGCCACCGGGCTCGGGCTCTCCGGCGTCCGGGTCGAAGTGTGGCTCGCAGCGGACGGCCCTCCGGTCCGGACGGCCGTCACCGGCGGCGCGGGCCTGTATTCCGTTCCCGCGCTCGAGGCCGGCGTCTACGCCGTGACGTTCACGCTGCCCGGTTTCCGCGATGTCGTGCGTACCGACGTCGGGATCGGGACCGGCGCCGCGGCGATGCTCGACGTCGAGATGGCCATCGAGCTGGAAGGGCAGGCCGTGGTCGTGGTCGGCAGCCGCGCGCGGCCGCGGTCGGTCGCCGAGTCGATGGTGCCGATCGACGCCATTCCCGCCGAAGAGATCGCCAGCCACGGCAGCACCGACGTCGGCGACCGGTTGCGGGCCATCGCGCCCTCCTACAACGTCAATCCCCAGCCGGTCGGCGACGCGGCCCGCGTCATGCGCCCGGCGAACCTGCGCGGTCTGGCGCCCGATCACACGCTGGTGCTGGTCAACGGCCGGCGCCGCCATCGGGGCGCGGTCATCACCTGGCTCGGCAACGGCGTGGCCGACGGCGCGCAAGGCCCGGACATCTCGTCCATTCCGGCCATCGCGCTGCGGCAGATCGAGGTCCTGCGCGACGGCGCCGCGGCCCAGTACGGCTCGGACGCCATAGCCGGGGTGCTCAACTTCCTGCTCAAGGACGACGCCTCCGGCGGGAGCGTCGAGGTCTACACGGGCGGCTACGGCGCCGGCGACGGCGGCGCGTACACCATCGCGGCCAACGCCGGACTGCCGCTGGGCCGGACCGGCTTCGCCAACCTCAGCGTCGAGTACGGGTACGCCGGACCGACCAGCCGCAGCGTGCAGCGCGAGGACGCCGCGCTGCTGATCGCGGCCGGCAACGACGTGGTCGCCGACCCCGCGCAGATCTGGGGCGCGTCCCGGATCGAGGACAACGTCAAGCTCTGGGGCAACTTCGGCCACCTGTTCGACGCCGGCGTCCAGGCCTACGGCCATGCGAACTACGCCGGCCGCCGCGTGACGGGCGGTTTCTTCTTCCGGAATCCCAACAC
>JAJEDW010000294.1 GCA_022821265.1 Acidobacteriota bacterium
GCCGTGCGCCCGTAGACCTGGGGTCCCTCCATGTAGACGACGCGGACGCGCTCGCGCGGCATGCCGAGGAACTCGGCGACGCCGTTCCGCAGGCCGTAGGACTTCATGTCGTTCGAATAGATCGTCATCTGCCCGTCGGACGGGTCGGCCGTCGCGTGGGCCGGCCCGATCGCGGTGTGGCCCTGGAACCCGATCTCGTAGCTCCCGCTGACGACCCTCGCGGCGCCGTCGAGCGCGGCGTCGATGTCGCCGACGACCGAAGGCTGCCCGGAGCGGGCCGGGGATGTCGGCGTGGCGTCGCGCATGTAGGCGAACAGGTCCTCGGACGAGGGGAACGGGGCGGTCTCGGGGCGCTCCCATTCGACCTGAAGAGCCTCGGCCGCCGCAATCGCCTGCTCTTCGCGTTCGCAGACCACGGCCACGTAGTTGCCGCGGCTGAGGACGCGGACGAATCCAGGCATGCCGTCGACCGAGGACTCGTCGATCCCCACCAGGCGCGCGCCTGCCAGCGGCGGACGGACGTTCCGCGCGTGGAGCATGCCGGGAACCTGCACGCCGGTGGCCCACCGGAGCGTCCCGTCCACCTTGGGCGGGATGTCGTACCGGGGATAGGACTCGCCGACGATCCGCAGATCCTGGACGGCCTTCACCTCGGCCTGCCCCGTCGTCTGGTTGATGCTGTTGCCGGTCAGGGCGACGTTGAAGCGCCCGCCCCCGACGAGCTCGCCGTAGGTGACGCGCCGGGACGCGTCGCCGGCAACGGTCACGACGCCCTCGGACACGCTCAGATCGGCCGCCGTCACGCCGAAACGTTCCGCGGCCATGTCCACGAGGACGCGGCGCGCCTCGGCCGCGACGCGGCGCATGGGCCAGCCGTCGGTCTGGATGGCGTCGGAACCGCCCGAACCGCCCTGGTCGACGGTGACGTCGGTGCTGCCCATGACCAGCTCGCTCTGGTCGAACCGCAGGTCCAACTCGTCGCACATCATCTGGCGGAACGCGGTGCCCGTGCCCTGACCGCCGTCGGTCTTGCCGACGTAGAACGTCGCGGTGTTGTCCTCGTGAATGACGATCCACGAATCCAGCTCGCGGAAGTCGGGGTCCGGATATGGACCCGCGTCCTGGGCCGCGGCGGTTCCGGGACGGCCGACGATGGAGCCGGCGCCGATGCTGACGAACAGGAAGCCGGAACTCTTCAGGAACTTCCGGCGGGACAGCCCGGCGCCGGCGATCGCCGCCTCGATCCGGGACGCAAGGTTGTTCGGAGCGTTCATGCCCGCACCTCCGCGTCGGCCGCCCGCGCTTCCGCGCGCGTCGTCTCCGCGGCCCGCCGAACGGCGGCCTGGATCCGGTAGTAGGTCATGCAGCGGCACAACGCGCCGTTCATTCCCTGCCGAATCTCGGCGTCCGTCGGATTCGGGTTGCGGTCCAGGAGCGCCCGGGCCGTCATGATCTGGCCGTTCTGGCAGAAACCGCACTGGGGAACCTGCAAGTCGATCCATGCCTGCTGGACCGGGTCCAGCTCCCCATCCCGCGCCAGTCCTTCCAGCGTCGTGATCTCGCCCGTGGCGTTCTCGGCCGGCGTCATGCACGACCGGACGGCGCGGCCGTCGATCAAGACCGTGCAGGCGCCGCACTGTCCGAGGCCGCAGCCGAAGCGCGGCCCCTCCAAGCCCAGGTCGTTGCGCAGAATGTAGAGCAGGGGCGTGGACGGCTCGATGTCCACGGTGCGGGATGCGCCGTTTACACGCAGGGTGACTTCGCTCATGTCGAACTCCTTCAAGGACTGGCGGCCGGCCTTGGCCCGGCGAGTCCCGAACTCCAAAACGATAAACGCAAATCCGCACCATCTCACGCGTTTTTTGGCCGTCGCGGCCGATCGAAACCGACCAGAGTTCGGCCGGTTCAAATACTTTGACAATCGGTCCCGGCGGTCGAATCATTTCTCACAAGTTTCCATGTCTTGTGGAAACTCGCGCACGGCAGGCGGCAGTCTGTCCGTGCCTCACGGACTTCGACCGCAAGCCACGGTACGAGGGCAAGCGCGACCGTTCACGTCGTGAAGCTCGATCGGCCGGGCGTAAGGAGTTTTCATGAAACGGTGTAGGAACGTTCCCCTCCTGACTGTATTTCTTCTGCTATTCGCCTGGCCGGCCGTGCTGTCGGCGCAGGTGATCAACGCGACGTTGAGCGGCACGGTGACCGACGCCACCGGCGCCCTCATTCCCGGCGTCGAGATCACGGCCACCAACACCGACACCGGCATCGCGGCAACCGCGGTATCGAACGAGACCGGCACGTACCGGTTCCCCAGCCTCCGCCCCGGACCTTATGAAGTCACCGCGGAGCTGCCCGGCTTTCAGGCTCAGTCCTACAGCCTGAACCTGGGGTCGAGCCAGCAGATCCTGCGCAACTTCGAGCTCCAGGTCGGTGCGCTCGCCACCGAGGTCGAAGTCACGGTCGCGGCCGACGAGGTGCTGACGACGCTGGTGCAATCCGTGGCCGACACCCTCCCGGCCGAGGAAGTCGTGAACCTGCCGATCGTCGGGCGCAACGTGAGCGAGATCGCGGCGCTCACCGTGGGCGGCGTCATCGGCGGAACCAACTCGGGCACGACCTTCGCCGGCATTCCGGCCCAGGGTTCGCGCTCGGTCAACATCCAGATCGACGGGATGACGGTCAACAACGGCCGCCACGAGCAGGGGCTGCAGGCGGCCACGTTCATCAACCCCGACATGGTGGCCGAGGTCCGGATCGTGGTCGCCGCCGTCGACGTCGAGACGCCCGGCTCGTCGCAGATGCAGGTCCGCACCAAGTCCGGGACGAACGAGTTCCACGGACTGGCCGTCTGGAACGTGGAGAACTCGGCGCTCAACGCCAATTCCTGGTCGAACAACCGCCTCGGGCGGGACAAGGACTGGTTCAACCGGAACCAGTACACGGCCAGCATCGGCGGGCCGATCATCCGGAACAAGACGTTCTTCTACTTCCTCTTCGACGGGCAACGCGCCTTGACCAAGCAGACCGTGTCGACGGTCGTTCTGACCGATACGGCCCGGCAGGGCATCTTCCGCTTCTTCCCAGGAGTCAACAACGGGAACGCGGAGCAGGCCCCGAGCGGCTCCGGAAACTCGCTGCGGGCGCCGGTCGTCGACGCCGCGGGAAACCCGCTGAACTGGACGCAGATACCCGGCGCGACCGGTCCGATGCAAAGCTTCAGCGTGTTCGGCGACGCCCTGAACACGGGCGATCCCAACCGCACGGGGATGGACCCGAGCGGCTTCATGGCGCGGCTGATCGGCGACATGCCACGGCCGAACGCGTTCGACGGAGGCGACGGCCTGAATACGGCGATCCACCGGTGGACGCGCCGGGTGACCCCCGGAAGCCTCGGCACGGGCGCCAACCCGCTCAGCTTCAACCGGCGCCAGTTCAACATCAAGATCGACCACGACTTCAACCCGAACCACCGGTTGACCGGGAGTTGGATCGTTGAGCGGCGCCGGACGACGAACAACCAGGTGTCGCCGTGGCCCAACGGGTTCGACGGCGACGGCGGAACGAAGCCGACCGTCTACACGCTGAACTTCACTTCGACGCTCAGCCCGAATCTGCTGAACGAAGCCAAGTTCGGGCGGCGCGTGACCACGTTGGAATGGCTGCCGCCGTATCTCCATTCGGACCCGGAGATCGCACAGGCCGCTTTCGACTACATGCCGCAGATCAACGGTACGCCGGTGGTCATGCACCCCACCCTCTTCTCGCAGAACATGATCAACTGCCAGGGGCTGTGCGCCAACATCGGCAACAAGAGCCCGTTGAACACGTTCGGGAACACGGTGAGCTGGACCACAGGCAACCACTCGTTCAAGTTCGGCGCCGAGCGCCGGTTCCAGAGCTCGCTGGGATGGTCGGCCGGAGAGGTGATACCGCACGCCTACGGCGGTGACGGCGACGTGCCGGTGCAAGGTATCGACCAGATCGCGGGGCTGCTTCCGGCGAACCAGACGCTGGCCGAAAATGTTCTGCTCTCGCTGTCGGGGTCCCTGGAATACATCGCGCAGAAGTTCGAGATCCGGGAACCGACCGACACACGTTTCCTCGACTTCCGCGACACATGGGCCCATCCGGACAACCCCCCGGGCACGAACGGGAGGCTGAAGGACTGGCACATGAACGAGTTCAACTTCTTCATCAAGGACGACTGGCAGGTGACCAGCAACTTCACGCTGAACCTCGGCGTCCGCTACGACCTGATCCAGGTCCCCGTTCTCTATTCGGCCTCGGGCGCCGGCTTCACGCCGGGTCTGGAGGGCGGCAACCAGACGGGCTGGGGTTACTCGGGCGGTTTCGACGGCTGGATGAGCGGCGGCACCCAGCGCCTGGGGCCGGACACGCGCGTCGTCCTGATCGGCGAAGGCTCGGAATACCCCAACCAGGGGATCTGGGGGGGAGACCACAACAACTGGGCGCCGGCGGTCGGTTTCGCGTGGTCGCCCGACTTCCTGGGCGGCGACCGGACGACGGTGCGCGGCGGCTACCAGGTCACTTACCAATTGCCGGGAGACAGCTTTTCCTGGATCGACGTCGACGTCGGGGGTCTGCCGGGCTTCGTCTACCAGCCCGATGACTATGGCGACGGATCCTTCCGGAACTTCACGGACATTGAGGTGCCGATCGACATCGGCGACGCCCAGCCGTTCCGGTCGATCCCCATCACCGAGCGCTCGCAGACGCTGCGCGTGCACCACCCGGAATACGAGACGCCGTACGTGCAGACGTTCACGCTGGGCGTGACGCGCGCCCTCGGCCGGAACCTGACCCTCGACGTCAAGTACGTCGGGACGCGCGGCATGAAGCTGCACGAGACCTACAACCTGAACGCCGAAGACATCCGGGGCAACAGCTTGTTGCAGGCGCTGGAACTGACCCGCGCCGGCGGCGACGCCGAGGTCTTCGACCGGATGATGGCCGGCCTGAACATGGGCCGCGGCATCGGCGTGGTCGGCGTCGACGTGACCGGATCCGAAGCCTTGCGGCGGCATTCGTCCACGCGGGGCGACATCGCCAACGGCGACTTCGTCGACGTGGCCGACTGGCTGAACCGGACCAACACGGGCACGATCCAGACCGGCGGCGGCATCATCCGGGGTGGGCTGCTCCGCTCCAGCGGACAGTTCCCCGAGAACTTCATCACGGCGAACCCGCAGTTCAACAACGTGGTGCTCGCCGAAAACGTCAACACATCCATCTACCATTCACTGCAAGTCCAGGCCACGCTGCGGGAAACGCACGGCGTCAACTACCAGGCCACCTACACGTGGAGCCGGAACCTGGGAATCTTCGCCTTGGGCAACGACGGGTTCCGAGATCCGATGGCCCGACACCTGGATTACACACTGCAGACCAACCACCGGACGCACTCGTTCCGGAGCTTCGGGACGTTCCGGCTGCCGTTCGGCCCCGGACGGCTGATCGGTTCGAACGCTCCCGGCTGGCTCGCCCGCCTGATCGAGGGTTGGCAGGTCGGCACGATCTTCAACATGACCTCGGGCGACCCACGCACGGTGGCCGCGGGCCAGATGCTGTACGGGACGGGAACGCCCGACTTCGTCAACGGCTTCCCGCGCGATGGCGAGGTTGTCTGGGGTTCGGACACCGTGTTTGGCAATTTCTTCACCCAGCCATACCAGCGGGTCAGCGATCCGCAGTGCGGCGCGGTGGCGTCCAGTCTCCAGCGCTGGTGCACGATCGACGCGCTGGCCGACGCCTCGGGCAACATCGTGCTGCAGCATCCGCAACCGGGCGAGCTCGGGTCGCTCGGACTCAATACCATGGAGGGCCCGGGACGCTGGGACGTGGACCTGAACATCGAGAAGTCGATCCAGATCGGGGAGGCGCAGAGAGTCAGCGTGCGGATGGACGCGCAGAACATCTTCAACCATCCCACGCCGGGCAACCCCAATCTGAACATCAACTCCGGAGTCTTCGGAGAGATCCGGTCCAAGAGCGGGAACCGGACCATTTCGGCCCAGATCCGTCTGGACTTCTAGCGTCAGGCTGGAACCCGCCGGGGTCTCCACCCGGCGGGTTCCGTCACACGTGGGATCGAAACGTACTCAGCGTCGAGCCTTCGCCGGGGCTCGGCGTTTTTCTTTGGGAATGCCGCGCCGATCGCGCGAGACTGTAGCTCTGTGAGCATTCGATTCGGATGGACGGTCGTGTTCGTGTTGGCGGCGGCGCCATCCGCAACGGCCTCCCAGTCCAACCCCATCGCGGAATCCCGCGCCGTCATCGACCGGTACTGCGTCACCTGCCACAACCAGCAGACCCGGACCGCCGGCCTGGCGCTCGACGCGATGGACCTCGCCCGCATCGGCGAGGACGCGGAAACCTGGGAAAAGGCCGTCCGCAAGTTGCGTGTGGGCATGATGCCGCCCCAGGGCGCCCCCCGGCCCGGCGACGCGGAACGCAGAGCGCTGATCCGCTGGCTCGAGACGGAGCTCGACCGGGCCTGGGAAGCGGACCCGAACCCCGGTCAACCGCTCCTGGCGCGCCTGAACCGGACCGAGTACGCCCACGCCATCCGCGACCTGCTGGCGCTCGACGTGGATCCGTCCGTCCTGTTGCCGCCCGACGACGCGGCGTACGGCTTCGACAATATCGGCGACGTGCTGGGCGTGTCACCGGTCCTGCTCGAACGCTACATGGACGCTGCCGGAAGGGTCAGCGCGCTGGCCGTGGGGGACATGGACACCGCGCCGGGAAGCGAAACGTTCCGAATTCGACAGGACGCGTCCCAGGACATCCACCTGGAGGGCATGCCGATCGGCACGGTGGGCGGCATCCGGGCGGACGTCACGCTGCCGTTGGACGGCGAGTACATTCTCGCCGTCCGCATGTTCCGGACCAACCTCGGCGTGATGCGCGGGTTGGAGTATCCCCACCGGATCGAGTACGCGGTGGACGGCGAACGCGTCCACGTGTTCGACATGGGCGGCGAGGAGGACTTCGCGGCCAACCTGGTCAACATGACGCGCCTCGGCGACGAGATCGACGCCCGGGGGCGCGTCCGGTTGTCGTTGAAGGCCGGCCCGCGCGTGATCACCGCCGCGTTCCTGGAACGCACGGCGGCGGCCAACCCGACGCGGCTGCAGCCGTTCGTCCGCAGCTCGACCGACACGCGGGACACCTCCGGGCATCCCCACTTCGAGATGTTCAGCATCACCGGGCCCTTCGATCCGACCGGCCCGGGGGACACGCCGTCTCGCCGCAAGATCTTCACCTGCCATCCGGACCGGGGTGACGCCGAGGACGCCTGCGCCCGGACGATCGTCCGCGACCTGGCGCGCCGCGCCTACCGGGGGCAGTTGACCGACGGGGATCTGGAACGGCTCGACGCGTTCTATCGCGAGGGACGCAACGCCGGGGGGTTCGAGAAGGGTGTCCAGGCGGCGCTCCAGAGAATCCTGGCCAGCCCGAAGTTCGTGTTCCACGTCGAGACGGAACCCGCCGGCGCCGCGCCCGGCGCCGTCTACCCGATTACGGACCTGGAGCTCGCCTCGCGGTTGTCGTTCTTCCTGTGGTCCAGCATCCCGGACGACGCACTTCTGGATCTGGCCGAGGCGGGCCGGCTGCGCGAGACGGGCGTTCTGGAGTCCCAGGCGCGGCGGATGCTGGCCGATCCCGGGGCCGATGCCTTGACGACCGACTTCGCCGCGCAGTGGCTGTATCTGCGGAACCTACCGAACATGCAGCCGCTGTCGGAGGCCTATCCCGATTTCGACGACAACCTTCGGCGGGCCTTCGAGCGGGAGACCTCGCTGTTCTTCCGGAGCATCGTCGACGAGGACCGGAACGTCCTGGACCTGATGCGCGCGGACTACACGTTCCTGAACGAACGCCTGGCCCGCCACTACGGCATTCCCAACATCTACGGCAGCCGCTTCCGGCGCGTGACGCTCGACGACGAGACCCGGCGCGGGCTTCTGGGAAAGGGCGCCGTCCTGATGGTGACGTCCCACACCGACCGGACTTCACCGGTGGTGCGCGGCAAGTGGGTTCTGGAGAACCTGCTCGGGGCGCCGCCGCCGCCGCCGCCGCCGATGGTCCC
>JAJEDW010000288.1 GCA_022821265.1 Acidobacteriota bacterium
GATTGCCGGCTGTCAAGATCGACAGTCCCGGGATCGAAGGCGATTCTGTTGCTCACCGGCGCGCGACTGATGCTATATTCGGGATTCGATTCAACAGGGTGGACACCGTCAAGGAGTGGATTCAACCATGAAGAGCGGAACATTGCGTCTTTTCAGCCTGGTCGCCTGCCTGGCCGTCGCCGTGACGGCGCTGGCCCAGGCCGGGCATCCGGTCAAGGGGTCGTGGAGCGGCGACTGGGGGCCGACCGAGGACCACCGCAACCGCATCCTGCTGCTGCTGGATTGGGACGGAAACGAGATTTCGGGCACGATCAACCCCGGCCCGAACGCGATCGAGATCGATCGGGCCGAGCTGGACCCGTCCACGTGGACGCTGACCATCGAGGCCATGGTCCCCTATCAGGGCGAGCTCGAACGCTACACCGCCGTCGGCACGCTGGAGAACCTGGGCTCGTGGACGAACCGGACCTACTCGGGGACCTATTCCCACGGCGAGGAGGACGGCACGTTCCGCGTGGTGCTCAACTGATGGAGACGAAAGTGCGAACACCGTTGAAGAACCGAAACGGCCGCATCGTGGCCCTGGCCGCCGCGGGCCTGCTGACGCTTGCGCCCGGGGCGTGGGCGCAGGACGGATCCGCCGACGCGCCGCCGGCCCCGCGGCTGCCCGACGGCACGGTCGACCTGGGCGGCGACGGCGTGTGGGGCCTGCCCTGGATCACGAACTTCGCCGAGAGGATCGTCGGCGGGGGCGAGGTGCCATTCCTGCCCTGGACCCGGGCGATGCACGAGTACAACGCGTCGAACAGGGTGGCCTACGATCCGGAAGGGTTCTGCCTGCCCCCGGGCGGGCCGCGCGCGTTCGGAACGCCCTACCCGGCCGAGATCATCCAGGACGAGGACCGCATCATCATCATCTACGAGGGCGGCGCCCACGTCTGGCGCGAAATCCACATGGACGGCCGCGCGCATCCGGAGGGCGACGCGCTGAACCCGACCTACTTCGGGCATTCCGTCGGACGCTGGGAGGGCGACACGCTCGTCATCGACACGGTCGGCTACAACGAGAAGACGTGGCTGGACTTCGGCGGGCACATGCACACCGGGATGCTGCGCACCGTGGAGCGGATCACGCGTCCGGACCGGAACACGCTGCACTACGAGACCACGATCGACGATCCCGGCGCCTACACCGAGCCGTGGACCATCGCCTGGGACATTCCGTGGCGCGAAGGCCAGGAGCTGCAGGAGTACATCTGCCAGGAGAACAACAAGTTCCTGCTCGATCTGCGGGACGACTTCGGGAACCCGTTCTTCTCGTCCACGCCTCCGGCGCGCTAGCCTTTCCGCCGATTCGACGCTCGAAGCCCCGGCCCCGCGGCCGGGGCTTCGCCGTCTCTGCATACTGTGAGACCATCATCCAGAGTCGAGCCGTGCGTATCCTGGTCGTCGAGGACGAGTACAAGGTAGCCGAAGCGCTGCGGCAAGGCCTGGAAGGCGAGCACTACGACGTGGTTCTCGCCGAGACGGGCGAGGACGCCTTCTATCGGGCCACCACCGAGCGGTTCGACATGATTCTGCTCGACGTGATGCTGCCCGGGCGGGACGGCATGGAGGTCCTCGGCACGCTCCGCGACCGGGGCGTCCGGACGCCCGTGCTGCTGGTGACCGCCCGCGACGCGATCGAAGACCGTGTCGCCGGTCTGGACCGCGGCGCGGACGACTACCTGGTCAAGCCGTTCGCGTTCGAGGAGCTGCTGGCGAGGATCCGCGCGCTGCTCCGGCGCCAGGGGCGCACCGAGGACGCGTTGAAGCTCAGCGTATCGGACCTGCACATGGATCTGCTCACACGCAAGGTCGACCGCGCCGGTCAGGCGGTGGAGTTGACCGCGAGAGAATTCGAGCTGCTCGAGTACCTGCTCCGGCGGCAGGGCCGGACCGTGCATCGGGAGACGCTGGCCCGCGACGTCTGGAAAGTGACGGAACGGGCGACCCCCATCGACAACGTCATCGACGTCCACATCGCCCGGCTCCGCCGGAAGATCGACCGCAGCGGCGCGGCGAAGCTGATCCACACGGTCCGCGGCGTGGGCTTCTCGCTGGGGTTGGAGGCGCCATGAGCCGATGGCGGCCGATTCCGACGTTTCGCCTGCGGCTGACGCTCTGGAACGTGGCCGTCATGGTGGTCATCCTCGCCGTCTACGCGGGCACCGTGTTCGTGGTCGTGAGCCGCAACGCCTCCGAGGGCCTGAACGACCGGCTGCGGGCGGACTTCCAGTGGCCCAACGAGATGCTGGAACGGCTGCCGGACGGCTCGCTCGGCACGTTCGACCCCAGCGGCGACACCGACAGCAGCCCATGGCTCCAGGTGCGGAGCACGGGCGGGCGACTGCTCTACAGCACCTGGAACGCCCAGCGCAGTCTCGTCCCGCACGTCGAGGAGCTGGCCGTCGAGGCCTCGAACGAGATCGTGTCGGTGGAGGACATCGATCCCCCGTGGCGCGTCCTGAGCGGGCGCTCGACCATTGGCGGCGAGCCGTACGTCATCCAGGTGGCCCGTTCCGAAGGGCCGATGCGCAACGAGCGCGCCGAGTTGCTGCTGATGCTTCTGCTGGGCCTGCCCGTCGGCGTGGCCCTGGCGGGACTGGGCGGATACTCCCTGGCGCGGGGCGCGCTGGCCCCGGTGAACAGCATGGCCGACCGGGCCCGCTCCATCACCGCCGAACACCTCGAGGACCGGCTTCCCGTGGAGAATCCCCGGGACGAGTTGGGACGCCTCGCCACCGTGTTCAACGACACGCTCACGCGCCTGGAATCGTCGTTCGATCGGATGCGCCGCTTCATGTCGGACGCCTCCCACGAGTTGAGAACGCCGCTGACGGCCATGCGGAGCGTGGGCGAAGTCGGGCTGCGCGGGTCGAGGACCTCCGCCGAATACCGGGAAGTGATCGGCAGCATGCTGGAGGAGGTCGACGGCATGGCCGACCTGGTCGAACGGCTGCTGATGCTGTCTCGCGCCGAGACCGGCCAGGCCCGTCTGGCGTCGGAGCGGATCGAGCTTGGAGGGCTCGCCGACGAAATCGCCGGGCAACTCGACGTCCTCGCCGAGGAGAAGCGTCAGTCCCTTCGCGTCGAGCGCCGGCGGGACGTGGAATGCACCGGCGACCGGCTCGTGCTGGGACGGGCCTTGCTCAACCTCGTCGACAACGCCATCCGGCACACGCCCCCGGGCGGCAAGATCTCGATTCGCATCGACCGCCGCTCGGACGACGCCGTCCTCGACGTGGTGGACACCGGACCCGGCATCGATCCGGAGTTGCGCGAGCGGGTCTTCGACCGCTTCTTCCAGGTCGACGGATCCCGCTCCCGCGGCTCCCACCGGGGCTCGGGCCTGGGATTGTCGATCGCCAAGTGGGCGGTCGAAGCGCACGGGGGGCGGCTGACGCTGGAAGACGCCGGCCCGGGGGGGAGCCGTTTCCGCATCACGCTCCCGTCGGCTCGAAACGCCGGCGGGCAGGAGCCGCTCCGCGCGGTCTCGTGATGTCCATCCAGCCGTTGACGCACGTCCGCTGGTGGGCGATCCGCGTTCATCGCTATCTCGGCATCCCGTTCAGCCTGCTCTTCGCGGCCTGGTTCGTGTCCGGCATCGCGATGATCTACGCGCGCGGCATGCCGGCGCTGGCGCCGGAAACGCGCCTGGCCCGGTTGCCGCCCCTGGACTTCTCACGCGTCCGCCTCGACCCGTCCGAAGCGGCCGAACGCGCGTTTCTCGGCAACCACCCGGACGGCGCCGCGCTCCTGATGGTGATGGACCGGCCCGCGTACCGGTTCTCCATGCGCGGGGACGTGACGGTGTTCGCCGACACGGGCGAGATGCTCGTCGACGTGGACTCCGACGACGCGCTGTCCGTGGCCGCGCGTTTCGTGGGGGACGCCGGCGCCCGGCTGGAGCACGCCGGGGTGCTTTACGAGGCGGATCAATGGACCCTGGTCGAACGCGCCCGGTTGCCGATGCACCGGATCCGGGTCGACGACCGGGCGGGCACGGAGCTCTACGTCTCCGAGCAGACCGCGGAAGTGGCCGTCCTGACGACGCGCCTCACGCGCGCCATGGCCTGGGTGGCGGCCATCCCGCACTGGCTGTACTTCACGCCCCTGCGCCTGAACGGCCCCCTGTGGTCGCAGACCGTCATATGGCTGGCGGTGGTCGGGTGCGGCGTGGCGCTGCTGGGCATCATCGTCGGCCTCGTGCAGTTCCGGCCGCCGCGCCCGTTCCGGTTCCGACGCTTCATGGAGGCCGTGCCCTACCGCGGGTGGATGCGCTGGCACTACGTGACGGGCCTGATCTTCGGCCTGTTCACGCTGACGTGGGTGTTCAGCGGGTTGCTGTCGATGGATCCGTGGGGATGGGCCAACCAGGGGGGCGTGAACACGGGCCGCCTGGAGCGGACCCTGACCGGCGGTCCGCTCGACATGGGGCTCTTCCCGCCCGCGGCGCCCGAAGCCTGGGCGGCCGTCGCCGGAGACGGCGTCCGGGAGGTGCGGTTCCTGCGCATCCAGGGACGGGCGCACTACGCCGCCGTCGGCGCGGACGGAAGCGAGACGCTCCTGTCGGCGTCACCGCTCGGGCCGCCGGACGGCGCCGTCTCGTCGGAGTTTCTCGTCGGTCAGGTGCGGGACGTCTACGGCGCCGACGCCGTGGTCGAATCCGAGACCCTCGCCCAATACGACCACTACTACTATCCCCGGGCGGGCTCGCCGCCCCTGCCCGTCGTCCGCGTCAAGCTCGGCGACGCGGACGGCACGTGGCTCTACATCGACCCGGCCCGGAGCCGGCTCATGCGGCGGCTCACCGACCGCGGCCGCCTGGACCGATGGATCTACAACGGCTTCCACAGCCTGGACTTCGGCTTCTGGTATCACAACCGCCCCGCCTGGGACATCGGCGTCATCGTCCTCAGCATCGGGGGGCTGGCCAGCAGCCTGATCGGGATGGGCCTGGGGCTCAAGCGCGTGGGACGGGCCCTCGGGCGCACCCGGACCCCAGGGTAACGGGCGCTCGGGAAAGGCCTCGGCCCGGGCAAAAAGGGCTTTGAGGCGTCCGGCGATTCGACTATCGTGTTTTTCGAAATCAGGTCGGGCCCGGGCGCGCCCGGCGGCCGACCACACCCCCTCGGCCGTGGCTCGCCGCGGGGCGCCGCCGCCATGGAAGCGTCCATCGCCCCGCACGGCACGCCGCATCCCTCAAGGAGGTCCGCCGGTGTCTGAATCGCCCCAGGACAACAAGAAACGGAACGTCCCGCGACGCGACTTCTTCAAGAGCGCCGCGGCGGGCGCGGCCGCCATCGCGGCGACGGGGCCGGCCGAAACGGCCGAAGCCGCATCCCCCGCGCCGGCGCGGCCCGCCGTGCTGCCTCCGACCGTGGCGCAGGCCCAGGCCGAGTTGGGCGGCTCCGGCGCCCAAGTCGGCGCCGGGCCCGGCCGGGGGTTCGCCTCGGACTTCATGGTGGACGTCCTGAGGTCGCTGGACATCGACTACGCGGCGATCAACCCGGGCTCGTCCTTCGAGGGCATCCATGAGTCCATGATCAACCACGGGGGCAACACGCGGCCCGAGATCATCACCTGCCTCCACGAGGAAGCCGCGGCCACGATGTGCCACGGCTACGCCAAGGCGTCCGGCAAGCCGATGATGGCGATGTTCCATGGCACGGTGGGCCTGCTGCACGCGGGCATGGGCATCTTCCAGTGCTGGGCCGACCGCGTGCCGGCCATCTACCTGGTGGCCCACAACCGGAACCCGACCAGCGTCGTCAACCGCCCCCACAGCGCCCAGGACATGGGCGCGCTGGTGCGCGACTTCGTCAAGTGGGACGACGAGCCGACGACGCTGGAGCGCTTCGCCGCCTCCGCCGTGCGCGGTTACCGGATCGCGATGACGCCGCCCCGGGGCCCGGTGCTGCTTGTCGTGGATTCCGGCCTGCAGGACATGCGGGTCGAGGACCCCTCGAGCTTGCGCATACCCGAGCTCTCCATGGCTTCGCCGCCGCAAGGCGACACCAACGCCGTTCGGGAAGCCGCCCGCATGCTCGTCGACGCCGAACGCCCGTTGATCCGGCTGGGCAAGCTCGCGTGGACGTCCGAGGGTTGGGACCGGATGATCGAGTTGGCCGAGGCGCTGCAGGCGCCGGTCGACGTGGGCGGATACGGCGGCTGGGCCGACTTCCCCTCCAGGCATCCGCTCTACGGGTCGGGCGGGCCCGACTACGCCCCGGACGTGATCCTGGGTCTCGAGCTCAACGACATGACCGGGGACGTGCGCCGCGCCCGCGCCAACGGCGGCCGGACGATCGGCGTCTGCGCCGAGTACCTGTTCCAGGGCAGCAACATCCACGACTTCGGAAACTACGCCGAGCTGGACCTGACGATCGCGGCCGACGGGGAGGCCACGCTGCCGTCCCTGATCGAGGAAGTCCGGCGGCTGACGACTCCCGAACGCCGGCGGGAACTCGAAGAGCGCGGGGCGGGGATCGGCCGGGCTCACGCGGCCGCGCGGACGGCGGCGGTCCGGGAGGGCCGGTTCGGTTGGAACAAGAGCCCGGTCAGCGTGCCGCGCATGGTCGCCGAGCTGAGGGAACAGGTCCGGAACGACGACTGGGCGATGGTGTCCGGCTACCAGTTCACCGGACCCTGGCAGCGGCGCTTCCTGAACTTCGACCGGCGCCACCGCTACAACGGAGACTCGGGCGGCTTCGGCATCGGCTACGACAGCCCGGCGTCGGTCGGCGCGGCCCTGGCCAACAAGGGAACGGGCCGACTCTCGATCGGCATCGTCGGCGACGGGGATCTGAACTTCAGCCCGGGCGTGCTCTGGACCGCGGCCCATCATCGGATTCCGCTCCTGCTCGTGGTGCACAACAACCGCGGCTACCACGCGGAAGTGATGATCGTCGAACGCGTCGCCGGCCGCCGCGGCCGCGGGCTCGACCAGTCGCACATCGGCAACGTGTTCGTCGATCCCGAGATCAGCTACGCGAAGATGGCCGAGGGTTACGGGATGTACAGCGAAGGGCCAATCGAGAACCCCGACGACCTGGGTCCGGCGTTCGCGCGCGCGCTGGAGCGCGTTCGCGCGGGCGAGCCGGCGCTGGTCGACGTCGTGTCGCAGCCTCGGTGAGGGGGACGCTCATGCGGACAGCTCTCGCGCGAATCCGCGGCGTCCTGAAGCGGACCGCCATACCGGCGGCCCTGACGGGCGCCCTCGTCCTGTCGGGAGGCGGCCCCGCCGGTGCGATTCCCCAGGACGCGGCCGGGAACGTCACGGGGAACGCCGAACGCGGCCGACCCATGTTCGAGTCGTACAAGTGCTACGCGTGCCATGGCTACGAAGGCGAGACCGGGTCGCCGCGGCTGGTCCCGATGACGCTCACCCAGGAGGCGTTCATCGCCTACGTTCGGAGCCCCCGAACCCTTGGGATGCCGAACTACTCGAGCGTGCCCGTTCAGACGCTGGCCGACATCTACGCGTATATCGAGTCCATAACCCCGGACGCGCCGCCGGCCGAATCGATTCCGCTGCTCAACAGCGTCCTGGAGGAGCTGGAGGAGGATTGAACGGCGCGATGCGACTCCTGAAACGCGCCACGGAAAAGCCACGGCGCCGGAGGGCGGCCGTCGGGCCCCTCATGGCGGGCGTCGCGGCGCTGGGCTTGGTGGCCGCGTGCGCCGGAGGCGACGACTCCCGGGCCGGGCCCGGCGCCATGACCGACGCGGAGAGGGAGGCGCAGGTCCAGGCGCTGTTCGACGCCGGCGTCTACTTCTGCCCGATGGACCTGGACGTCCGGTCCAGCGAACCCGGCTTCTGCCCCCGCTGCAGGATGGCCCTGGTCATGGGCCTGCCCGAACCCGTCGACTACACGATGGACGTCACGGTGACGCCCGAGCTTCTCGAGCCCGGGGGGACGGCGCGGCTGGACTTCGTGGTCCGCGACCCCTGGGAAGACCGGCCCGTGACCGACTTCGAGATCATGCACGAACGGCCCTTCCACCTGTTCGTCATGAGCCAGGACCTGGGGCACTTCGCTCACGTGCATCCGACGCGGGACTCCGAGACGGAGAACTTCCACATCGATCTCGACCTGCCCCGCGCCGGTCTCTACCAGGTTCTCGCCGACTTCTACCCGGTCGGCGGCACGCCGCAGTTGATCGCCCGCTCGTTCATCGTTCCCGGCGGCCGCCTCGAGCCGGCCGCCGTCGGCGTGGACTACACCGCGCCCCGGCAGGGCGAGAACCTCCAGGTGGAGCTGGTCACCGAGCCCGCGGAGCCGATCGCCGGGCAGGAGACCGAGCTGTATTTCACCGTGACCCCCGGCGAGGGACTCGAGCCCTACATCGGCGCATGGGGCCACATGCTGGCGGTCAGCGACGACCTGATCGACACGGTCCACGGACATCCCTTCATCGCGGACGGGGGGCCGGAGATGTTGTTTCACCTGACGTTTCCCCGCCCGCGCAACTATCGGGTCTGGGTCCAGTTCCAGCGCGACGGCGTCGTCAACACGGTGCACTTCGATATTCCGGCGAAGGAGCTGACGTTCTAGAAGCGATGACCACGGCTTGCATCCGCACCGGCCTCGGCGCCGCCATCCTCGCGGGCGCGGCCGTCGCCGCCGAGGCCCACGACGCGCTGACGACCAGCGTCAACTGGAGCCGGACCGTCTCCCGAATCGTCTACGAACGCTGTGCGTCATGCCATCGCGACGGCGGGACGGCCTTCTCGCTGACGACCTACGCCGAAGCCCGCCCGTGGGCGGTGGCGATTCGCGAGGAGATATTCGCGCGCACGATGCCGCCGTGGGGCGCCGTCAAGGGTTTCGGCGAATTCCGCAACGACCGGGCGATGTACCCGTCACAGATCAATCTCATGGTGAGCTGGATCGAAGGCGGCGCCCCGGAAGGCGACCCGGAAGACCTTCCCGAACCGCCCGAGTATCCCGAGGAAAACGCGCCGGCCGCGGAGACGGTGCGCGTGGTCCGGAACGGAGCCACGCTGGAAAGCCCCGTCGTGATCGACGGCCTGTTCCCGCGCGATGTCCCCGACGGCGGTTCGTATCAGATCGTTGCGGAGCTTCCGGACGGGCGCGTCGAACCGCTGGTGTGGCTCTACGAGTACCGGAACGAGTACGGGCATGCGTTCCTGTTGGAGAAGCCGCTCGAGCTGCCGGCCGGCACCGTGTTCCGGGGAATACCGGCCGAATCGAGCCTGGATCTGATTCCCCCGCCCTCCGAACCGGGCGTGCGCGACTAGGCGGAACCCGTCACCCGTCCGGACCGCGTCCCCCCAGGTATTCGCGGCCGCGCTTCATCATCGCCACGAAGCGGTCGGCGTCGCCGGCCTCGACGAGCGCGCGTATGCGCTCCACGGCGAAGGACAGCGCCGTCAGCGCCTCGCCGCCGTATTCGTTGAGCGACTGGATCTCGAAATACAGACGGGGGTTGTCCTCGGCGACCCGTGACGCGAGATCGAGCTGGGCGTCGAAAGTCGTGCTCGAAAGCCGGGCCAGGCGCGGCGCGGCCTCGCCGCTGTCGGCCAGGGCCGTGAAGAACGCGAT
>JAJEDW010000092.1 GCA_022821265.1 Acidobacteriota bacterium
TTCGGCAACCTCGTGTTCCTCGGCGGCGCCATCGGGGCGTTCCTGCACTACGTGCGTTTCGGTCCGCAGACGGAGGAGGCCCCGAGCGACGGGGAGACGCACGGTGAGTAGCGATCGCGTCACCCGGTTCAACGCGGCTGAACGTATCGTCCACTGGGTCGTCGCCCTGGCGTTCGTCTACGTCGCGCTGACGGGTCTGGCCATATGGTCCCCGCGCCTGTTCTGGTTGGCCGCCGTGTTCGGGGGCGGCACGACGGCCCGCGCGTGGCATCCGTGGGGCGGGGTGGTGTTCACCGTGTTCCTGGGCGCCATGTTCCTGAAGTGGATGCGGCCGATGCGGCTCGACGCGGACGACCGGACATGGCTTGCCCGCGCTCACCGATACGCGGTCCACGACCATGCCGGGCTGCCCGAGGCCGGCCGGTTCAACGCGGGCCAGAAGGCGTTGTTCTGGCTGCAGTCCGCCGCCGCCGTGCTGCTCCTCGCCAGCGGCGTCGTTCTCTGGCTGCCCGAGGCCGCCTCCCGTCCGCTGCGCGAAGCGGCCATCCTGATCCACCCTCTGGCCGCCGTCGCCTCCATCGGCGGGATCATTCTCCACGTCTACATGGGGACGGCCGCCGTGCCCAAGGCGCTGCGCGGCATGATCCAGGGATGGGTCACGCCACGGTGGGCGGCGCTGCACCACCCCAAGTGGTACCGTGAGATCCGTAAGTAATTGACCGGTTTCGAAGAACGCTCACGCCGGGCGACGGCCCTGGCCGAGCGGTTTCCAGCCTCCGCGGAGATTTTGCGATTCTACGCCGCCGTCGCCGCGTGGCAGGCCAGCCACGCGTCCTCCGTCGCCCGCTTCGAGGACCTGGGACCGAGGCTTCCGTCGCTGGCCGACCTGGTTGCCGAGACGGGTCCGGCCCCGCTCGCCGACGCCGCACGGCGCCTGGGGCCTGCGCCCCCGGACGCCTGGATCCTGGAGCATTGGGAGTCTCCGCGACCGTTGTCGGCGGAGGGATTCTTCGCCCGCGTCCTGATGCAGTTGTACGCGTCGACCCTGCCCGAGGCCATGGACTGCCCGTGGTGTCCGGCGCCTCCGCTGACGGGCTGTCTGACGACGCAGGGCGACGGGCAGGCGTTGCACCTGGTCTGCGCGCTGTGCTTTCGACGCCGCCCCTTCATGCGGGCGAAGTGCCCGGCCTGCGAGGAGATGGAGGCGTCCCGGCTCGTGACGTACTCGACCGCGGAATTCCCCCAACTGAGATTGAAGGCCTGCGATTCCTGCAAAGGCTACCTGCTGGCCGTCGACCTGGAGAAGGACCTGGAGGCGATTCCAGAGGTCGACGAGATGGCGGGCCTGCCTCTGGACGTCTGGGCGGCGGAGACGGGATACCGCAAGCTCCAACCGAACATCGCCGGGATTTGAGGCGGGCGCACGCGCCGTTGCGGCGGTCAGTCCGTGACGTCGCAACGTTCGGCGACCGCGTCGGCCAACGCGGCGATGCCGCGCCGGGGCGCCTTCACGACCTTCGGTCCGCGCACCATGGTCGTCGCCTTGTGCGAAATCTGGGTCGAGGTCCAGATCACCGCGATGTCCGACCAGTCGACGAGCGGTGCGACGGTTCTCCGGTTGGGGCTGGAATCGTCCGTCACGAACCGCAGCTCGACCCGGCCGCCGCAGAGCCGTTCCAGCTCGACGCGCGTGGTCGGCGATCCGCCGGCCACCAGCAGTTTGGACCAGCCGGCGCGACGCATCGCCGCCAGCATGCGCTCCACCGCGCGCCGGTTGTCGCTGCCGCGGCAGGTTTCGCAATGCTCAGCGGTCACCAGGACCGGCTCGCGCGCTTCGGCGGTAGGCGGGTGGCAGACGGGTTCCGGGCAGTGCCGGACGAAGGCCGCGCCGAGCGCCCGGTCCACCGCTTCGAGCTTGGCCTTCGCGATCCGTTTCTTTCCGGGCCGGGTCAGGCCCTCCCGATAAAGCTGCTCCCGCGCGCGTTCGGCCCCTTCGCCTTCGTAGCCGCGCGACGACAGCAGCGCCGATATCGCCAAATCAGCCATCCGTTGCGTCCTGGAGGGGGATCAGCCGACGGGAATCCCGCCTGCAGCCCTTCTGCACCGAGCTTCGGGCCGGACCAGGATTCTCATTGTACTGTCCCGGGTTTCCCGGACCGGCGCGACATGTCAGCGGAGGGGGATGGCGCCGAACGGGTGATTCCGTGATCCGGCCGCGGCGTTCGTGAGAGAATGAAGCGCCCTGACGAGACCGGAACGAAAAGAACATGAACGGAGAGATCGTCGCCATAGTGACCGTGGGCGTTACGCTGGCCGGGCTATTGGTTGACCTGGCCGCCTGGCTGCGGCAGGACATAACCCATATCAGGCAGGAAATGATTCATCTCCGGCAGGACATGACCCCGATCGAAGGGCGGCTGCGAGTCGACATCGCGCAAGTCGAGAAGCGGCTGCGGGACGGCATCACGCACGTGTCCGATCGGGTCGGGCGCGTCGAACACGGCCAAGCCAAGCTGGAAGGACTACTGGAGGGATTGCGGGAATCCATCGCCGGAAAAGCCGCCGGTTGAGGTGTGATTCCGAAAATTCCGGACCCGCTTCCGCCTTTCGACAGGAGACCGCCATGGAACTCGCCATATCCAACCTCGTGAAACGCTTCGAACAGGGCCGCATCTCGCGCCGCGAGCTGGTGCGCGGCCTGGCCCTGCTGGCGGCGGCCGGGACCGCCGCGGCCGCCCCGGCGCGGCAACAGACACCGTTCGCCTCGGCCGGCATCGACCATATCAGCATCCAGGTCGTGGACATGCCGCGGTCGATCGCGTTCTACCGGGACGTGTTCGGGTTGTCGATCCTGAACGAAGACACCGAGAACCGGATCGTCCGCATGGGCGTCGACCGGATCATCGTCTCGCTCCACGCGAAGGAGCCGACCGGCATCGTCGACCACTACGCGATCGCCATCGAGGGCTTCGACCGGGAGGCGGTGACCGCGGCGCTCGAGGCGCGGGGGTTGACGCCGGACCAGAACCTGGACTACGGCTTCCACGTCCGCGACCCCGAGGGCGTTCCCGTTCAGATCGTGGGGACCTGAGGCCGCGGCGCGCCGACCCGACCGGGTTCCCGCGCGCCGCCCTTCGGCCTGGACGCCCGCCACCATCTCGCCGGCACGCTGCCGATCAGCGAGTGGAACAGGCCGGATATCGCGCTGGGCACAGCCACCGGGGGGGAAGTCGTGCGCGGCCGGCACGACGCCGACTTCGTCGTCGCTCACGAGACGGCTTCGAAGTATCGAGCGCTTGTGCTGGGCTCCGGGATCTCCTGTCCCGTTTCCCGCATGTCCTTCAGGTGAAGTTCGATCGCTTCCTGGACGGCCCGGGACACCTCTTCTTCGGTGTCCGCATGAGCCACGCATCCCGGAAGATCGGGGACATGTGCGCCGTAGTTGGACGAGCCCTTCTCGATGATCACGAGATATTTCATTTCTCCAACCCCGCCTGTCGCATGATCGACTTGAAAGTGCCGATGGTCGTGTCGGCTCCGGGTTTCCCGTTCAGATCGTGGGTACTTCAGGCGGCGGCGCGCCGGCCCCGCCGGGTTCCGGCGCGCCGCCCTTCAGCCTGGACGCCCGCCACCATCCCGCCAGCACGCTGCCGATCAGCGAGTGGAACAGGCTGGATATCGCGCTGGGAACGGCCACCAGGGGGTCGGGGAAGTTCTGGGTGGCCAGCACGACTCCGAGCCCGGAGTTCTGCATGCCCACCTCGACCGAGATCGTGCGGGCCGAGAGGATCCCGCTGCGCAACAGCAGCGCCAGACCGTAGCCGAGCAGGAACCCGCCGACGTGAAGCACGAAGACCGCCGCGATCATGCGGCCGCCGGACTGGAGGATGTCCTCCCGGTTGGCGCCGATGATCGAAGCCACGATGATCGTGATCAACAGGACCGCCGCCAGCGGGGCGACGGGCAACGCCCAGTCGGTGACGCGCCGCGCGTAGCGCCGCAGCGTCAATCCCAGGACGATCGGGAGGATCACGACCTGCACGGTGTCGATCAGGAGCCCCGCCGCCGGCACGTCCACGCGGCTGCTGGCGTAGACGACGGTCAGCACGGGCGTCATGACCGCCGCCAGCAGTGTCGAGACGGCCGTCATCGAGACCGAGAGCGGGACGTCGGCCAGCGCGATGTAGGAGATCACGTTCGACGCGACGCCGCCCGGACAGCACGAGACCAGGATCAACCCGACGGCCAGGGGCGCCGGCAATTCCAGCGCCCAGGCCACGGTCCACCCGAGAAGCGGCATCACCCCGTACTGGAGCGCCACGCCCAGGGCGATCAGCCGCGGGCGGCGCGCGACGCGTCTGAAGTCGTCCACCTCGAGCGTCAGACCCATCGACAGCATGATGGCGCCCAGGCCCAGCGTGATGAACAACCCGGTGAACCACGTGAAGACCGCGGGCCGGTAGAGCGCGAGAACGCTCGCCGCCAGCGCCCACAGCGGGAAGGCGAACGTCGCCCACTTGAGAAAAATCTGGAACATGAACGATTCTTCCGGTGGCCGGATTGGGGATCTTACCTCATCCCCACCGTTTATACTCGGCGGACATGCGCACGCTGCTGATCGACAACTACGACTCGTTCACCTTCAACGTGGCGCAGGCGCTGGCCGGCGCCAACGGCGTGGAACCGATCGTCATCAAGAACGACGCGATGACGTACGACGAGTTGGCCGGACTCGACTTCGACAACATCGTGATCTCGCCCGGTCCCGGCACGCCGGGCAACGCGCGCGACTTCGGCGTCTGCGGCGACGTCGTCCGTTACGCGTCGTGCCCGATCCTGGGCGTCTGCATGGGGTTCCAGGGAATCGCGCTGCTGTCGGGCGCGCGCGTGATGACGGCGCCGGAGCCCTGCCACGGCCGGGGCAACTTCATCAATCACGACGGGCGGGACCTGTTCGAAGGCGTCCCCTCGCCGTTCTTCGGCATTCGCTACCACTCGCTCCACGTGCCGTCGCTGGAGGGGACCGACCTGGCGCCCACCGCCTGGACCGACGACGGCGTCCTGATGGGTTTCCGGCACCGGACGCGCCCCCTCTGGGGCGTGCAGTTCCACCCCGAGTCCGTCGCGACCGAGCACGGCCGGCGCATCTTCGAGAATTTCCGCGACTTGTCGCTCGGCCGTGTCACGCCGCCGGCGCGGCGTTCCCTTGCCGCGGCGCCGCCTTCGGAGGCGAGCAACCGCGCGCCGGACGCCGCCGTCCGGGAGGTCCGTTTCCGGAAGCTGACGGACGTGCCCGACCCGGAGGCCGTTTTCGCGTCGCTGTTCGCGGGAAGCGACCGGGCGTTCTGGCTCGACAGCGGTGCGGCCCTGTCGGCCCGCGCGCGATTCTCCTACATGGGCGACGCGCCCGAGCACGCGTTGATCTACCGGTCGCGCGCCCGGCGGCTCGAGATCGTGTCTCCGGCGGGCCGGCGCGTTGTCGACGCCAGCGTGTTCGATTACCTGAAGTCCGTGCTCGGCCGGGAGCGGGTCGAGGCCGGCGGGTTGCCGTTCGACTTCTGCGGCGGTTACATCGGTTACCTGGGGTACGAGCTGAAGGGTGAGTGCGGCGGCGACTATCGTCACGCCTCGGACGCGCCCGACGCCTGGTTCGTGCGCGTTCTCCGTTTCGTGGCGTTCGACCATGCCAGCGGCGAGTGCTACGTCGTCGCCGTCGGCGACCGGGCGGGCGACGACCGCTGGATCCGCGAGACCACGGACAGGATACGCGCCGCGGCCGCGCGGCCGGCGCCGATCGTTTCTCCGTCCCGCCTTACGGACCCGAACCGGGGGGCGTTCCGGCTCGAACAGGAACGCGCGGAGTACATGTCGCGGATCGACACCGCGCTGGAGAAAATTCGCCAGGGCGAGAGCTACCAGGTGTGCCTGACCAACCGCGCGCGCTGCCGTTTCGACGGAGAGCCGTTCGGACTCTACCGGGTGCTGCGCCGGCGCAACCCGGCGCCGTTCTCGGCGTTCCTGAGCGGCGACGGCGTGTCCGTGCTGTGTACGTCGCCGGAGCGCTTCCTCCGCGTGGGGCCCGACGGCGCGGTCGAGGCGCGGCCGATCAAGGGGACCGCGCCTCGGTTGCCGGACGCCGAGCCGGACGTCCGGTCCCGCGAAACGCTGCTGCGCAGCGAGAAGAACCGGTCGGAGAACCTGATGATCGCCGACCTGCTGCGGAACGACCTGGGCCGGACGGCCGAGACCGGTTCCGTGCACGTGCCGTCGCTGATGGCCCTGGAGTCCTACCAGACCGTCCATCACCTGGTCAGCACGGTCCAGTCCAAGCTGGGGGACGGCTTCGACGCGATCGATTGCATTCGCGCCGCGTTCCCCGGGGGGTCCATGACCGGCGCGCCGAAGATCCGGACCATGGAGATACTGGACGGGTTGGAGTCGAGCGCGCGCGGCGTGTATTCCGGCGCGCTCGGCTACCTGTCGCTGACGGGCGCCGTCGATCTGAACATCGTGATCCGGACGATGGTCATCGCCAACGGGACCCTCGGCATCGGCATGGGCGGGGGCATCGTGGCGCTGTCCGACGCCGCCGAGGAATTCGATGAGGCGATGCTGAAGGCGGAGGCCCTGATGGACGCTGTCGACGCCTATCAGGCCATCGCCGCCAGCGGTCGCGGGGAACCGGTGCGGGATGACGTGGGTTCAACTGAATGACGCGCTCGTGCCCGCCGGCGAGGCCCGCGTCTCGGTCTTCGACCGCGGGTTCATGTACGGCGACGGGGTCTTCGACACGGTGCGCGTCTACGACGGCCATCCCTTCCAGCTCGGCCGGCACCTCGAGCGGCTCCAGGGGTCGGCGTCGGCCATCGGCCTGGAGCTGCCGCGCAGCCTGGAGCGGATCGCCCGTGACGTCCGCGCCGTCCTGGACGGGAACGGCCTGGCGCGGTCCGACGCCGTCGTCCGCGTCAGTGTATCCCGGGGCGTCGGCGGCCGCGGGTTGTCCACCGCGGACAGTCACGACCCGACCTACGTCGTGGCGCCGTATCCCGTTCCCGATCGCGTCGCGGAAACGCAGGCTTCCGGCATCCGCCTGAGGGTGGTCGAAACCCGCCGCGTTCGGGGTGACGCGCTGCCCGCGGGCGCGAAGCACGCCAACTACCTGAACTCGATCCTGGCGTACCGGCAGGCGCAGGTGGGGGGCGCCGACGACGCCCTGCTGCTGAACTCGGACGGCGACCTGGCCGAGTGCGCCTCGTCCAACCTGTTCCTCGTGAGCCGAGGGCGTGTCCGAACGCCCGACGTCGGGTGCGGGATCCTGCCGGGATGCGCCCGCGCCTTGATCCTGGAGTTGTGCGGCGGCCACGGCCTGGAGTTCGACGAAGCTCGGCTCGATCCGTCGGCGCTCGACTCGGCCGACGAGGTTTTCGTCACCAACAGCGTCTGGGAAGTCGTTCCGGTGCGCGCCGTCGATGACCGGGAGTACCACGCGCCCGGACCGACGACACGGACGCTGGCCGAGCTCTATCGCCGCGGCGTCGAGGCCGAGATCCGGGAATCGAGAGGGCGCCAGCCGCCCTGGGACCGACCCGGTCCGGCGTCGGAATAACCTCCTCGAACCCGGCGTCGATCTGATACAGTCCGACCGATGCGCGTCGTATCGGCTTTCGCGGTCGCCCTGGTCGTTTCGGCCCTCGCGCGCCCCGCGGCCGGCGCCCAGATCCTGGATCAGGAAACGCTCGGCGAAATGCGGCAACGCGCCCGCGAGGCCGAGGACCGGGCGCGGCTCGAGAACTTCATCGAAGACATCCGCGAGTTCTTCGAGATCAGCGGCGAGCTCGTGTCGTTTCGCGTCCGTTCCGAGCTGACGGCGGCCGAGCTGGAGACGATCGACCGGCGGGCCCGGGAGCTGGACGAGCAGTCCGCGCGGCTGATCTCGTATGTCCGCTACGTGGCCCCCTACGTGAGCGGCGAGACCGATGGCCTGTGGATCATTTTTGATCCTCCGGATGCGAGTTCCTCGCTCGAAGACCGACTGACGCTGATCCTGGCGCTGGTCAACCGGATGTCGCCCAAGCTGGAACAACTGATCTCGGTGCTGGTGGAGCCTCCCGGTCCGACCGTTCCCATCGAGTCGCTCCAACTGGAAGCCTCCGCGCCCTACTTCATCGTCGGCGGTCTGGAGGAACTTCGAGAAATGGTCCGCGACCTGCGCCGGGAGTTCTGACGAGCCTCACACGCCGCGCCCCCCCGCCGGGGCGGCGCGATGACCGGGAAAACCCCGACAAGATCGACAAAAAAGTCCGGCGAAACGCGGCCAAAGACGCCGCCGCCGGGCCGGGGAACCGGCGCGTCGGATGAGCTTCGGCTCCCGACTTTCGAGCCCGAGGCGGCTGTTCCCGATATCGGAAGTCGTTGATCCTGCAACTCCGAAACGGAGAACGCGTTGCGATGACCGGATTCGGGAGTCGGTGTGCGCGTTCCCTTCGGACACCGCTGGGCGTTTGAGGAACGGCGCTTGCTGGACAAGACCATCGAGGATCGGCTGCCCGCGGTTCCGGGGTCCGAACGGGACCGGGCGCGCCGGTGAACGAACGATGCTTGGCGGAAGGAAACCCCTGGTCGGTCTGGATATCGGTTCCAGCGCCGTGAAGGCGGTCGAGTTGACACGGACCGGCGATGCATACGCGATCACCGGTTTCGCGCAGGCGCCGCTCGGCTCGGACGCGCTCATCGACGGCGCGATCGCCAACGCGGCGGCCGTCTCCCGGGCCGTCGAGTCCGTGTTCGCGTCGGGCCGGTTCAAGACCCGCCGCGTGGCGGCGAACGTCGCGGGCCATGGCGTGATCGTCAAGCGCGTCGTGCTGCCCGATGACGCGTCCCGCGCCGGCCCGCTCGGGTTCGACGCCGCGCCCTACCTGCCCTTCGACGTCTCGGAAGTCGACGTCGACTACGCGGTGATCGGTCCGTCCGGCGGGGGCGGCCCGGGCGTGGACGCCGTGCTGGCGGCGGCCCGGAAGGCGCAGGTGCGGGCCTGCCTGGACGCCGTGACGACGGCCGGGCGCGTTCCGGCGGTCCTGGACGTCGGCGCCCTGGCCCTGCAGAACGCCTTCGAAGTCAACCACGATTCGGCTCCGGACGCCACGGTCGCCCTTCTCGATGTCGGCGCCGCGTTGACGAGCGTCAACATCGCGCGGGGCGGATGGCCGCTGTTGATTCGTTACGTGTCGTTCGGAGGCCGCCGCTGGACGGAGATTCTCCAGCAGGAGCTCCGGCTCGAAGCGGACGAGGCCGAAGGCCTCAAGGCCGGAAAACAGGTGGGGGTCCTCGACGTCGAGACAGCGGCGCCGCTGCTGGATTCCGTCACCGATCTGTTGGTCTCGGAGGTCCGGCGCACGTTCGCGTTCTTCACCGAGAGCTTCCCGGACGAGGCGATCGCGTCGATCTACCTGGCCGGCGGCGGGTCGCGGACCCCCGGCGTCGCCCGCAAGTTCCAGGCGGCGTTCGGGATCGAAGTCCGCGGGATGGACCCGCTGCGTGCGGTCCGCGTCGGCTCGAAGGCCGACGCCGGCGTCCGCGGCTCGGGGCCCGCGCTGGCCGTGGCGCTGGGGCTGGCGATGCGGGGATTCGACGCATGATCCGGATCAATCTCGCCCCGCGGCCGGTCGGTGCCGCCATCGGGCTCAAGGGCCGGGTCCGGAAGCTGCGCGCGGCGCTCGGGCCGCTGTCCGGTCTGGCCCTGCTGGCGGGCGCGGGCGCCGCGGGATGGGCGTGGCGGGCGGCGCTGGCCGAGGAATCGTCAACGTTGGCGTCGCGGGTCGCGGCGGCCGAGGCGCGTTTGGCGGCGATGGAGGAGGCGAACGGCGCGGGCGCGCGGCTCGAGGCGCGGCTCCAGACGCTGCGGTCTCGCGTCGACGCGATCGACGCGCTGTTTCGCAGCCCCGCCGGCCCCGTGGTCCTTTTGGACCAGTTGAGCCGGGCGATGGACCGGGTCGACTACATCTGGCTCGAAAGGCTGGCCCAGTCCGGGGATCGCGTTTCGCTGGAGGGCTGGGTCACTTCGCAGACGGCGTTCGCCGACTTTATCGAGACGCTCCGGGACACGGGGTATTTTCGGGGTGTGGAGTTCGGCAACCTGGTGCAGGGCGGGGACTACCTGGAGTTCGAACTGGCCTGTGAGTTCGCGCCGGTGCGCGCCGGGGCGGGACTCGTCGAGGGATGAAGCGACGCTCCGGAGCGTTCGCAGCGGGAGGCGCCGCCGTCATGCTCCTTGTCGTGGCGCGCTGTCAGGTTCTGGTTCCGATGGAAGAACAGATCGTGGCCCGCCGGGCTCGGTTGGCGTTGCTGGACGCCGCCATTGCCCGGGCCGAAAGCGACCGGCTGCGGCTGGCCGGCATCCGGGCCGAGTCCCGGATGCTGGAAGGCCGGCTCGATACGCTCACGTCGATGCTTCCCCGGGAGCATGAGACCGACGGCATCCTGCGAGAGATCGACGCCGCCGCCCGGTCGGCGTCCATGCGCGTCCTGCGCATCGCGCCACGCCCGATCCTGGACCGGGACGTATATTCGGAGTGGTCCTGGGACTTCCAGGTCGAGTCGACGTACCACGACGTGGGGCGCTTTCTGGACGCCGTCGGACGTCTCCCGCGCACGGTCCGCATCTCGGACCTGAGCATGACCGCGGCCGGGGAGGGCGCCGAGGGCTCGGTCCGCGCCGGCTATACGGCGACGACGTTCGTTTACCGCGTGGAGCCCCCGGGGGCCGTGGAACCGTGAGACCGATCCGAAGACGGGCAGGCGTTGGATGGATCGTCCTGCTGATCGCGCCGTGCTACGCCGCGGCCCCGTTTCAGCAGTCCCCGGGGCCGCCGCCCCCGGCCATTCCCGAGGACTTTCGGTACGATCCGGCCGGGCGCCGCGACCCGTTCGTCAATCCCGTGCCGGTCGCGCCGCCCGCGCCCGAACAGCCCGAAGATCCCGCCGGCGCGCCCGTGCGGCCCGGCGGGTTGTCGGGGGTCCCCCTGGCCGAGGCCCGCGTGGCGGGCGTGGTGACTTCGGCGGATGCGGCCATGAACGCCGCCCTGATCCTGGCGCCGGGCGGGGCGACCTTCATCGCCCGTCCAGGGGACTCGCTGCTGGATGCGGTCGTGGCCGGCATCCGGTCCGATGCCGTCGTGTTTCGACGCGGCGCGCCCGCGGACGGCTCCAGGCCCCGCGCCGGAGAAGAAGTCGTGCGTCCGGTGGGCGGGGTGACGCCGGACGGGCCATGATCGCGGGCGCCGCACGGATCGGCCGTCGGGCAGTGTTCCTTCTGCTCGTCGCGCGGGTCGCCTTGCCGTTCGCGGCCGGTTCTCCGCCGGCGGCGCAGGCGGAGGCGTCGGCGGAGGCGCCGCCGCCGGAGCCGCAGTATACGGGCGAGATCGTGTCGTTCGACCTGGTGGGGTCCGACATTCGGGATTTCTTCAGGGTGATCGCCGAGCTGACCGGCCTGAATATCGTTCTGGACGAACAGGTCTCAGGCCCGCTCACGCTCGTCCTGAACGACGTGCCGTGGGACCAGGCCCTCGACGTCGTTCTCCGCACCCACGGGCTCGGATACGCGCTGGAGGGCAATATCCTCTGGATCGCGCCGCAGGACGTGCTGGCGGCCGCGGAATCGGCGCGGGCGGCGTTCCGGGAGGCCCAGGAACTGAACGTGCCTCTCGAAACGCGGCCGTTCGTTCTCAGCTACGCCGCCGCGGCCGATGCGAGCGCCGCGATCGCCAACGCCAACCTGTTGTCGGTGCGCGGGACGATCTTCGAGGACGTCCGGCGCAACGCCCTGATCGTCACGGACATCCCCGGCCAGTTCCCGCGCATCGAGTCCCTGATCGCGTTCCTCGACACGCCGCAGCCGCAGGTCGAGATCGAGGCGCGGCTACTGTCGGCCACGCGGTCGTTCGCCCGGGAACTCGGCAGCCAGCTGGGGATGGTCATCGGCAACAACGGTCCGAACCGCCTGGCCGGGTTGCCGACCACCGGAAGCCCCGTCGTCCGGGACCCGGTTCCGGGAGTGTCCGTCGACGGCGGACTTCCGCTGGTCGCGGACTTCCCGGCGGCGGCTGAAGCGGGCTTCTCGTTCCTGCTCGGCGCGGGCGGGGACGTGCTGCTGGACGCGATCATCACGGCGGCCGAGGCCGATGGCACGGCCAAGCTGCTTTCGCGGCCCCGGGTGACGACGCAGAACAACCAGCCGGCGACGGTGTCCCAGGGCACGCAGATTCCCGTGCAGACGAACGTCAACAACACGATCAGCGTCGAGTTCATCGCGTTCAACCTGAGCCTGACCGTCACGCCGCAGATCACCGAGGCCGGCACGATCCTGCTGACGGCCGACATCGTCAACAGCAGCCCGGACTTTGCCCGCGCCGTGGGCGGCGTGCCGTCGGTGGCCTCGCAGCGGGCGACGACGCAGGTACTGATACCCGACGGCGGGACCGCCGTCATCGGCGGCATCCTCGTCGACAACGATTCGGTTCAGGTCCGCCGGCTCCCCGGCCTGGGCCGCATTCCCTTGTTCGGCAACCTGTTCCGCAGCACGTCGACGGTTCAGACCACCAGCGAGCTGCTCTTCTTCATCACGGCGCGCATCAAGCCGTCCGATGCGCTGGAATTCCGGATGGACGGCATCGAGGAGCACTCCGAGCTGTTTTCCGGGACCCTGGACGCGCCCGAA
>JAJEDW010000073.1 GCA_022821265.1 Acidobacteriota bacterium
GGTGGTCGAGCGCGGCGTTCTGGACCCCGACGCCGTGCACACGCCGGGCGTCCACGTGCAGCGGGTCGTGCTCGGCCGGCGCTACGAGAAGCCGATCGAGAAGCCGACCGTGCGGTTTCGATAAGCCCGGAGAGCAGGTTCCAGTTGGACGAACGTCACGTCATCGCCCGCAGGATCGCCCGGGAATTCACCGACGGCATGTACGTCAACCTGGGCATCGGCTTGCCGACGCTGTGCTCGAACTATGTCCCCGACGGCATGGAGGTCGTCCTTCAGGCCGAGAACGGCATGCTGGGCATCGGCCCGTATCCGGAGGCCGGGGAGGCCGACGCCGACCTGATCAACGCCGGCAAGGAGACCGTGACCGCGTTGCCCGGTTCCTCGTTCTTCTCCACCGACGATTCGTTCGCCATGATTCGCGGCGGCCACCTGGACCTGACCATCCTGGGGGCGATGCAGGTCGATCAGCGGGGCAATCTGGCCAACTGGATGGTGCCGGGGCGTCTGGTCAAGGGGATGGGCGGGGCGATGGACTTGGTCGCGGGCGCGCGATGGGTCGTCATCGGCATGACGCACACGACGCGTGACGGGGAACCGAAGCTTCTGGAGCAATGCACGCTGCCGCTGACCGGCGTCCAGGTTGTCGACCGCGTCGTGACCGAGATGGCCGTGATCGACGTCACGCCCCAGGGTTTCCACCTCAAGGAGCTTCGCGACGGCGTGTCGTTGGACGCGGTCCGGGCCGCCACCGCGGCCCCGCTGTCGGTTCCCGACCGTGTGGATCGATTCTGAGAGCGGCGCGCGATGAACGTCGCTGTGATCGGAACGGGTTACGTCGGGCTGGTCGCGGGCGGTTGTTTCGCCGACAGCGGCAACGACGTGATCTGCGTCGACAGGGACGCGGCCAAGATCCGGCGGTTGTCCGAAGGCCGCGTCACGATCTATGAGCCCGGCCTCCCGGAGCTGATCGACAGGAACCTGCGCGAGCGCCGGTTGAGCTTCACCACGGATCTGGCGGCCGCGGTCCGCGCGTCGTCGGTGCTGTTCATCGCCGTGGGAACGCCCCAGACCGGCGGAGAGCCCGACCTTTCCCAGGTCGCATCCGTCGCCCGCGGCATGGCGCCGGCGATCGACGCGTACAAGGTCGTCGTGATGAAGTCGACCGTTCCGGTCGGGACGACCGAGCGCATGGGCGATCTCATCCGAGCCGGCGCGCCGGGGCCCATCGACATGGTGTCGAATCCCGAGTTCCTGAGGGAAGGCGCCGCCATCGAGGATTTCACCAAGCCCGACCGCGTCATCATCGGCGCCGGGAGCGAGCGGGCGGCGGCGATCGTCGGCGAGCTACACGCGCCGTTCGTTCGGAAGGGGAGTCCTGTTTTCGTGACCGACATCCGGACCGCCGAGATGACCAAGTACGCGTCGAACGCCTTCCTGGCGACGAAGATCTCGTTCATGAACGAGTTGGCCAACCTGTGCGAGCGCGCCGGCGCCGACGTCGACCGCGTCCGGCAGGGGATGGGGCTGGACGCGCGGATCGGGCCGTCGTTCCTGTATCCGGGGGTGGGCTTCGGCGGGAGCTGCCTGCCCAAGGACGTCGAGGCCATGATCGCCGCCGGACGTCGGCACGGGTACCCGATGCGCATCGTCGAAGCGGTTCATGCGGTCAACGCCGATCAGCCCGGTCTCTTTCTCGGCAAGGTACGCGACCATTTCGGCGGCGCGCTCGAAGGCCGGCGCATCGCGGTCTGGGGCTTGGCGTTCAAGCCGCGCACCGACGACATGCGCGAGGCGCCGTCCGTCGAGATCGTCAACGGACTGCTGGAGGCCGGCGCCGCCGTCACCGCCTGCGATCCCGAGGCGATGGGCGCGGCCCGCGCGATCTTCGGTTCCCGCATCGAACTGGAAGCCGACAGCTACGCGTGCCTCGCCGGGGCGGACGCGCTGCTCGTCGTCACGGAGTGGCCGGACTTCCGCAACCCCGACTTCGAACGGATGAAGACGGACATGCGGTCGCCGGTCATCTTCGACGGCCGCAACATCTACTCCCCCGACGACATGCGATCTCTCGGCTTCACCTACTACGGCGTCGGAAGGCGATAGTGCGCGCCGTCGTCACCGGTGGGGCCGGGTTCCTGGGAAGCCACCTCTCGGAACGCCTGCTGTCGGACGGCTGGGCCGTCGTCTGCCTGGACAACCTCTCGACGGGCCGGCGCGCGAACGTCGCGGGGTTCGTTTCCGCTCCGGGCTTCGAGTTCCGGGAGCACGACGTGACGCGGCCCATCGCCGTCGACGGCGGCGTCGACGCGGTCTTTCACCTGGCGTCGCCCGCGTCTCCTCCCGATTACCTGAAGATGCCGATCGAGACGCTCGACGCGGGCTCCGCCGGCACGCGCAACGCTCTCGACCTGGCGCGCCTGCAGAACGCACGTTTCGTGCTGGCCAGCACCTCGGAGGTGTACGGCGATCCGCTCGTCCATCCCCAGACCGAGGACTACGCCGGCAACGTCCACCCCCTGGGGCCGCGCAGCGTCTACGACGAGGCGAAGCGGTTCGCCGAGGCCATGACCGCCGCGTTCCGCCGTCATCACGGCGTGGATACGCGGATCGTCCGCATCTTCAACACGTTCGGTCCCCGCATGCGTCCCGACGACGGGCGCGTCGTCTCGAACTTCGTCGTCCAGGCGTTGAAGGGGGAGCCGCTCACCGTCTACGGCGACGGGGAACAGACGCGAAGCTTCTGTTATGTGTCGGATCTGATCGAGGGGATCGTGAAGCTGGCCGGGGCGCCGCGGAGCGATGCTCTTGCCCGGCCCTTCAACATCGGCAACCCGCGGGAGCGCACCGTGAAGGACCTGGCCGAGCGCGTCCTCCGTCTGACGGGCAGCGCCAGCCCGATCGAGCGGCGCGAGCTGCCGCGGGACGATCCGAAACGCCGGTGCCCGGACATTACGCGGGCTCGAGCCGAGCTGGGCTGGCAGCCGCGGGTCGACATCGACGACGGCCTCGAGCGGACCATCGACTTCTTCAGGCAGTTCCTGGCGTGATTCGGGCCGACGGGGACGCTACTCGACGATCGTCGCCTGGTTGATGTAGTCCAGGTCCGGGAAGTTCTCGATCAGGTACGGGTTCCCCTGGGTCTGGAGGAGTCCCTGGCTCGGGCCGTTCCCATTTGGCGCGCCTTCGCCGTAGCCGCTGTAGAGGTCGTCCACCACGTCCATCCCCTCCACAACGCGCCCGAACGGCGAGAATCCCTGGGAATCGAGACCGGAATTGTTGCCGTAGTTGATGAAGAGCTGCGTCGTGCGGGTGTTGGGTCCCGCCATCGCGTAGGAGACGTAGCCGCGTCGGTTGCTCTCGCGCACCGGGTCGTCCTGAATCCGCGCCTCGCGCCACAGGGTGTTCAACTCCGGATCGCCGCTGATGCCGAACTGCGCCATGAAGCCGGAAAGGACCCGGAAGAAGCGGACTTCGTCGTAGTAGCCGCGCCTGACCAGATTGTAGAAGCGGTCGGCCCCCAGCGGCGCCCAGTCGCGGGTGACCTCGATGGTGAACGTTCCCTTGGTGGTGTCGAACTGGGCGCGGAACGTGTCCGGCGCCGTTTCGTTGGCGTCAGCCGGGTTCATCAGAGCTTCCTTTCCCCTGTCCTGGGCCGATGCCGGCCCGGCGGCGAGTAGCACGGCCGCGAGGCCGATAGCCGGTGCGAATCGATGCGACATGCGTATGCCTCCAGAATCGATGAAACGAACGCGTCAGTGTACCTTCAAAGCTTGTGCGCAATCCAGTCCGGCAGGATGCGGATGAGCCACGCGATCAGGCGCCACCGGCGCGTGATGTAGACGTGCTTGCGCTTTCGCCGGATGGCGCGGTGGATCTGGCGCGCCGCCTCTTCGGGCGTCGCCACCCAGAACGGCTTGTCGCTCTTCAGCAGCGGCGTGTCGACGTATCCGGGCTGGACGTCGGTCACGGTGATGGGCACGTTCTGCCGCGCGAACTTGTGCCGCAGACCCTGCATGTAGTGGGACATGAACGCCTTGGAGGCCCCGTAGGCGGGCGTTTGGCCGTAACCGCGCAACGCGGCGACGGACGAGATGCCGGCGATGGCGCCGCCTCCCCGCCCGATGAGGTGCTCGACGGCCGCGTTGGCCGTGGCCGCGAAACCGCGCACGTTGATGTCGATGGTGTCCCGCTCGGGCGCCCAGTCGAGATCCCAGTTGGCGAAACCCACGCCCGCGTTCAGCACGAAGAGCTCCACGTCCCCCATCTCGCCGATCAGGCCCCGCAGCCCCGCTACGGCGTCCTCGGCGTCGGCCACGTCCATCCGCCGGGTCCAGGTGCGCGTCGGCAGGCTCCGGGCAAGCTCCTCGAGCAGCGGCAATCGGCGCGCCGTCACACCCACCCCGTAGCCGTCCTCGGCCAGGACATGCGCCAGCGCCCGCCCGATGCCCGACGACGCGCCCACGACGATGGCGTTCTTCATCGCCGCGCGTGGTCGGACCGCGGCGCCGGGTCTTCGTCCACCTCCATCAAGCCGAAGCGGCGCAACAAGCCGTCCAGGAACGCCAGCACCCCGCGGAAACTCCGAACGCCCGCCGCGGTGTGAGCCAGGGGTTCGGCAAGCCGCCCCTGGATGCGCCGCGCCTCCCCATCGACCCGCTCCGACAACCGGTCGGCTTCGTAGTCGATCGTGGCCAACCCGTAGCGAAGCCGGTTGTCGGCCCGGTCCAGATGTTCCCGCGCCGTGACGACGCGCGCCCGAGCGCCGGCCGACAACTCCGCCGCCTTGGCCGAGGCCGCTTCCAGGCGCTTGAGGTGGTCCTTGAGATCGGCCGCCGCCGCGCGCGTCTTCGGCCCCCAGTGGTCCGCGGCGTCGGCGGTGCGTTTGAGCCGCCGGCGCATCATCCACAGAAACACGGCGTTACACGCCACGAAGACGAGCAGCAGTCCCATGAACAGCGTCAGCATGCTCGGACCAGGATACCGGGCGCGGTGGTCTTTTGGGCGGCCGTTTCCTATAATTGAGGCGATTCGAGCAAGCTGCGGGCGAACGCATCCACGGCTTTTCGAAGGCCCGGGAGAGGTGCTGGAGTGGCTGAACAGGGCTGCCTGCTAAGCAGTTGCACGGGTGACTGTGCCGGGGGTTCGAATCCCCCCCTCTCCGTCTGGAATCAGCGATATTGGTTCCCGTGAGGATCGAACTGCGCCGCCGTGTGGCTCCCCGACGACGCGTCGCAGGCTACTTCGGCCTTCCAAGTTTCCGAAGAATCGGAACTTCCTCATAGATTTGCAGCTCCTCGCTTGACGCGATCATCGTCTCCTCCTCATCTTCCTTCGCCAGCGACGATTCTGTTGCTTCTGCATCCGTTTGGGAATGACTTTGCTTTCGGGAAATGCGATGCCGGCTCTCCGCAAGATTCCTATCATCTCCATTAGCTCTGCTTCGAAACGAGTGGGAGGCTGATGGGGTCGCAAGTCACCAAGTCTCGGGCCGTGACAGTCCCGTAGTTTACTTTCTGCTCCACATGGGCACGCCATCACCGGCGCCGCCACGTCATCCGCGAGGCATTTAAGCAGCTTCAACGTCTCAACTGGAGCCGTTCCGAAGAACTCTCCGTAGTACTGCAGCAATCCCAAAACCCCATGGTGCAGATCACCGAACGGAAGTCCTCCATGTTCCCTCTTGTAACTGTACGCAAAGAGATAAGGGATAACTTGACCCTCTATGAAGCGGAGCAGGTTCTTGTGCTGCGCAAACCGTCGGCGCACTTCGACCGGCGCGCCCAGGCACAAATTGCCCGCCGCCATAAAGTGCTCGAAGTCTTTTGGGATTTTCCCTTCGGGCTCGAAAACGAAGGGAGGTGAGGCAGGGTAGTCGTCGGGGATAAGAATCTCGACGTTATAGCGATCCTCGATCACGCTCGAGTCGTACTCGATCGAGAAGCCCACGCAGCCGCGTACTCGGAGGTGGCCCGACGAGTCACGAATGAGCTCGAGGCTAGGGTGTCGGGACTGAGCTTCCGTTACTTGGTCGATCATGATCTGTTCTAGACTCGCATCCACACTCGCTCACGGTCTCCACGGCTTGCTCGGGCGCGACGGCAATTCAACTTTCGGCGTTGTTGGTCGGTCGGTCTTGCGCGGCGCCAATACGACCGGGACACCGACCGTCGTGTTGTTGCGGAGACGATCTTGGCGCGACCATTTTGCCATCACGGCATCAGCGTCGCGTTTCCCGGCCGTCGCGCGAAGGTGGTCTTCGATTCTGGAGAATCCGTCGTCTGTGAGGAGACTTACGTACTCGCTCTCGATCAAGTCCAGCCACGTGAAAAAAAGCTCAGCTTTGCGTGGGTCTTCCGCCCACTTGTCGGCAAAGTTCTCTTCAGGGTTAACCGGGTTCGCCACCCACCAGACACCACGGCGGTTTTCAACGTAGCCGCGCATGCGTGGTACGACATCGAGCATCGCCGCGGCGAGATCGGCTTCGTTGTCGTAAGCGTGAGCGGCAAGCGTGCTGATGATGATCGAGATCGGTTTGTCTTCATCATCTTTGAACCGTACGTCGCGGTGGCGCTTGAGGATCTGGACAAGCCGCTGGAGTGGGGTGCGAACATCGAAGTCTTCGATTTCTTCTACGTCGGCGCGCATTTCGATTGCGCGGGAGCGTTTGGCTTCTTCCAGGCGTACACGCATCCGGTCCTTGAACCAAGCGACGTATCCCTTGGGGTTGCTTCGAGGCCATTCGGGGAAGGGGGCGTTCCAGATGTTGCGATCAGTCAGGCGGATGGCGGTTTCGGCCCACGCGGCAGGTACACCCAGTTGAAGCAACCAGTCATAGTCATCTGGAATAG
>JAJEDW010000273.1 GCA_022821265.1 Acidobacteriota bacterium
CGCCGATCGTGTCGACTCCGAGCAGGTCGCGCAGCTTGTAGATCACGGGGCTCGGCGTGTGGAAGTCGAACTCCGTGCTGTTGGCCTGCTCGATCCCGGCCACGTTGCGGGCAAACTCCAGGACCGCGCACTGCATGCCCAGGCAGATTCCGAAGTAGGGCACCTTCGACTCACGCGCGAATCGGATCGCGCGGATCATTCCCGGGATCCCGCGCTTGCCGAACCCTCCCGGAACGAGAATCCCGTCGTATTTCTCCAGCGGCGAAACGTCGTCGGTCCCTTCCAGGTGCTCCGCCTCGACCCAGTCGATCCGGGTTTCCAGGCCGTGCGCAATGCCGCCATGGACCAGCGCCTCGCGAAGACTCTTGTAGGCGTCTTCAAGCTCGACGTACTTGCCGACCACGCCGATTCGGACCTCCCCCTCAAGCCGCCGCAGCCGCTCGATGAGGTCGTCCCAGCGGTCCATGCGGCGCTCGCTCGGCGGCAGCTCGAGCAACTCGACGATCTGGTCGTCGAGTCCTTCCCGACCCAGGGCGGAAGGCACTTCGTATATGGTTTCGGCATCCCGGGCCGTGATGACCGATTCCTTCGTGACGTTGCAGAACAGCGCGACCTTCGCCTTGAGGTCCGGCGACAGGTGCCGGTCGGTCCGGCAGAGCAGGATATCGGGCTGGATGCCGATCTCGCGCAGCGCCTTGACGCTGTGCTGGGTGGGCTTGGTCTTCAACTCGCCGGCGGCCGCGATGAACGGGACCAGTGTCAGGTGGATGAAGATGGCGTTGCAGCGTCCGATCTCGTGACGGAATTGTCGAATCGCTTCCAGGAACGGCAGCGACTCGATGTCGCCCACCGTCCCGCCGACTTCCACGATCGTGATGTCGGCGTTTTCCGATACGCGCCGGATGGCGGCCTTGATCTCGTTCGTGACGTGCGGGATCACCTGCACGGTGTTGCCCAGGTAGTCCCCGCGACGTTCCTTCTGGATCACGTTCTCGTATATGCGGCCGGTCGTGATGTTGTTCCTGCGCGTGAGCTCGGCGTGCGTGTATCTCTCGTAGTGGCCCAGGTCCAGGTCGGTCTCCGCGCCGTCGTCGGTCACGTAGACCTCCCCGTGCTGGAACGGGCTCATCGTTCCCGGATCGACGTTGAGGTAGGGGTCGGCCTTCAGAATGCTCACCCGGAAACCGCGGCTCTCCAACAAGCAGCCGATCGACGCCGAAGCCAGGCCCTTCCCCAGGGAGGACACCACGCCACCGGTGACGAAAATGAATTTCCCCGGCTCGGGCCCGCCGTTTCGCGGTCCGGTTCTCATGGCTGCGCCCCCGTCATCTCTCGCGGCGCGCCGGCCGCGCTCGGCCGCTCGCGGAATGCTTCCAGGTCCGCGGGCGTATCGATGCCGCGGGCGGCGCTGGAAACCTCGATCACCCGGATCCGAAAGCCGTGTTCAAGGGCCCGCAACTGCTCGAGCCTTTCGGCCCGCTCGAGCGGAGTCGGCGGCAGCGACGCGAACGTCCGCAGAAATCCGGCCGTGTACGCGTAGAGTCCAAGGTGAAGAAACGTCGGACCCGAGACCGGGACCGGCGACCTGGAGAAATAGAGCGCGAATCCCCGCCGATCGACGACGACCTTGACGTGGTTCGGATCCCGGATGTCCGCCGCGTCCCGCAACCGGGTCATCGCGGTGGCGATGTCGGCGACGCCGGAGCGCATGGCGTCTAGCGTCTCCTCGATCACCCGCGGCTCGATCATGGGCTCGTCGCCCTGCACGTTGACGACCGCGGTCGGGTCCGGCATGCCGGCCGCGGCCTCGGCCACACGGTCGGTTCCCGTGGCGTGGTCCGGCCGCGTCCGGACGGCTTCGCCGCCGAACGCGCGCACGGCGTCCTCGACCCGGGCGTCATCGGTCGCCACCACGACGCGATCCAGGCCGCCGGCTTCGGCGACGCGCCGATAGACGTGCTCGATCAGCGTCCGGCCGTGGATCCGTGTCAGCGGTTTTCCCGGGAGACGACTCGACCCGTAGCGTGCAGGGATGATCGCAACTGAGCCGTTCACGCGCATCCGGAAGGTAGGGGCAAGGCTGACTATAGCACAGGCCCCCCGGCCAGAACCGGACCCACGCGGCCGGCGTTTTTCGGCTTTTTCGTGGTTGGCGCCCATTTCGGCGCCCATTTTCTTGAACGGAGGCCGCGACGTACATATAATCCGGCTCAAATGGAGCGGGTGCGTCGTTCGACCGGACGTTGCTCGGCGGATGGCGCGCGAGCGCGGCGCCGAACGAGCCGCATCGAGGGTGACCGCTTATGACGCGCAGGAAATATTGGCTGGCCGCGGCCGCGGTGGCGGCTTTCGGCCTTACCGTGCGTTCCGACGTGGCCGGGAAGGCCTTCGCCCAGGTGCTGGACGAGTTGCAGCAGACGCTGATGGTCGACGTCGACCTCGTCGTCGTCAACGCGACCGTCACCGACCCCCTCAACCGGTACGTGACGTCCCTTCAGAGGGAACATTTCCGGCTGTACGAAGACCGCGTGGAGCAGGACATCCAGTACTTCTCGGCCGAGGACGTGGCCCTGAGCCTGGGGATCATCTTCGACATCAGCGGAAGCATGAAGGACAAGGCGTCGGTGGCTCGCGACGCCGCCGCCACCTTCCTCCGGACGGGAAGCCCCGACGACGAGTACTTCCTCGTCGCGTTCAACTCGAGCGCCGAGGTGCTCCAGGAGTTCACGACCGACATCAGCCGCCTTCAGAACCACCTGATCTTCGCCCGGACCAGCGGGATGACGGCGCTCTACGACGCGGTCTATCTCGGCCTGGAAACGCTCGGCCAGGGCATCAACACGAAGAAGGCGCTCCTGATGATCACCGACGGCGAGGACAACCACAGCCGATACACGTTCTCGAACGTCCGCGAGTACGTCAAGGAATCCGACGTCCAGATCTATGCGATCGGAATCGTGGACGCCTACGGCTCCCAGTTGGGGCTCGGCCGGGCCGGGCGTTCCAACATCAACGAGTTGGCCGAAACCACGGGCGGGCGCGCCTTCTTCCCGAACTCGGTCTACGAACTCGAGGACATCACGACCAAGATCGCCGTCGAGCTGAAGAACCAGTACGTTCTGGGCTACACCTCAAGCAACGAGAACGCCGACGGCGAGTGGCGCGACGTCCAGGTCCGCATCGAGCGGGTCCCCGGGCTGCCCCGGCTGACGGTCCGCGCCCGGCAGGGATACTACGGACCCATACAGTAGGCTGCCGTGCGACTCGCTGCAGCGCTCCTCCTCACGTGGGTTCCGCTGTCGGCGGCGGGCCCCCAGGAACGCGAGCCGGACTCGCCGCCCGACTTCGTCGTCGACGTGGATCTCGTCACGCTGCCCGTTTCGATCGTCGATGGTGACGGCGACCCGGTGATGGGGCTCCAGCGCGAACACTTCCGCGTATTCGAGGACGGCGTCGAGCAGGAGATCACCCGATTCGCGCAGGAAGACGAGCCCATCAGCGTGGGGCTTGTCATCGACACCAGCGGCAGCATGAGGGACAAGCGCGAGCGCGTGGCCGGCTCCGCGCTCGTGTTCGTCAGCGAGAGCAACCCGGAGGACGAGACCTTCATCGTCACGTTCAACGACCAGGCCGTCCTCGAACAGGGCTTCACCCGCAGCGTCGGCAACCTGGTCGACACGCTGAACAACCTGGACGCGCGCGGCGAGACCGCGCTGAACGACGCGGTCTGGGTCTCGCTCGACGAGGTCGAGGAGCGGGGCCGGATGGACAAGAAGACCCTGCTGGTGATCACCGACGGCGAGGATTCCTCCAGCCGCTACGGGATCAACCCCCTCATGGACCGCCTGCGGGAAACCGACGCGACCGTCTACATCGTCGGACTGCTGGAGTTGAACGACGACCGCGGCGGACTCTTCCGCCGCTCTCCGTCCTCGCGGGCCCGCCGCGCTCTGCGCGACATGGCCGAGGCGTCGGGCGGCAAGGCCTACTTCCCGGAAACCCTCGACGAGATCGAGGACGTCTGCCGGCGCATCGCCGCCGACCTCCGGAACCACTACACGATCGGCTACAACTCCACGAACGAGACGCTCGACGGCACGTGGCGGGAAGTCGAGGTCGAGGTGGACGCGCCGCGCGGCTTCCCCAGGCTGGACGTCTCGACAAAACCCGGATACCGCGCCCGCGGCGGCGACTCGGCGGTTCCGGACTCGCCGTAACTGGCGCTATACTCGGCCCCGTCCGTCGGCGCGGGCGCCACGGCGGAACCGAGGTCGGCATCATGGACTTCCACCACCGAGAGATCCTCAAGCGCTACGCCCGCGTGGTCACCGGACGGCCGTTCGCCCCGATCCTTCTCAACGTCCTGGTCACCTCGATCTGCGACATGCGCTGCGTCCACTGCTTCTTCACCGAGGAGCTGGACGATGGGCCGCGCAAGAAGCGCCAGATGACGACGCGCCAGGTGGAGCGGATCAGCGAGACGCTCGGGGCCAACCTCGGCATCCTCGTCCTGGCCGGCGGCGAGCCGTTCACGCGCAGGGACCTCCCCGAGATCGCCCGCGCCTTCCACGAGAACAACAGGCTCGAGACCGTCTACCTGATGTCGAACGGGCAGATCCAGGAGCGCATTCTGCCCGACGTCGAGCGGATGCTCGAGGAATGCCACGGCCTGAAGGTGACCGTGGCGCTCGGCATCGACGGCCTCGAGCCCGAGCACGACGCCATTCGCCAGAAGCCGGGAAGCTGGGCCCGCGCGATCGATACGGCGCGCCGGCTGCAGTCGGTGCAGTCGGATTGCCCGCGTCTCACGGTGGAAACCTGCACCTGCGTGATGCGCAGCAACCAGGACAGGATCTTCGACTGGTACGACTTCCTGAGACACGAACTCCGGCCGGACCGCGTGAAGTTCAACCACATCCGTCCGCCCGCGCCGGCGCCCGAAGAGCTCGACATCGACCTGGACATCTACCGCGCGCTCACGGACCGTATCGCCGATGACGCCGCCCGCCCGGCGCCCGGAGCCGCCGGCGAGGGGTTCCTCAAGGCCGCGGTGGATCGCACGATGCACGAGCTGATCGCCCGCACGGCGCTGGAAGGGCGGCCGCAGTTGCGATGTTTCGCCGGAGACGCCGGAGGCGTCATCTACGACGACGGGACCGTGTCGAGTTGCGAGATCCTCCCTCCGGTCGGCAACCTGCGGGACCACGACTGGAACTTCGCCAGCCTGTGGTACTCGCCCGAGATGAACCGGCGGCGGGAACGGGTCGCCGACGGCTGCTTCTGCACGCACGAGAGCAACTGCTACTACCCGTCGCTCGCGTTCAATCCCCAGCACCTGGTCCGCATCAAGAAGCTCGAACGCGACTTCCGGGAGGCGGCCGAGATCGGCCGCCGGCCGGTGCCGGTCGCATAGCCCATCGACGCAACGTGGCCCCAATCCCGGTGCGCGCGCTCTCCGACTGGTTCCGCCGGAACCATCGTCCGCTGCCGTGGCGCGAAACCTACGACCCGTACCACGTCTGGGTGTCCGAGGTCATGCTGCAGCAGACCCAGGTCGACAGTGTCCGTCCCTACTACGACCGGTTCCTGGCCCGGTTCCCGACCGTCGAGGCGCTCGCCGCGGCACGAGAAGACGCGGTGCTGGCGGCGTGGTCCGGCCTGGGCTACTACAGCCGCGCGCGGAACCTTCGGAACGCGGCCCGCCGCGTCGTCGCCGACCACGACGCACGGGTCCCCGACGACTACGACCGGCTGATCGCGCTGCCGGGCATCGGACGCTACATGGCCGGCGCGATCCTGAGCATCGCCTACAACCGGCCGTTCCCCGTCGTCGACGGCAACGTTCGCAGGGTCGTGTCGCGCGTCCACGGGTGGGCCCGACCCGAGGAACGCCTGTTGTGGGAAACCGCCGGCGCCATCGTCAATGGCGGCGAGCCGAGAACGGTGAACCAGGCCATGATGGAGCTGGGCGCCACGGTCTGCACCCCGAACGCGCCCCGGTGCGGCGATTGCCCGCTCCGACGGGGCTGCGCGGCGCGGAAGGCCGGCGCGCAGACCGAAATCCCGGCCCCGCGAAAACGGCCGGCGACGGTCCGCGTCGATCTGCACGCCGTTCTGGACCGGAACCGCAACGGTTTCCTGATGCAGGAGGACCGGGGCCTCTGGGAATTCCCGATGCTGACGGAGCCGCCGGGCGACGGCTTCATCCACCTGGGACACTGCCGGCACGCGATCACGCACCACCGCGTGGAGGTGGACGTGTACCGGGGAAAGCTGCCCCGGCGGAGAGGCTACCGCCGCGTGCGGTTCGACGACGTGCCGGTGACGTCCCTGACCCGGAAGATCCACGCGCTGGCCGCGGCGCCGACGGACGCATAGCAAACCGTACGGGGCGACTCCGTCTTCCGCCACGGAGTGGTCTGGAAATCTCTCGTGTGAGCCCTGGCCGGAAGTCGGTCGTCCAGCCGGAGTCGGCCGTCGAACCGAATGGGGGAACGGACCCGTGGGCGCGTTTCGTCGTGTTGGCGGGTTCCTGGCGATCCTCTGGCGTACTCACGCACGACCGGCTATCATGTGACTATATTCATGACCATATGGAGTTGTCATGGTCACGGTCAATCTGGCCCATGCGAAGGCCCACTTGAGTGAACTGCTGGACAAGGTGGAGGCCGGGCAGGAAATCCTGATCACCCGCCGCGGCAAGGCCGTGGCGCATCTCTCTGCCGCGGTCGCTCCCAAGATAACGCTTCCCATCCGCGAACTAGCCGATTTTAGGGCGGGCATGCCATCGTTGCGGCGCTCCGCCGCCGAATTGATGCGGGAGTTGCGGGACGAGGGCTTGTGACATCGGCCGTCCCGTCCGATGCGCTATTTCGACACCAGTTTCCTCGTTCCCCTCGTTCTTCCGGAAGCCACCAGCGAGGCGATCGCCGCCTTCTTAGAGGGCCTGCCGGGAGACGAGCTGGCAACCAGCCATTGGACTCGGGTGGAATTCGCCTCGCTGCTCGCCCGCGAAGTCCGCGTGGGAGGTCTGGACGTCTCCGCGGCGCGCCAGGCCGCATCACGATTCGAAGACATGGTCAACGCCTCGTTCGTCATTCTCTTGCCCGATCGTGACGACTTCGATCGGGCCAGAGACTTGCTCGTCCGATTCACGACGGGCCTGAGGGCCGCCGACGCGCTGCATCTCACCATCGCGGAGAACCGCCGAGCTGCTGCCATTCACACGCTGGACAAGTCGATGATCGCAGCCGGAAAGCGGCTTGGCATGCCGACCGGCGCGGGAACTCCCCTTGAAGGCTATGACGATTGATGGCGCCGGCGCCCGCTCGGGACTACCGGCCAACGCGATGCCGTTCAACGACCATGACAACCAGCGCTGCCGGGAGTTATCGAAACCAACCGCGCCGCAGGCCCCCCTGTTATTGACAGCGGCGACCTCCACTGGATTACCGACTACATCTGGCCATCGCGGACGATGTCCTGTGCGATCTGTTCCAGGGCCCCCAGCGTGAAGCTGCCGTGTCCGAAGTCGATGCCGACACTGTCGGTGAAGTGGAACGCGATCGTAGCAGTGTTGTCGTTGGGATTGGCTACGGCCCAACCGATTTTGACAACGTCGCCGATCTCCGTGAAGATCCGTCCGTCCAGAACAGTTGGACCTACCGGGACACTCGCCTCGGGGACGAGAATTCCGTTCTGCCGGAAGCTGAATATGGCCAGTCCTGCCGGAGGGATGACGCCTTAATCCACCGCGACTTGTCCATATCCGAAGCGGGGCGAAGGCGATGCGCCCTCGGTGAAGCGGGACCTGCCCCGCCTTCGCGAATGGAGAACGACGTTGTTCCTGGTCGACGTGTATCGGGGCACAGCCCCGGTCGGAAGGAATGCCGGCGCGTCCGTACCGACGACGTGTTGAATCCATCCCATGGCGGATCGGTGCTCCTTTGTCCTATACAATGTGGCGGATGGATACTGGACCGGTGACGGTCACCGAACCGCATCGAACCCAGCCTCCGGGACGCGCGCCCCGGCGGTCGAGCGGTAACCGTCTCCGCTGGTACCACGTCTCGAGGTTCCTTCCGTGCGGCGGAACATGTCTGTGCGCGGCGGGGATCTGCATCGTCCTGGCGTTCGCGACGACCGCCCATGCGGCGCGGGCGGCCGCGCAGGCCGACGGCGCGAACGGTCAAGAATGCGCGCCGGCGCTGACGCTGCAGGCGGCCTGCGAGCAGCCGATTGCCACGGCGTGGTCGGCGTGTCTGGCGGCCGGCTGGCTCCGATCCGACAAACCCAACCCGCAGAGCGCGTCTCCGAACATCGGCACGGAACTCCATGCGGAAGCGCGCCGGCAGATGGCGTCGCTACTGGCGCTGGAAGTCGGCGGCTCCCCGTCGTTCACGGGCGACTACTTCAAGACGCACGCGGGCGGCGATCCGCCGACGACGCTTTTCGAGCTGTAGGGGCGCTGGCAGTTGGAGTTCTGAATGGTCCGACCCTCGCCGGGGAACGACGCCCACTCTCGTCATGGACGGATCGAGGGCGAGGGCAAGGTGCTCTTGCCGCACCCGGCAGGCGTCACGGACTGACGGCCATGCCACCGAAGTTGACCGACATATTCAGGCGCGGGCTCCGGCGCGATGCGGTTGCGCCGACTACGCGCAGTTACGAGCGCGTCTACAGCAACGACGCGGCGGACAGCCTGGAACGACGGAAGACGGAATACCGGCGGCTCACCAACCACTATTACGATCTCGTGACGGATTTCTACGAATTCGGTTGGGGGAAGTCCTTTCACTTCGCGCCGCGTGAGGCAAACGAGAGTTTCGCGGCGTCTCTCGCTCGCCACGAACGCCGCCTCGCGCAACGGCTCGAGCTGCGGCCCGGAATGCGAGTGGCGGATTTGGGTTGCGGCGTCGGCGGACCGTTGCGTGAGATCGCACGCTTCTCGGGAGCGACGATCGTCGGCGTGAACAACAACGCGTATCAACTCGAGCGGGCGCGGACGCTGACCGAAGAAGCGGGACTGGATCACCTGGCGGAGTTTCTCGAGTGCGACTTCATGCGTATGGATGCGCCGGACGCCTCGTTCGACGCCGCATACGCGATCGAGGCCACCGTCCATGCGCCCACCAAGGTGGGTTGCTACGACGAAGTGTTCCGCGTGCTCAAGCCGGGAAAGTGCTTCGCAGCGTACGAGTACTGTCTGACCGACCGCTTCGACCCGGACAACGCGCGTCACCGGAAGATCAAGCGTGACCTGGAGGTCGGCGGCGCGTTGCCGAACATCGTCCGTCCGCATCAAGTCGATGACGCGCTGCGGCAGGTCGGCTTCGAATTGCTGGAGTCCGTGGACCTGGTCGAGACAGCGGGGCCCGGGATTCCCTGGTACCAGCCCCTGGCGGGTTCACCGACCTCGCTGGCCGGCTTTCGCAGTTCACGCGCGGGACGCTTAGCAACCCGCGGCGCGTTGCGTATTCTGGAAGCGCTCCGAATCGTGCCCGGGGGCTCCACTCGCGTGACCGAACTCCTGAACATGTGCGCAACGGCGATGGTGGCGTCCGGACGCCTGGGAATCTTCACACCGATGTATTTCGTTCACGCTCGAAAACCGTAGCCGACCGGCGTTCGCTCCCACACTCCCGGTCCGCGTAACCGCGCTCGGGGAAGTCCGCCTACGACCCCAGCTCGCGCATGAACGCCTCCATCGCGTCCAGACCCTGTTCCAGGTCCTCCATCGACGCCGCGTAGGACATGCGGATGTGGTCGCGCGTTCCGAACGCGGCGCCCGGTACGATGGCCACCTTCCGGTCCTCGAGCAGCCGGACGGCGAAGTCGACGCTCCCCTCGATGCCGCCGCGGCCGAACGCGGCCGACACGTTGGGGTACGCGTAGAACGCGCCGCCGGGCGAAGCGCACGTCACTCCCGGAATGGCCCGGAGCCGGTCGACGACGTAACGCCGGCGCCGGGCGTAGGCGGCCAGCATCTCGGGCACGGAGTCCTGCGGTCCCCGGAGCGCTTCCACGGCGGCCTTCTGCGCGATCGACGTCGGGTTCGACGTCGAGTGGCTCTGCAGCTTGCTGATGCCGCGGATCAGCCGGGCATCGCCCAGGACCCAGCCGACGCGCCAGCCGGTCATGGCGTAGGTCTTCGAGACCGAGCCGACGATGACGACCGTGTCCTTGAACTCCGGCCGGGACGCGATCGAGAACGGCTTGCGCCCGTCGTACAGGAAGTGGCAGTAGCACTCGTCCGACATCAGGACCACGCCGCGCTCCCGGCAGACGCCGGCGATGCGGACGAACTCGTCGTCGTCCAGGGCCGCGCCGCTCGGGTTGCCCGGGGAGTTGACCACCAGCAGCCGCGTCCGCGGCGTGAGGGCCCCGGCCACCATCTCGGCGGTCAGGCGGAACCCGGAACGTTCGTCGGTGTCCACGAAAACCGGCGTCCCGCCGACGTAGCGGGTCACGTCGGCGAACGTCACCCAGTAGGGCGCCGGGATGACGACCTCGTCACCGTGGCCGATCATGGCCGAGAACACGTTGAAGATCGAGTGCTTGGCGCCCACGTTGGCCATGACCTCGGTCACGTCGTACGACGAGCCGAAGTCCGCGGCATGGCGTTCGACGATGGCGCCTTTCAGCTCGCTCGTCCCGCTGGGCGCGGTGTACTTGCTGAAGTTGTCGCGGATGGCGCGGACGGCCGCCTCCTTGATGTTCTCCGGCGTCGGGAAGTCCGGCTCGCCGGCGCTCAGGTCCACGACGCGGATTCCCCGCTCGCGCAGGTTCGTGGCCGCCTCGGACACCGCCATCGTCTGCGAGGCGGAGATGCGCGAAATGCGCTCGGTCAGTCTTGGATCCATCTCTCGAATCGTCCTTTCGTCCAGTAAGGCCCGCGCCCGATCAGGCGAAACGCCGGAGCAGGGCCCGTTCGACGGGCTCGGGCACGAGTCCCCGGATGGCGCCCCCGTGCTCGGCGATCTCGCGCACGAGACGGGAGCTGAGGAAGGAGTAACTCTCGGCGGGCAACATGAACAGCGTCTCGATCTCCGGCTGGAGCCTGCGGTTCATCAAGGCCATCTGCAGCTCGTACTCGTAGTCCGACACGGCGCGAATGCCGCGAACGATGGCCTTCGCGGACCGTTGGCGGGCGTAGTCGGCGAGCAACCCTTCGAACGTGTCGACCTCGACGTTCTCGATGGACGGGCCGAGGCTGGCGAGGATCAGGTCCCGGCGTTCGTCGACGGTGAACAGCGGATCCTTCTGCGGGTTCACCAGGATCGCCGCGATCACGTGATCGAACAGCCTGCTGCTGCGCTCGATGATGTCCAGGTGCCCGTTCGTCAGCGGATCGAACGATCCCGGATAGATCGCCGTCGCGCGCTTCACCGGCGGGCCTGCTCGTAGAATGTCAACGCGCTGTCTCCTTGAACGTGGGTCCGCACGCGATCCAGGCCCGCGACGCCGGCGGGCGCTTCCATCGCGCGGCCGTGCTCGATGACCAGCACGCCGCCCGGGTCCAGGAACGAACCGGCGCCGAACCGTTCGATATCCCGTAGATAAAGGTCCTCGCGCGCGTAGGGCGGATCCAGGAACGCGATGTCGAACCGTCGATCCAACCGGCCATCCAGGGCCCGCACCAAGTCCATCCGGAGCACCCGGCCGCGATCGGCCGCCTCCAGCGCGTCGAGGTTGGCCGCGATCGCCGCGCACGCTTTCGGCGATCGGTCGACGAACACCGCCCGCCGCGCGCCCCGGCTGAGCGCCTCGATGCCGATGGCGCCGACCCCCGCGTACGCGTCCAGAAAGCTCGATTCTATTACGCGGGCGCCCAGAATGTTAAACAGGGTCTCGCGCAGCTTGTCGCTGGTGGGGCGTGTTCCGCCGGGAGGGCGGGCCTTCAGCCGGCGCCCGCCGTAGCGTCCGGCGATGACGCGCATCAACCGACGCCCGCCAGGTTCGCCGGGCCGTGGCGGCCGGAAAGCCGACGGATGAGAGCGTCGGCGAGCCGGACGTCGCGCACGCATCGCTCGGCCTCGTCGCGCGCCTCGACCAGGATGTCCATGTCCTCGACGATGTCGGCGACCCGGAACTCGGGTACTCCCGACTGCCGGGTCCCGGCCAGCTCGCCCGGGCCGCGCAGCTTCAGGTCGGTCTCGGCCAACCGGAAGCCGTCGGTGGTGGCCACCACGGCGCGGACGCGTTCGACGGCCGCGTCGCCGATGCGGTCCGGCGTCATCAACAGGCAACGCCCGCGGCGGCGGCCGCGCCCGACCCGGCCGCGGAGCTGGTGCAGTTGGGCGATCCCGAACCGCTCGGCGTGCTCGACGACCATGAGGCCGGCGTGCGGGACGTCGACTCCGACCTCGACCACGGTCGTGGACACCAGGATATCGAGACGGCCGGCGCTGAAGGACTGCATCACCGCCTCCTTCTCCTCGCTCTTCATGCGCCCGTGCAGGAGCCCGACGCGGCGCCCCGGGAACGTTGCGGCCAGTTGCTGGAAACCCTCCGTGGCGGATCGCAGGTCCAGTTTCTCCGACTCCTCGATCAACGGGTAGACCACGTAGCACTGGCCCCCGGCGGCCAGATCCTCTCGTATGGACGTCGCGGCGCGCGCGCGGTCGCGCTCGGTGACGTGCTCGGTCCGGATCGGCGTCCGTCCCGGCGGCATCTCGTCGATCACCGAAACGTCCAGATCGCCGTAGAACGTCATGGCCAGGGTCCGCGGAATCGGCGTCGCGGTCATGACCAGCGTGTTCGGACGGGTCCCCTTCTCCATGAGCCGAAGCCGCTGCAGAACCCCGAATCGATGCTGCTCGTCGATGACGACCAGGCCCAGGCGATGGAACGCGGCGCCCTCCTCCAGGACGGCGTGCGTGCCGATGACGAGTTGCGCACGGCCGGATCCGACCGAGTCCAGCGCCTCGGGATCGTCTTTCGCCGAACCCTTGCGGAGCAGGACGACCTCGTACCCCAGGGGCGCGAAGACGCGGCGCGCGTTGATGTAGTGCTGCTCGGCCAGGATCTCGGTCGGCGCCATGATGACGGCCTGGAAGCCGTTCTCCACCGCGATCACGACGGTCTCGAACGCCACGATGGTCTTCCCCGACCCGACGTCTCCCTGAAGAAGCCGGTTCATGGGATGCGGCGCCTTCAGGTCGTCGACGATCTCTCTGAGAACCCTCTTCTGCGCCGCCGTCGGGTGGAAGGACAGGATGGTCTTGACGCGTTCGCGAATGCGATCGCCCGTGGTGAACCGGACGCCGTCGCGCGCCCGCGTACGGCGTCGCTCGCGCGCGAGCGTCAGCTCCATCAGCAGGAACTCCTCGAAGATGAACCGGCGGTGGTACGGCGACCGGCGGCGGTTGAGCTGATCGAGGTCGTCCTCGAGCCGTGGACGATGCAGCCCGCGGAAGGACGCGCCGAGCGCCGGCAGCTTCAGGCGCCCGCGCATCTCGCCGGGGAGCGGATCTTCGATGTCCGCGGACAGTCCGTCCAGGGCCGCGCCCACGATCGAGCGCACCTGACGGCTGGTCACTCCGGCCAGTTCCTCGTAGACGGGCGCGTAGGCGTCCGGCTCGAGGCCGGACGCCGCGTCGCCGTCGGGAACGATCTCGAACTCGGGGTTGAAGAGGACGACGCCCGCGCCGTAACGGTCCCGTTCCGGCTTGCCGGTCGCCACGAGCCGGACGCCGGCCGAGAACACCTGGTTCCGGTAGAGGCGCCCGGCGTTGAACCACTTGGCATGGAGCGTGCTCCGGCCGTCGGTCAGCACGACGTCGAGCAAACCGCCCCGCGCGCGCGTCGGAATCCAGTGGACGCCCAGGACCGTCGCCCGGATCGTCACGGAGGCGCCCGGACGCAGGGAGTCCAGCGACGCGAACTCGCTGCGGTCCTCGTACCGGCGCGGGAAGTGAAACAGGATGTCCTCGACGCGGCGGATCCCGCGTTTCCCCAGCAACGCCGCGCGCTTGGGCCCGACGCCCCGGACGAACTGGATCGCCGTGTCCAGTTGAAGCGAGGCCGCCAGTGCGGGGCCTCGAGCCCCGGCCGGGCTCACGCCTCCGGATCCCTCGATCCGCCCGTCGACTTCCAATGGAGGTATGCCTCGATGAACCCGTCCAGGCCGCCGTCCAGAACCCGGTCGACGTCGCCCACCTCGACCCGGGTGCGATGGTCCTTCACCATCCGGTAGGGCGCCAGGACATAGGAACGGATCTGGCTGCCCCAGGCGATGTCCATCTTGCCGTCCTCGACGGCCTGGGCCTCGGCGCGTTTCTTCTCCAGCTCCAGCTCGTGAACGCGCGCCCGCAGGATCTTCATGGCCGCGGCCCGGTTCTTGTGCTGCGACCGTTCGTTCTGGCACTGGACCACGATGCCCGTCGGCAGGTGCGTGATGCGTACGGCCGAGTCGGTCACGTTGACGTGCTGCCCGCCGGCGCCGCTGGACCGGTACGTGTCGATCCGCAGGTCCTTCTCGTCGATGTTCACCTCCACCCGGTCGTCGATCTCCGGGTAGACCGACACCGAGGCGAACGACGTGTGACGCCGTTTCGCCGAATCGAACGGGGAGATTCGAACCAGCCGGTGGACACCGGACTCGCCCGACAGGTAGCCGTAGGCGTAGTCTCCGGCGACGGTGATGGTGGCCGACTTCAACCCGGCCTCGTCGCCGGCCTGCTGGTCCAGGATCCGGGCGTCGTAGCCGGTCTTCTCGGCCCATCGCAGGTACATGCGCAGGAGCATTTCCGCCCAGTCCTGAGCTTCGGTCCCGCCCGCGCCGGGATGAATCGTGACGATGCCGTTGAGCGGGTCGTTCTCGCCGCCCAGAAGCATCTGGCGCTCGACCCGCTCCAGGACCGACTCCAGCTTGCGGACGATCTCGGGCAACTCGTTCTCGACCGCCTCCCCTTCCTCGGCCAGGTCCAGAAGCGTCTCGCCGTCCTCGACGTCGCGCGCGATCTCGCCGTCCAGCGCGATGCTTTCCTCCAGCCGGGCCTTCTGACGCAGGATCGTGCTCGACCGCTCGTTGTCGGACCAGAAGTCGGGCGCCGCGATCCGCTTCTCGAGGTCGTCGACGCGCTTCAGCTTCCCCGCGGCGTCAAAGAAACCTCCGCAGTTCCGCGCTCCGGTTCTTCAGGGAGGCAAACTTCTCGAAAAGTTCGTCGTTCATGGTCCCGATGATACCGTTCGGCGGCCCATCCGCGCACCTGCCCGCGGCAGAACGGTCAGGACGACGGAGGCGAGCGCCGCCAACCAGGCGAAGACGTCGCCGTACCGCACGTAGACGCTGAGATCCCCCCGATATCCGGCGACGCCGTCCAGCACCCGCCGTTCTCCGATCTCGGTCCGCGCCACGATGTTGCCGTACGGGTCGATGATGGCCGAGACGCCCGTATTGGCGGCCCGGACGATGTAACGGCGGTTCTCGGCGGCGCGGACCCTGGACATCCTCAAGTGCTGGTACGGGGCCGAGGTCTCCCCGAACCACCCGTCGTTGGTGATGTTGACGATGACCTCCGCCCCGCGGCCGGTGAACCGCCGGATCAGGCCGGGAAAGACGTCCTCGTAGCAGATCGTCGCCGCCAGGCCCCGGCCTCCCACGCGGCTGACCGTATGCTCGACGCCCGGCGCGAAATCCCCCACGTTTCGCACCATCGATTCCGCGAAGAACAGGATGCTTCGAAGCGGAACGTATTCCCCGAACGGAACCAGGTGGATCTTGTCGTAGCGGGCCACCTGCAGGCCCGTGGGCGACACGACCCCGGCGCTGTTGGACGGCCGGTCCCCGATCGAGTCGATGTAGCCGAAGAGGAAATGCGAATCCAGGCGCCGGGCGATGGCCCGGGCCCTCGGTTCGAAAAAGCTTCCGGCGTCGAGCCGTAACGGAGCCGGTGTCTCGGGCCAGACCACGAGGTCCAGGCCGGGATCGGCCTCGACCGTGAGCGCTTCCAGCGCATCCATGAGGCGGACGCGGTCATCGGCGGCCCACGACTGCTCGATGTCGATGCGGGTTTGGACCAGGCGGACGCGGAACGGATCCGACGGGGTTTCCTCCGCCGGCGTCGGCAGGGCGAACGCCAGAAGGATGACCGCGCCGGCGAGGGCGAGCGCGCGCATGTCGCGGGCGGCGACGCCGAAAGCGAAGAGCGAACCCACGCCGACGAGGATGAACGAGAGGCCGTAAACGCCGGTCCACGCGACGACCTGCAGGAGACCGCCGAACGGCGCGAGCGCGTACCCGGCCAGCATCCACGGGAAACCCCCGAAGATCAGGTGCGACTGCAGCAGCTCCACCGCCACCCACGTGGGCGCGGCCAGCAGCACGCCGCGAATACCGAAGCGCTCGACGTGGGCGCGCATCCAGAATGCGAACAGCGCGGTATGCCCGGCGAACACGACGACGAAAAGGCCGAAGACACCGACGGCGAGAGGCAGGGACAGGCCGCCGTACACCGTCATCGTCGACACGATCCAGTAACAGGATCCGCCGAAGAAGCCAACGCCGGCCACGTACCCGGCCGCGGCCGCCGAACGGCGGGACTCCGACGCCGTCAGCGCGATCAGCAGCGGCGCCGGCGCCACCCATCCGAGGTAGTGCAAGTCGGGTTTCGGGAGCGCGAGGACGAGCAGGAGGCCGGAGGCGGCCGCCATGGAGAATCGGAACGGCGCCCCGCGCGCTCCGGGAAACGGAATTCCCGAGCCCGCGTTCCCGAAAGCCATCGATCCCCGCGGCGGCTACTGGACGACGATCGGGTCGAAGCCCTCGGCTTCGAGCGCCGCGCGCACGCGCTCGGCTTCGGCGCCGTCGTCGAACGGCCCCAGGCGCACGCGGTTGAGAGAATCGGGGTCTTCGGAACCCGGGCGGAGCACGAAGGCGGAGAAACCCCTCTCGTCGAGTTCCCGGCGCAGCGCCTCGGCCGTTTCGACAGCCGCGAAGGCGCCGGCCTGCAGCATGA
>JAJEDW010000196.1 GCA_022821265.1 Acidobacteriota bacterium
GCCGGGCCCGGGGCGGCGTGGCCATCGCACAGGCCGCCGACGAAACCTGCGTCGTCTGCAACGTTCGGATGCGTCCCCAACGTTTTCAGGACGTGCGCCAGAACGATGCGATCATCCCCTGCGACAGTTGCGGCCGAATCCTCTACGATCCGGAGAACATGGACCATCCGTTCGAGGTGGCGTAGCGGAGGGTCGCGTCGAAGCGCATGACGACGACGGTCTATATCGACGGCGGGTCCCGGGGAAATCCGGGGCCGGCCGGGGCCGGCGTCTACTTTCCGGGCCGGGTCCGGATCGCCGAATACCTGGGAGTCGGCACGAACAACTTCGCCGAGTACACGGCGTTGCTGACGGCCCTTCGTTTCGCCGCGGCGATGCGATGCGACGACCTCCGCGTCTTCTCCGATTCCGAGTTGGTGGTCAAGCAGATCCGGGGAGCCTACAAGGTGAAGAACGAGAACATCCGGCCGCTGCACGCGGTGGCCATGGGGTGGGTTCGGGCGATTCCGAGGTTCCGGATCGAGCACATCGGCCGGGAGCACAACAAGGATGCCGACCGTCTCGCCAACGACGCCATGGACGCGCGGGCCAACAGCGTGGTCTGGGAGCGGGACGATGCCTGACGCGGCGTACCGCTTCGGCGAGATCGAGAAGAAGTGGCGCGACTACTGGGCCCGGGAGCGACTCTACGAGGCCGACGACGACGATCCGCGGCCCAAATACTACTGCCTGGACATGTTTCCCTACCCGTCGGGTTCCGGGCTCCACGTGGGACATTGGCGCAGCTACGTGCTCCCGGACGCGTGGTCCCGATACATGCTGCTCAAAGGTTACAACGTTCTGCATCCCATGGGTTGGGACGCCTTCGGGCTCCCGGCCGAGAACGACGCCATCAAGACCGGCACGCATCCGGAAATCAACACGCGGAAGAACATCGCCAACTTCAAGCGCCAGCTCGTCGAAATGAGCCCGATGTATGACTGGGCCAGGGAGATCGACACCACGGATCCGTCCTACTACAGGTGGACCCAGTGGATCTTTCTTCAGATGTTCAAGAAGGGCTTGGCCTACCGTCAGTTGATGCCGATCAACTGGTGTCCGAGCTGCAAGACGGGGCTCGCCAACGAGGAGGTCGTCGGCGGGACGTGTGAACGCTGCGGCGCCACCGTCAGCGCGAAGGACCTGAAGCAGTGGATGCTCCGGATTACCGCCTATGCCGAGCGGCGGCTGGCCTGGCTTGACGATCTGGACTGGCCCGAGAAGGTCAAGACGATGCAGCGGAACTGGATCGGCCGCTCCGAGGGCGCCCGGGTCCGTTTCACGGCCCTGGACGCCGGCGGCGGCGAACACGCGCTGGAAGTCTTCACGACACGGGCGGACACCCTGTTCGGGGCCACGTACATGGTCCTGGCGCCGGAGCATCCTCTGGTACCGGCCCTGACAACGCCGGAACGGCGCGCCGACGTCGAGGCCTATGCGGCGGCCGCGCGCGCCGGCGCCGAGCACGAGCGCGCGGAAGCGACGCAAAAGACCGGACGCTTCACGGGCGCCTACGCCGTCAACCCGGTCAACGGCGAGAAGATTCCCATCTGGGTGGCCGATTACGTCCTGATGGGATACGGCACCGGCGCCATCATGGCCGTTCCCGCGCACGACGACCGGGACCACGAGTTCGCGACGGCGTTCGGGCTGGAGGTCCGCGAGGTGATCGCGCCGGCGGAAGGACGCTCGGAGATTCCCTGGGTCGGGCACGGAAACATGACGGCCTCGGGCGCGTTCACGGGCATGCGCTCGACGGAAGGGCGCCGCGCGGTGACGCGATGGCTGGAGGAGCGAAACCTCGGCCGCGCCGAAGTCCAGTACCGGCTGCGTGACTGGATCTTCTCTCGGCAACGCTATTGGGGGGAGCCGATCCCGATCATCCACTGTCCGCGGTGCGGGGAAACGCCCGTGCCCGAGGCCGACCTCCCCGTGCGACTGCCGGCCGTGGAACGGTACGAGCCGACGGGCACCGGTTCCTCGCCGCTGGCCGCGATCGAGGATTGGGTCCGCGTCCCATGCCCGGAATGCGGCGGCGCGGCCCGGCGCGAAACCGACACGATGCCGCAGTGGGCCGGCTCGTCCTGGTATTTCCTGCGTTACACCTCCCCGCGCTCGGACGATGCGCTGCTGGGACCGGAGGGCCGGGCGTGGCTTCCGGTCGACATGTACGTCGGCGGCGTCGAACACGCGATCCTGCATCTGCTCTATGCCCGCTTCTTTTCGCTGTTCCTCCACGACATCGGAGTGATCGACTTCGAGGAGCCGTTCACGCGCCTCTTCAATCAAGGAATGATCACGCGGATGGCCCACACCGGACGCGTCGAAAAGATGTCGAAGTCCAAGGGCAACACCGTCAATCCCGACGCCCTGGTCGCCAGCCACGGGTGCGACTCGCTGCGGCTCTACGAACTCTTCGTCGGTCCGCCCGAGATGGACGCCGTGTGGAACGACGACGGTATCGACGGCGTCCATCGTTTCCTGAAACGCGCGTGGAAGTGGGTGCTCGACTCGAACGGCCACTGGGCCGAAGCCCCGTCCCCGGCCATGGCGTCCCAACGGCACGTGTTGGTCAAGAAGGTGACCGAGCGGCTGGAGGCCTTCCGATTGAACACGGTCGTCAGCGCGATGATGGAGTTCATCAACGCGGTCCATTCAATGGAAGACCGGCCGGATCGGGAAACGGTGGAGACGTTCGTCATCCTGATCGCGCCCTTCGCGCCGCACTTCGCCGAGGAGTTGTGGGAGCGGACCGGGCACGCCCCCTCCGTCTTCCGTCAAAAGTGGCCGGACTGGGACGACGCGCAAACGGTCTCCGCCACGGTCACGATACCGGTCCAGATCAACGGCAGGATGCGCGGGAGACTGACGGTGGACGCGGGAACGCCCGAGGAGGGCGTACTCGAGGCCCTCCGGCGCGACCCGGGGCTCTGCCGTCATCTGGACGGCAAGGAGCCGCGGAAAGTCATATACGTCCCGGACAAGATCCTCAACCTGGTCGTGAACTGACGTCGCCTCGCGCGCCGGGGCCGACCGCGCCCGCGGTCTCGTCGTGGACGATGCGGCCTCCCACGATCGTTGCCACCGCCTTGCCGGTGAACGTCCAACCGTCGAAGGGCGTGTTCCGGCTGAGAGAGCGCGACCGTGAAGCGTCGAACCTCCACTCCCGCTCGGGATCGATCAGGGTCAGATCGGCCGCCGACCCGTCGAACAACCCCCAGGGATCGACCCTCATGATCCGCTGCGGGTTCGTGGAGAACAACTCGACCAGCCGCTTCAACGGGAGGTCCAGTCGCGTCATGGCCAAGCCGACGGCGGTCTCCAGTCCGGTGACGCCGAACGGCGCCCGATCGAACTCGAGCATCTTCAGGCTGGCATGATGCGGCGCATGATCGGTGGCGATCGCGTCGATGGTCCCGTCCTCGATCCCGCGTATGCAGGCGTCGCGGTCGGCGGCGGCTCTCAACGGCGGCTTCATCTTCGCGTGGGTGTCGTACGCTCCGACCGCTTCCTCGGTCAGCGTGAAGTGATGGGGCGCCACTTCGGCCGTCACCGCTATTCCCTGCTCCTTGGCGCGCCGCACCATGCCGATGGCGCCCGCCGTGCTCAGATGGGCGACATGGTATCGGGCTCCGGCAGCCTGGGCGAGAATCAGATCGCGCGCGACGACGGCGTCTTCGGACGAGGATGGGATGCCCTTCAGGCCCAGACGCGTGGCCACGGCGCCCTCGTGCATCACCCCGCCCGAGGAGAGATCGGCATCCTCGCAATGTTGGATCACGGGGAGATCGAAGATCCTCGAATACTCCAGCGCCCTTCGAAACAGGCGCGCGTCCATGACGGCGCAACCGTCGTCCGAGATGCCGACGATGCCGGCGGAGGCCATTTCTCCGATCTCGGCCAGATTCTCGCCCCGCCGGCCCTGGCTGATGGCTCCGATCGGAAACACGCGCGCCGGCGAATGACGCGCCGCTTCGGACGCCACGAACTGCACGGTCGAGGCGCTGTCGATAGCGGGTTCGGTATTGGGCATCGCCGCGACGGCCGTGAAACCGCCGGCCACGGCGGCTTCGCCGCCGGTCCGGATCGTTTCGGCTTCTTCGTTCCCCGGCTCCCGCAGGTGAACGTGGATGTCGAAGAAGCCCGGTGTGACGACCAGGCCCTTCGCGTCGATGGACGGCAGACCCGGATCGTCGAAAGCGCCGATGCCCGCGACGCGGCCGCCGTCGATCAACACGTCGGCGACGGCATCCAATCCCCGCGCCGGGTCGACGAGGCGGCCGTTGCGGACGACGAGTCTCACGCGCCCGCCAAC
>JAJEDW010000134.1 GCA_022821265.1 Acidobacteriota bacterium
CCTCATCCCGCCCCGCGAGGGCTTTCTGGAGGGCCTCCGCGACAGCTTCGACCGCGCCGGAACGCTCCTCATCTTCGACGAGGTCATGACCGGGTTCCGCGTGGCGAGGGGCGGGGCTCAGGAGCTTTACGGCGTCCGTCCCGACCTGACCACGTTCGGCAAGGTCATCGGCGGCGGGCTCCCGGTCGGCGCCTACGGGGGCCGCGCCGATCTCATGGACCGGATCGCGCCGGAAGGACCCATCTACCAGGCCGGCACGCTGTCGGGAAACCCGCTGGCGGTCGCGGCCGGGCTGGAGACGCTCCGCGGCCTGGATTCCACCGGGGCCTACACGCGGCTCGAAGCCGTGGCGGACCGGCTCGAGCGAGGCATTCAGGAAGTCGCCGTCGAGCGGGGCGCGCGGATCCAGCTCAACCGCGTCGGGTCGATGCTGACCCTGTTCTTCGCCGATGCTCCGGTCACGGACTTCGCGTCGGCGAAGGCGTCCGATACGGAGAAGTTCGCCCGGTTCTTCCGCGGGATGCTCGAGCGGGGCGTCTACTGGCCGCCGTCGCAGTTCGAGGCGGCGTTCGTTTCGACGGCCCACACCGATGACGACATCGACCGGACCGTCGAAGCGATTGCCGAGAGCCTGTAGACGCCGGCCGGCTCAGGTTTCAAGCCAGGCGCAGATCAGATCGACCGCTTCGACCGACGACCGGCAATAGGTGCGGAGGAACGTCTCGTCCAGATCCCGGTCCGGAGGCGTCTGCCGGCTCGCGGCCAAGGCTCGGGCGCCGTCGAAGTCGACGTAGGCGATCCGCCCGGTCAACTCCGCCGCCGGCCGTCCGAACCCGTCTCCAGGAAGCATCGCCACGCCCGTATCCTCGAGCAGCCGCTCACACAGCGCGGCGCTGGTCATGACGCCCCTTTCGCGCAGGCGTTTCTTGTGGGGACTGAAGTCGGGGAACAGGTAGAACGCGCCCTCGGGCCTTTCCAGGGCCACTCCCGCCTCCAGCAGGCGGTCCGCCAGGCGTCCTCCCAGCGCCTTCAGGATGCGCCGGGCGTGCAACAGGTAGTCCTCGATGGCGCTGCCGCCCTCGAAGGCCGAGACGGCCGCGTACTGGATCGGCGCGCTGGTGGAGGTATAGGTTTCGCTGGCGACGTTGGCCATCGCTTCCAGCAGCCACCGGAGCCCGCGGGGAAAAATGAACGTCCCCAGTCTCCAGCCGCCGGCGCCGCACCACTTGCTCAGGCCGGTGCTGATGATCGTGCCCTCGGGATAGTAGCGGGCGATCGATTCGTGCCGGCCGTCGTGGTGCAACTCGCCGTAGATCTCGTCGGCGAGCAGCACGGCGCCGTAGACGCGCGCGACTTCCGCGATCGCCTCGAGTTCGTCGGAAGAGTAGGTGCCTCCCGTCGGGTTGGACGGGTAGTTGAGGATAACGATCCGGGGGCGCGTCTCGTCTTCCTTGCAGAGCTCTTCCAGGTCGCGCGCGGTCAACCGCCGTCCGTTCTCGGGCCGCGTGTCGAGCCACCGGACGTGCCGGCCGATGATGTGGGCCTGAGGGGCGTAAGACACCCAACTCGGCGTCGGTATGACCAGGTCCCCGTAGTAGACCAGTTGCAGCAGGAACATCAGCTCTTTCGAGCCCGGACCGATCAGGACATCGTCGGCGCTGCAGTCGGTCCCGTGGCGGCGCCGCCGGTAACCGGCGACCGCCTCCCTCAGCGCGCCGAGACCCTTGACCTCGAGGTAGTCCTTCTGGAACGCGTTGGCGCGCAGCGCCTCGACCACCGGCTCGGGAACAGGGAAGGGCGACTGGCCCAGCCCCAGCTTGTAGACGTTGTAGCCGGCGTTGCGCAGCTCGTTGGATTTTTCGTTGATGGCGAGCGTTGCCGAGGATCGGAGCCCGCGGACGTTCAAGTTGAGGTGAACAGGAACGCCGTTGGTTCTGACGAGTTCCTTCATGAGGATCGGCCGCTTCATTGGACCTATGCCCCAGCGTCCGGACAGGTCGGGTCCATCGCGGCGGATAAAGCACGGAGTTTCGACGTCGATCGGCCGGGCGGGCCCGAACGGCGGCGGAACGCGGTCCCTCAGGCGGGGGCGAACGGGCCGCTGGCATGCGCGACGCGGCCGCCGACGAGCGTCAGGACCGAGTCGATCCGGCGGATCGCGGCCTCGGGCGCCGTGAGGTAGTCGTCGCTGAGCACGGCCAGATCGGCGTACTTTCCGGGTTCGAACGATCCGGCCTGTTCGTCGTCGAACGAGAACCACGCCGCGCCCTGTGTGTAGAGACCGAGGGCTTCGAGACGCGAGATCTGCTGGCCGTCGTTGGTGAGCTCGCCGGCTAGGTTCCGTCCCGTCGTCATGTAGAAGATCCCGGCCCAGGGGTCGAGCGCGGACACGTTGGTCGCATCGCTGCCCACGGCCGCGCGGATGCCCGAATCGACGATCCGGCGAAACGGCGGACCGCCCGCGTCGGAAAGGTACGTCCAGGTCTGGGCGCTGGCGCCCGCGCCGAGGCCGATCAGCGCGTCCAGGTGCGGCCCGCCGATTTCCCGGAGATGAATCAGCGCCCAACGGAGTTCGTCGATGGGGTGTTCCCGCGCGATCGCCTGGAACGCCTCGACGTGGAAGGCGTTCTCCTCGGCCGTGATCGAGTGCTGGTGCAGCAGCCAGCCGTGTTGGGCGACGGCGCGCGCGGTCGGCAGAAAGGCGTCCGACATCGTGTTGTTGCCGCCGATCCGCTCCCCGAACCCGTTCGGCCGGAACCGGTCGTCGCCCACGGCGCGGCCGCCCTGGCTGAAGTTGTTCTCCGCGCGCGCGGCGACTTCCTCCGGGGAGCCGGCCGGGAACATCGGACGCATGCGGACCGAGAGCCGGTCCTCGTGCCAGAGCCGGAGCGGGTATTCCTGGTCGGCGAGATTGCCGGAGTTGACGATGGTCGTCAGCCCGACGCTCGCGGCATACGCGTTGATGTCGGTGGTTCCCCGGAGCTTGTCGCCGTCGGTCTGCACGTCCCGGAGCGTCGCCAGCGCCGCCGCGGGTGACCTCACCACGCCCGTGGCGGGATCGACCTCCACGCCCCGTTCCTGGAAGAATCGGACGCCGCGCCCGTTCGCGATGGCGCCGGTGCCGCCGCGCGTTCCCGAGATGTAGACCGCATGGTCCGGCGCCGTGTCGTCCAGCTCCGCCCGCGTCGGACGCCGCGCTTC
>JAJEDW010000016.1 GCA_022821265.1 Acidobacteriota bacterium
CCATTGGGCATCGTGCTCGTCGTAGTCGTAGTTGTGATCCGGGACGGACGCCTTCAGATCGGCGATCATCGCGTCTGTCATGCTGGTCATGTCGCTGTCCTTTCGGTTCGGGCCAAGTTCGACCTGGCCATTGCTTGGGCGTTCTTCTTGGTATGTCCGCCGCCGCGGGCGATCGGCTGCCCGGTGGCCGTCCGGTAGATCGTGACGGTCCACTCTTGGCGGTGGGGGTGCTTCTCGGCTCGCTCCCAAGTGGCGGCGGTGATCGCGTTTTGCTTCATGTGGATACTGTATCAGACTTTCGCAACGATGTGAAGTTTTTTCACAATAAATTTTAAAATATTTTTGGCGGTTATCGGGCCGCCTGGCCGCTGGCATCGGCAGACGCCAGTTTGTGCATGACTCCGCCGGGGGTGACCCGGTGCCACCAATTCTCCGAGCCGCAGGCGGCGCACGTCCTGTGGGAGTCGCACCAGCCCAAGGTGGCGTGGCCGACTGCCGCGCCGGGGGCCACAGTCCCGCAGGCGGGGCACTTCGCCACGATCACTTCGCCGCGCTTCGCTGGACGGTAGTCGGCGGTCATGACGTCGCACCCGCAGCGGCGTGCCCGGCGGCCTTGCGGCGCGCGTCGGCCCGGGCCGAGGCGGCGGTGGGGCCGAACCCGTCGGCGTCCCATCCGCACGGGCAGGCGACGCGACAGGCGTGCTTGCGGCCGCTGCCGGGCAGGCGGGCGGGCTTCTGGTAGGTGAACTGTTCCATGTCTGTTCCTCTCGTTTGCTTTGGTCGGGTCTATCGCTCGTCGCGGTAGTGGTCGAGTGCGGCGAGTTCGCCCGACACGATCACGTCTATCCGGAGCGACGCGCTTGTCGCCGCGGCCTTGCGGGCCTCGGCGGCGAGCGCATCGAATTCTTCTTCGGAGCCGATCTCGGCGAGGCGCTCCGACATGCGGGCGTAGCCCTCGCGGTACCACTCGTGCGCTTGCTCGGTTTGCGTGTTCTTCATGTGTGTAACCATATCAGACTTTCGCAACGATGTGAAGTTTTTCACAACAAAATTCGAAAAATATTTGCGAGTCGCCGTCAGCTTCCCGCCGGGCCCATCGCGCTGCGAAGTGCGCGGTTGGCGCGGCGGCTGCGTATCCTTCTGAGTTCGACCTTCATCCTGCTCCGCTCGACCGGCGTGCCTACGCCGTCCCTGAGCATCGCCGCGAGCATCGCCTCTCTGCGGTCGTCTGTCTGCGCCGTCTGCGTGTTCATCATGTGCGAAACAATATCAGACTTTCGCAATGATGTGAAGTTATTCACAACAAAATTCGAAACATGCTCACGCCTTCGTCTGGTGGTCGAGCCTGCCAACGCGGACGAGCTGTTCTGCGGCCAACTGGGCGAGGCCCGCCTCGTGGCGAAGGCGCTTCTTGCACAGGTCTCGGTAGTCGCAGCCGGAGCACGCGCGGCTCGGCGACATAAGCGCGCCGAGCGCGGGGTCGTCGAGGTCGCCCGCCGCGACGCCGGCCAGCCGGCACAGGTCGGCGTCGAGCATTTCCAGGCGGTCGGCCAGGATGCGCCCGGCCGCCAGGCGCGCGTTCTCTGCGATGGCCGCGACGGTCGACGACACTTCGCCGCGCCTCGCGTCGATGTGGTCGATCCTGGCGATCGACGCTCCGCCCGCCCCGCCCGCCTGCTCGGCGAGCCAGTCGTACACGCGCAACTGCCAGCCCGCCTGCATTCCCCACTGCGACGACCACTGCCCGATCGTCTGGCGCGTAGTCTTGTGGTCGATCACGACTCGGCGCCCGGCGCCGTCGACCGCCAGGACGTCGAGCACTCCGGCCAGCCCGTCGATCTGGCCGAATCCGGGCAGGCGGGCGGTGATCCGGACCTCCACGCCGACGACCGACAGGCCGGAGTAGAGCCGTCCGGCCGCCGTCTGCCACCCTCTCATCGCCCGGGCGACATCGGCGTCGTCCGGCAGCAGGCCGCGGCGCTCGGCGATCCAGGCGTGCGCGTCCTCCCAATCCCCGCCTTGGAGCGCGTGGGCGACGCATTCGTGGATGTCTGAGCCGAGTTCGGCGGCTGACGCACTGTTCGGCGGCCGCCGAAGCTCTAGATGGTATTGCATCAGCCAGCGGAAGCGGCACTCTCCGTGCGCCGACAGCTCGGAGTTGCTGGCCCAGCGGGCGCCACCGTCAGCCATCGTCGTCGATCCAGTGCCACAGCCAGACGTCGGCGCAGGCGAGCAGTATCCCGGCGAGCAGGAGCAAGTCGGCCATCAGGCGGACGCCGCCAGTTCGACCGGGCTGACAGCGTCGAGCAGGTCGCGCTTCTCGGCCAAGACGCGCTGCACCCGCTCGTCGATCGTCCCGGCCGACACGATGTCGACGACGAGGACGGCCGGCGCCTCTTGCGTCCACCGCCTGACACGGTCTTCTGCCTGCATCCTGGCTACCGACGACCAGCCGGAGTGGAGGTGGACGACGACTTTCGCCCGCGTGAGCGTCAGGCCCTCGGAACCGGTGCCGTACGTCGCCAGCAAAACTTGGGACTCGCCGGCCTCCCATCTGGCGACGGCGGCGTCGATCTCGCCTCTGGACATCCCGCCGACGAGCATTTCCGCCGGGTGTTTGTGCCGGTCGAGCACCGGCGCGGCGATCTCGGCTAATTGGCGGCTGGCCGTGAACACGACTACCGGCTCGTCCGGCGGAAGGTCGCCGAGCAGATCGCGCAGCGCGGCGACCTTCGGCGACGGCCCTGTCATCGCCACGCCTCCGTCTTCGACGTCGAGCGGCGCCGCCGCCGCCTGGCAGAGGCGGACGGTCGCCGCCAGTGCGTTGGCGGACCAGGACGACTCGCCGTCGGCGACAACCCGCCACTCGTCCTCGACCTGCTGGTACTGCCTCCGGTGCGCGGCGGTCAGGTGGGCGAGCCTCGTCTCTCGCACGCGGTCGATTCTCCGGCCGACGCACTCTTCCATCGACCGCCTCCTGTAGACCGGCGCGGCGAGCCTGCCGAGCCTGTCCATCCTGTCCTCGCGCCAGCCGAGAACTTCGACCTGGCCCCACGGACCCCAGCCGAGGTCACAGAACTCGCTTGTGAACGCCGCCCGGCTGCCCCACGACTCCGCATCGACGAGCCTCAGAACGGACCACAAGTCGTCCGGCTTGTTGGCGACCGGCGTGCCGGTCAGCGCCCAGCGCTGTTCGGCGCGGACAGACCACGCGGCTCTCGTCTGCTTCGCCTTCGGGTCTTTCGCCCGGTGCGCCTCGTCGAACACCGCGACTCCGAATTCGAGCGCGTCGAACTCTTTGTCGTCCTTCTCTGCGTCGGACCGCTCGACGCCGGGCCAGTGCTCCAGGCGCGCGAGCTTCGGCAGCAGCGGCCAAGTGGTGACCACCGCCTTCCGGCCGTCGTGCCGCTCGAATTCGGCCAGCGCCTCCCGGCGCTGTTTGACCGGCCCGTCCACGGCGAAAACTCGGTAGCCGGCGACGCGCGCAAGGTGGTCCTCCCAAACCGAGACGACCGCTTTCGGGCAGACGACCAGCGCAGACTGGTGCGCGATCGCGTCGAGCGCCGCGCAAGCCATGACCGTCTTGCCGGAACCCATTTCGTCGCACAACAAGGCGGCGCCGGACTAGGCCAGCCATGCAGCGCCTGCGCGCTGCGGCTGCGACAGCCATTCCGGGCGGCCCTCGCCGTCGGCGGACCGGTCGCCGGCGAGGTGCGCGGCGCGCACGGCGGCGGCGTGGAGGCGGTCCGCCTGGTCTGATGCGGCCCGGGTCCACTCGCAGCCGCCGTCGATCTCCGACAGGCGCACGAGGCACTGCCACGTCGCCGGGACGAGGTACCGGCCGGACCGCCAGCGGCCGCCCGTCCAGTTGTCTTTGACGGCGTCGGCGAACTCGCGCGACGGGTCGGTCACGACGAACTGGCCGGACTCGGCGGCGACGTCGACTCTCACTGCCGGCGCTGCCAGGCGAGCAGGTGGGCGAGCGCATCGGCCGCGTGCGGCATTCCCGGTCCGGCTATATCAGACGCCTCGGCCATCGCCGAGCGTTTCGCCTGCGGGCGGACGCGCTCGATCGGCACCGCCGGGCCGGCGTCGCCGGACCACAACGTCAGAACGCCGACGACGACGCCGGACATGAACGCCGGATACAGGCCGATGGACGTCCGCGGGCCGACGGCGTCGAACTGCTCGACGACTGCGGCGCGCGGCAGGCCGCCGAACACATCGACCCATTCGGCCAGTCTCAAGACCACGCCGAGCACGTCTGCCTGCTCAGCGACGTGGATGCGGCCCGACACGTCGGCGGCGAGGCCGGTCGTCTTGCCTGGATCGACTCCGAGCAGCCAGCCGGCGTCACTCATATTTGTCGCCCCACCTGTCCATGACTACGGCCTCGGCGACGAGCGCCGGGTCGAACCGGTCGTCCGTCATCGTCGCCGCGATCTCCGCGGCGACGTCGTCCGCCGCGTCTGCCGGCACCTCGGCGATGATCTCGTCGTGGTACGGGCAGACGGCGAATTCGCCGACGTCCGATCTGTCCAGGCGGACGATCGCGGATTTGAGCACGTCGGCGCCGGTGCCCTGGACCATGTGGTTGACCAGCAGGTAGGGCTTGTCCAACTCCGCGACCTGCATCCGGCCGAACGGAGTGCGGAGGTACATGTGCCGGCCGCCGAGCATCTGCGCCGCCGAGCCCATCATCAGCGGCGCCGAGGTCGCGACGGGGAACGCCGAATAAAACTGCTCGCGAATCTGCTCGGCGCGCTCGATCGGGAAGCCGAACGAGTCGGCCAGGCGCTTGGCGCCTGCGCCGTAGCACACGGCGAACACCGCGTTCTTCGACGTCTGCCGTTCTTCGGGCGCGATGTCGTCTTTTTGCCAGACCTGGCGGGCGATGGCCGTGTGCGCGTCGTCGCCGTCGAACACGGACTTGAGCGACTCGTCGCCGGTCAGCGCGGCGATCAGCCGCAACTCCTGCTGCGAGTAGTCGCAGGCGACCAGTTTGTGCCCGTCCGGCGCTTTGAATGCGTTTCTGATGGCGGCTTTCCTAGGCAGCGTGTGGATCGACGATGACATGCGCCCGGTGGCCGCGCCGACGGGGTTGATGCTCGGGTGGACCCGGCCGCCGCGCTCCATCTGGATCAGCGGGTCGACCCAAGTCGACTGTTGTTTTTCCAGCGATTTGTACCGCCTGTACGACGCCGCCGTCGGCGAGTCGAAGCCATCCAGGCCCTCGACCGTGAGCGACGGCTCGCCTTTCGGCGTCAGCGCCGCCGGCTGCCAGCCCTCGGCCAGCAGCGCCGCGATGACCTCTTTCCGGCTGGCCAGGTCGACGCCGGCCTTGCGGCACTCGGCGGATATCTCCTGGCGCTCCGCTCCGAGATGCTCGCCGAGGCGCTCCAGATACGGGCGGTCTATCGGCATTCCCCGCCGCTCCATCGCCTCCAAGGCGATCTGCGACGCCATTTCCATTTCGTACAAGGCAGTCCCGGCGGCGGCGCGCTCGGCCAGCCAGATGTCGGCGGTCATGACGCAGTCGGCCGCCCCGTACCGCCACAGGACGGGATCGCGCGGGTCGACTTCGGCCCAGCCGCCTCCATGCCGTTTCATGTGGTCGTCGAGCACTGCGGCGTGCTCGACCATCGGGTGCTTCATCGCCCGGCACAGCGCCTTCAAACCGACGCGGCGGTCGGGCCGGTTGAGCCGGGCCATGGTCATCGTGTCGTGGCGGCGGACGGGCAGCTTCACGCCCGCCTCCCGGAGGAAGTGCGAGTCGAACTTGTGGTTGTGGAGGCAGATGTCGCCCACGTAGGCGTCCAGCGCCTCGGCCGCCACGCCCAGCCAGCGGTCGGCCGGAATCGACCACGCGCCGCGCGAGTCGCCGAACTGGACCAGGCGAAGCTCGTCGCGGGTCCAGTCCAGGCCCGACGTCTCGGTGTCTACCGCGAGCACCTCGCGGCGCTCGCCCAGCCACGACATGAACTCGGCGGCGTCGGCGGTGGAGTCGAGCAGGCGAAAACCGTCCATCGGCCGAAAGCTATCGTCCGCCGCGCGGCGGCTTGTTCGTTATGACGAACGACGAATGGCTAACAAAGCGGGCCGCAAAGCTCTTGGAGGATCGCCTGCGACTGCTCCAACTCCCGCCTCCAGTCCGCGAACGCGTGCAGGGAATGCCTGTTGAGCGCCGAGTCCGGGTAACACTCGCCGTCGTAGGCGGCGTTCAGCATCGCGGCCGACACCCCCGTCACGAGCAAGTGGAGTTCGTCCACCTCTTGAGTCCGCGGTATCCGCGCGATCTGGTCGGCGGCCGTTTCCAGCTTCGAGCCCCACGCCCGGCAGTGGTCGCCGTCGAAAGGGACGTCCCAGCCGCAGGGATCGCCGCAGAGGGCGTGGGAGAACTGGTCTTGGACCTCCGACACCGCGTAAAACGCATCCGACGCGGGGTCGTCGGCAACGCCGCCCGCCCCGCCGTACGCCTCCACGGCCTGGTCGATGGTTTCGCGGATCGTGTCCGGGTCGTTCGCCGGGAGGTCGACCACCTTGATGTCGCTGTCGGCCACGAACTTCAACTCCAAGGTCAGCTTTTGCGGCGGACCGGGATCGCCCAGCCGCGCGCGGAGGTCTTTCAGCCACAAAACCGGCTCGCCGTCGGCCTCGTCGCCGCAGGAGTACGCCAGCGACGGCGACCGGCACCACGTCACGGGGTCGCCGTACCACTCCGGGTCCAGGTCCAGTTCGGCGGTCATCTCGCCGTGCTGGATCAGCAAGATGACCAGGCGGCCCTCACCGGCGGGAACCTCTTGTTTGACCTCGTCGTCGGTGCCCACGTCGCGCTCTTGGGTGTGACTCCCGTGCGAACCCGTCGTCGTCGAGAAACTGTAGGCGTCGCCGCTGCCCGCCTTCTCGTCGCCGAACCCGACTTCTACGCTGATGGAATATTCGTGGCCGGTGGTCTGCGATTTCTCCCATCCCCACTCGGCGCCGATGCTGATGCTGTCCGACAACTGGGCGACGAACTCGCTTTCCGTGGGCGAGTCGAAATTGTCCCAGACTTTGTGCGCGAGCGCGCCTGGCGTGAGCGTGATCGCCGGCGTCTGCGAACGCTCTCCGGTGACGCCGATCCAGACGTGCGGCTGCGGGTTCGTCGGATACGGGCAAGGGACGACTTGGCCGTGCTCGTCGGGAATCGTCTTGGTGCAGCCGTCGGCAGTGGCGACCTCGGGCTGGGCGATCAACTCGGCGAGCTTCCCGTAGGCGACGGCGGCGCATCCATCGAGCGGGGTGTTTTGATTGGCGCCGGGCACGCACAGCTCGATCGAGCCGGTCGAGTGGAACACTGTGTCTTCCAATGACAGGCCGGGGGATACGTGGAGCGTGATCCGCCCGGTCGGGTGCGCGGGCGGCGTCGGGGCCGGAGTCGGCGTGGCGATCGGCGTGGCCGGGGTAAGAGGCGTTATCGGCTCGGTTTTGCCGCACGCCGTGATGACCAGCGCCAGCACCAACAAGCCGGCCGGCGTCCAGAGTCGGCCGCGGACCGGCGGGCTGGCGTGAGCCTGAATCGCCTCCGCCCTCCGACCCGCGGCCGAGGTCATGGCTGCTCGCAGGCGGTCCCGTCCCGAATGGCGGCCACCACCAGATCGCCGCAGCTTCTGGAGTCAGTCAGCACTTGGACGGCGTGGTCGAGTCCGTTCTGGACGGCGTCGGCCGATCCGGAGTCGTCGCTGGCATCGGCGATCCACTTCTGCGCGGCGGCGATGGCCTCCGCCGCCTGAATCATCGACCGCTGCATTCCGCCGATGTAGCCGATGGCCTCACCCTGCCCGTCGTGCCCTCCGCCGGTCACGATCCTGGCCTCGATCCACGCCTTCGGCGCGTTGTCGCCGTCGCCCGCCCCCGGCAGATGCTCGATGACGTGCGGCAGCTTTCCGTCCAACTCGCGGGCCGCATCGCCCGCGAGAACAACCAAAGCATTCCCGTCGCCGCTCATTTCGACGTGGATGATCTCAGACGCCCTGCCGGCGATAGTGACGTGCCCGTCGGCGTCGGCGATGACGTCCATCAGGTCTTCGGTCGGCGCCAGAGCAAGATGTACCGGCGCACAGCGTAAGTTCCGTCGTCCATCAGGTCGTGCCGCCCGACGATGCAGTCGGCCTTCGGCCTACGGAGTTTCCGCCCGGTCAGCGAGGTGGTCCACTGCGCGTCCGGGTCCGGCCGGGAGGCCATGACCACGACCATGCGCGGCACCCTGATCTTCTCGCCGTCCACATCGGCAGTGGACGATTCCTCCAGCGTGTAGGGTACGGGCAGCTCGTCGCTGATTTCCGCCTCCCTGTCCGCCGTCACGCCTGCGGCCAGTTCGGCGGCGATCACGGCAAGGTCGACGTCGTCGCCGGTAGAAACGACGTTCGCCTCTCTGAGGATTTGCTCTACCAGTTCGTCGGCCATGTCAGCCGTCCTTTCTGATCAATTCGGCGAGGCGCCCATCGAGGATCAATCCGAGTCCGAGCAATCCAAGGATGTGCTCGGATTCCGGCTCGGACATGATCAAGGCGACGCAGACCGACGCGATGATCAGCGCGACGCCGATCCAGCGGGAGATGTCCAAAAGTTTGTCCATGGCCGAAGACTAGCGCAGGTAGATGATCCGAAACGGCGTGTAGCCGGTGTCGGCGGCGAACCACGCCATCAGGTCGCCGTCGGTGTTGGCCGAGAAGAACGCGACGGTCTGCGCGGGCAGCGTTCGGTCGAGCGTCGTGTGCCATTTGTCGACGATCACCCGGTATCCGGTCGGGGTCGTTCCGCCGGGAACCGTTATGCTGAATGATGATGCAGCCGGCCACTCCTGCCACGTCTGGTAGACAATCGGCGCCGACCCGGCGACAGAAACCGCGAACAGCGTGCCCTCTATCAGCGAATCCGCCTGGATGCGCGGCTCGATCACGCGGAACCCGGAGGTCTGCCCGTCGTCGGCATGGAATGTGAAGAACGGAGCGAGGCGCAGCGGCTCGGAGCGGTTGTCGATCCTGAGCCAGTTGTCCCGGTCTTCACTCGGCCGCGGGTCGGTCCTGGACCTGACCGCGACATTGAACCACAAGCCGCCGTCGTCCATGACCATCGACCCGAACCCGTACCACCTGGCCTCCCAATCTCCGTGGTAGCTCGACACCTGTTCCCAGTTGTTGCGGTCGACGGCCGGGCCAGTGCTCGACCGGACCCTGTCCGCCTTGCACAAAAACAGCCAGTCGCCGGCGTTCGTCACCATGTCGCCCCGGTCGTAAGTGTCGCGGTGGTCCCACGCGCCGCGGAACCTGCCAGACGACGGGACTGAGGCGATCCCGCCCTCGCCGTCGGCGATCAAAACGTCGCCCTCGACGACCTCCGGCTGGGCGAACAGGTAAAGGTCGCACGCGGGAATAGTGTCCGTTCCGTGCGCGTTGTAGACGCGGGCGGTCAGGCTGTCGCCATTCTTTTTCAACTCAATCGGAACTGTCTCACCACTGGCCGGGTAAACCGTGATCATCGGCGTGGTGTCGATGTCGTCGGTAATCACTCCGAATGCAAGCAGGTTGCCGTGCCAGTCGTCGTCGTCGTCCTGGACCTGGATTGCCACGTTGATGTCGTCCGCAGAAGCCTGTCCGTCGGTCAAAACCAGCTTCGCCCAGATTTTCATCGCCGTGTCGTAGGGATAGTCGAGCCCGGTGTCGAATTCGGCCACGCCGTTTCCGGCCAGTTGGGCGACAGCGGTGGACGGCACGTCCACGGTGTCACCGTGAACGCCGACCGCGTGAACGTGGTCGCCCCGGGCCGCGCGAGAGGATATTCCACGGTCGGCGGCGCCGGCGGTCGGCTTGGGCGCCTCAGTGGCGAATTCGGGCACGCCCAGATCGTCGGCCAGGTGGTCCAAGTGCCTGGTGGTCGGCGCCGCCCCGTCCGTCGGCGGGATCAAGACGACGGAATAGTCGTCGCCGGGTGCGTCGGTTTGCGTCTCGTCTCTGGCGAGAGTCCAGGCGGACAGGTCAGTCATCGTCGGAGCGCTCGGCTTCCTCGCGTGTCCGGTGGAACATCATGCTCTTGGACGTCGTCCCGTCCGGCCGCGGCTCGTCGTGGAAGGTCACCCACGGCATGTCGTGTTCGTTGCGCTGCTCAGCCATAAGACGACGATATCAAGTCAATTCCATCGGGCGGCCCAGCGGGGCGATGGTCAGAGGCAACAGGTAGTCGTCATCGTCTGCAAGCGCGAGCCACAGCCCTGACGGAGTGAAAAACGTGGTCGGCTGATAGGTGATCATTACATATTCGGAATGGACCCGCGACGCGCCTTTTGTGTACTCGCACCTAATACGGAATTCAACGGCGCCAGTCGATGTTCTGAAATTGTAATAATTGCTGTAACGATGCGACGGAGCACCGCCTCGATTCTGTTCCCATTCTTTGCCGCTTCGACGCCAATTGTACTGCCATGAATTGAATATATGGCCCGCATAAGCGGGGGGTGCGCCCCAAGCTGCCCGAACGTACCCCGACCCGGCTAGTCGGTCGTCGAATCGCACGTCGGGCGGGACCGGGACGTCGTCGGAAACGTCAGTGGTCGCAGACACCGGATCAGTCCAATCCGAGTTGCCGCCGCGGCCGCGCGACCGAACCCGACCGTCGTATTCCGTTTCTGCCGTCAGTCCTGTGAACGCGTGTTCGCCTGCGGCGTCAGGCGTGATCTCGTCCGCGTCGACCCAATTAATGTAAGACGCCTCCCGCAATTGGGCCTGATAGTCGGTGATCCCGTCGCCCGCATCAGCCGGTGCGTCCCAACTGATCGTCAAAGATGAATCCGATGCGGCGACAAGCGTCAATCCAGTCGGCACACCTGGCGCGACGAGCACCCTCGGCGTCGCCCGCCTTAGCACGGGAGCAGACGAACCGCTGGCGTTGCGGGCGCGAACCTCCAACGTGTACTCCTGCCCGTTCGTCAGACCGGTCCAACTGTACGTCTCGACATTCGAAGCCAGCGCGGTCCACGTCCCACCGCCGATCCGAACGTCGTAATTGGTCGGGGCGCCGCCCGTCGCCGGTGCGCCCCACGTGAGGTCGAGTCCTTGGTTCTGGACTACGGCCGCGACGTCGGTCGGGACGCCGGGCTCGTTCGTGTCCGTAGTGGCCGAAACTGCGGCGGTGTACGCCGAGAACCCGCCGGGGCCTTCCGCCCGCACGCGATAGCTGTGCGTGCTCTCGGCGGCCAGCCCGGTGAAGTCGGCCGAGGTCGCCGTGGCCGTGATCTCCCCCGTCCAAGCGCCGGACGTCCCGGCGCGGTATTGGACCCTGTATCTGGTTATCCCGTCGCCGACGTCTGACGGCGCAGTCCACGACACGGCGATGGCGGTCGGCCCCGTCGCTGCGGCGGCCAGCCCGGTCGGAGTGCCGGGCGGGACCGCCGCCGCAGGCGTCCCGTTGATCGCCGCCCACGGTGAGTCGCCCCAAGAGTTGGTGGCTCTGACGCGCAGCGTGTATTGCGTCCCGTTGTCCAGACCGGTGAAGGTGTGCGTGCGGTTTGTCAGGTCGTCGACCTGGCCCGCCCCGTCGATGTCGACGTCATATCCGGTTGCTCCGGCTGCCGCGTCCCACGTGAGCGTGAGCTGCCCGCTCGCGCTCGCCACGGCCAGCCCGGTCGGCGCGGCGGGCGCGACGCCGTTCGTTTGCGCGGTCGTCGTCTCGACTGTCGAGTTGGCCACCGGCCCGTTGGCGCGGACCTCGATTTGGTACTCGGTTTCGGCGTCGAGTCCGGTTATCTCGATGCTCGTGGCGGTGTGGGCGGCGGCGGCCACGGACCAGGTGCCGGACGAGTTCGCCCGGTAGCGGACGCGGTAGCTGAGCACTCGGCCGCCGGTATTCGGCGCGTCCCACGACGCGCCTATGGCGGTCGACGACTGAGCCGTCGCCGACAGGTTCCTCACCGGGCCCGGCGCCGGTTCCGGCGCCGCTGTGCGGACTTCGGCCGTGGCCGTCCAGTCAGACGACGCGTCGGGGCCGACCGCGCGGACCTGGACGTCGTATTGCGTGTCCTGGACGAGGCCGGTTTCATCCCGGCTCGTGCCGGTGATACCAGTCCGGGTCGTCCAATTCATCGTGCCGGTCCGGCGGAACCGGAGAGAGTAGCTGGACACGCGTCCGCCGGAATTCGGAGCGTCCCACGTGAACCTGATGCTCGTAGTGCTGAGGGCGGTCCCGCCGACGTTCCTCGGCAGGCCCGGGGCGGGGATCGAAGCCGTGGACACGGCGACAGTGGCGGTCCAATCAGACGACGCGTCCGGGCCGTCGGCCCGGACTTGGACGTCGTAAGATGTGTTCCGCGTCAGACCGGTCTCGTCGCGGCTGGTCCCGGCGATGTCGGTGCGGGTCGTCCAGCCGTCGTCCGTGCCGGTCCGGCGGAACCGGAGAGAGTAGCTGGACACGCTGCCGCCGGAATTCGGAGCGTCCCAAGTGAACCTGATCGAGGTCGCCGACAAGGCGGTCCCGCCGACGTTCCTCGGCAGTCCGGGCGCAGCGGTCGATGCCGTGGCGCCCGTCTCGATGACGCGCAATTCGATTTCGGCCTCTTTGCCGGGCTGCCACGTCACGCGCCGTCCGGCGACCAGGCACGCGGCGCTGATGTCGACCTGCCGGACGGTGTCGCCGATGTCGACGGTCGCATACTCGCCAGCGTCGATCTCGGCCAGCGCCTCCGTCAGCGCCGGCGTCGGCTGTGTCACGGGCAAGGCGATCGTGTGCTCTCGGCGCAGCTCCGACACTTCAGCCAAGATCGCGTCGAGGTCGGCTTGTGCCGTGGACGGAGACCCGACCACCCAATCGGGAAGATACAACTGGCGCTCGCCCCAGGCGCCGATGCTCGCCGTCGCCAGCGACTCGGTAACCGACCCCGGCACTTCCACGACGGCTGTGGCGATGGCGCTGATGTCCACATCGGCGCGGACCTCGTAGGCCCACGCGCCGCCGGGGTCTAACTCCGTGTCGTTCTGCCACAAAGTCCCGTCCCACGTGAGCGTGCTCTCGATGTACCGCCCTCGGCTGGTACTCCAAACCGATTGGGTCCACGACGGGCGAGATGTCGTCGGGATGTCCACGGTCACCGGCCTTCGGCCTTCGTCCGGTTCCCCGACCGCGACTGTGGCCTCGACGTCGAGCCAGCCGGACTGGTCGAACAGCCAGCCGGAACCGTTGCCGAAACCGCCGCCGACGTAGACGGCGCGCGTAGGCACGCCGATCCTCGCGACGACGACCGCCGACCAGTCGGTGTAGGTCCGTCCGTCCGATGGCTCTGGGATTCCGCCGGACAGCCGGCTGATCGTCGAAAAACCGTTGGAACCGCTTTGCGGAGTGCCGACGCGCAAAACCAAAGGCACGGAGTATTGCTCTGCCTCCCCCGCCGTGCGCACCGTCACTTCGACCGTCGCGGAATTCCGAATGCGGTCTATGCGGTTCTTCGACGTGACACGGGCTATCCGGTTGGCCGCACCGGTGATGTTTTTGGCGTCGTCCGGCGCCGTCGTCAGCCGGATTCTGGTCAGTGCCAGACCGCCCGATCTGGTCGCTGCGATTTGCGCCGACGACGCGGCCGCAAGACTCGACAGCCATCCGCCGGACCGTCCGTCGAATTTGATCGGGGCGAACGTCCGCGTAGGCAAACCCCGGCCGACGGGAGCGTCGACGGACGACGCCGACCAGAACGACTCGTCCGACAGCAAATCGGCCAGCGTAGAGCCGGCGCGGCTGAACGCCATCGGAAGCTCTATCGCCCGTGCGAGGTCGTCGGTCAGGCGCCATTGGGTCGTCTGCGTTCCGCCCGGGCCTGGGTCGGTCAGCGGCTCTTGCATCAGTCCGGACCCGAGCACCGTCGGCGACGCCTCGCGCGTTCTCGCCCGCCAGCGGAACCTGGAGGTCGCGTCGGCCTCGTCTGCGCCGCTGAGCCTGGCGCTCCCGGTCAGCGGCTCGACCGTCGGCCGGTCGGGATTCGACGTGGAAGTCGCGCCATGGCGGAAGTCGAGCAGCAGCAGTTTCGCCGACTCGTCCGTCCACGTCCCTGCCAGCCATTCGACCTCGAATATCGGCGGCCTCGTGTCGACGTCGGTCATCGCTGGTCCAGGTCGATCGCGCCGGACCTGATCCCGACGTTCACGGCCTCGGCCACTTCCTCGGCGAGGTCTGTGGCCGACAACAGCGAGCCTTGCACGTTCACTTCGACGTTGACGACCGCGCCCGCGCCCGCTCCGCCGCCTCTCAGCGGGATGACGGCCTCCGGGCCTTTTTCGCCGACCAGCGCCAGCGTCGGCCTGGTGACGACCCCGCCCGACGCGAGCGCCGGGACGCCGTTGCCGAAGTACTTGCCGATGCCGCGGGCGAGGTTCGCCTCTGCCAGCGCCCGCGTTTTAGCGTCGTACCGCCCGGTCCTGTAGTACGTCCCGCCCAGTCCGTCCGCCGTCTGGCCGGACGCGACCCGCTCGGCGTAGGTCCGGTGCGCGCCGGGGGCGAGCTTGTAATTGGACGCCGCCTTCTTGCCCGCCTTCGACACGATGTTCGCGACGGTCTTGGATGCGACAGTCTCGGCGGCGCTCGATATGACGCTCGCGACGGTCTTGGATGCGACGCCTTCGGAGGCGCTGGAGGCGGTCCTCGATGCCGCACCCGAAGCGCCCCTGGATATCGCCTTCTTGAACGCCGCCACTGAGTCGTAACGGTTGACGTTGCCGCCGCCGCGATTGTGCGAGACCGGCCGGTAGGCGTTCTCCCACTCGGTCTCAGTGAGGCCGGTCAAATCGTACGCCGAGCGGATGTTCGCGCGGATAGCGGACGCCGCCGCGGCCGACTCGGCGACCATGCCGGTCAGCGCCCCGGTGCCGGCCGACCCGGCCGCCTTCCAAGCCGCCCGGTACGAGTCGGAGATGCTTTTCGCCGACGTGTCGATGCTTTTCGACGCCTCGGCGGCGCCACCGTCGATCTTCAGATAGGCGATGTCGGCGGAGTCGACGAGTTTTTGCAGTTCATTGAGCGCGCCGCTCGCATCGAAGTCGATCTTGGGAACTTTGCTGACGAACGGGATTTTGTTGTAAACGCCGATCATTTTGTTGATCACGGCGATCGCCACGTCCACGGCCTTGGCGAACGGCGTGAAGTACTGCTTCAACATCCAGGCCATCGCATCCTTTGCCGCGTTCGCGGCGGCGATGAAGCCGTTCGCCATCTTCTTGATCGCGCCGGTGGTCGAACCGGTCTGCTCGCGCGCCTTGATGAACCACGCCACGAGCGCGGTGATCGCCAGCGACAGGCCGAGCGTCAAAGCGCTCTGGGCGAGCGTCGCGGCGGCCGCAAGCCCCTTGAACGCGATCGCCAGCCCCTTGACCATGGCGATGATCGCCATCGCCTTCTTCACCGCCAGGAGCGCCCCGGCTGCGGCCAGCAGCCCGGGTGCCAGATCGGAGTCGAGCAGCCATGCGAGCCCGCGGAACGCGGGGATCACGACCGACGACGTGATCGCCGCGGCGGCCCGCATGACGGTCACCACATCGGGCAACAGGTCGCGGGCGAGCGGCAGCAGTTCCTCGGCCAGCTCCAATAGCGCCGGCGTCAGCGACTGGCCCAACTCCAGCGACAGGTCGTTCGCCTCGGCGCGCAGGCGGTTCCAGCGGAAGTCGGCGGACTGGCGCATGACGTCGAACGCCTGCGCCGAGGCGCCGGCGGAGTCGCGCACTGAGTCGAGCGTCTTGGCGAAGCCGGCCGCCTCCGGCCCGGTGACGGCCATCAGCGCCTGCGCGCCCTCCACGCGGCCGGTCATCTCGACGAGGCTTTTCCCGCTCGACGCCGACGCCTGCTCGACGATTTTGAGCGCCCCCTGGAGGTCGCCGCCGGCCTTGATGTACTCGGGGAACGTCGTGCCCGCCTGCTTCTTGAACTCTTTGGCCAGAATGGTCGACGGCTTCTGGAGCGCGACCAGCGCCGCCCGGACCTGCGTCATCGCCTGCGCCGTGGGCGTGCCCGACAGCGTCAACTGCGCCACCCAGCCGAGCAGTTCCTCCAAGTCCAGCCCTAGCTGTGCGGCGACCGGTCCGGCTTGGCTGAAGCTGGCGGCGAGTTCCGGGACGGTCGTCTTGCCGGCGCGGACCGTGGCGAAAAAAGTGTCGGACACCTTGTCGGCGTCGGCGACGTCGACTTTGAACGCGTTCATCGCGCTGGTGAGCGCGTCGACGCCGGTGGCGATGTCGGTCGCGCCGGCGGTGGCGAACTTCGCCGCGGTCGACGCGAAGCCGGCCGCCGTCTCGGCGTTGGCGACGCCGGCCGAGATCGAGTCGTAGAACGCCTTGCTCACTTGCTCGGTCGACTGGCCGAACGCCTTGGCGACGCCTCGCACGTCGTCCGCGAGCTTGTCCATCGCGCGGGACGTCGGCCCGCCGAGCAGCGTGCCGACCTCGCCGACCTGCTTGGAGAACCGGGCGAAGTCGCGCACGCCTTTCGCGGTCGCGGCGGCGATGGCGACCCCGGCGGCGCGCATCGCCTTCTGCGCGCCGGCCGCGAACTTGTCGATGCCGCCCGTCGCGGTTTTCAGCGTCCGGCTGAGCTGTTTCGCATCGCCGGCGAGGACCAGCTTCATCGTGCGAGTCGCCATCAGAGCCTCCCGGCGACCTCTTTGACGGCTTGGTCAAGCGCCTTGATGATGTCTTTTTCTACCTGCTCACGCCCTTCGATGAACGCCGGCCACGCGAACGTTCCGGTGCCGGTCCCGTGTTTGCCCGTGTGCCCGTACTTGGTGAACTGCGGATACCGCCCGCGCGATCCCCACTCCTGGCCGATCAAATATGGGTGGACATCTGACCCGAACACCAAGGCTGGGCCGCCCCGGTGCGTGCCGACCCGGATGTTCTTAGCGGACTTGCCGGTGTGCTGCGTCCACTTCTGCCGGTACAGCTCTTGCGCGCGGGCGACCATCGGTTTCACGGCTTTTTTCAGTTCGCGGTCGAATCTGCGAACCAGATTACGATCAGCTTTGCGAATGTCCCGGCGGATGTCGGCCAGTCCGTCGATTCTCAGGGCGAGTTTGCGCGCGTCACCGGGAGATGCCACACACTAATCGTTCCACGTCCATCGGCCGTATTTTTGAGTTGCTCGTCTCTGTTTTTTTTTTTCGGGTCAGGCGGCAAGGTGGCGGCCCAGCGCCTCGACGAACTCGGCGGCGAGTTCCGGCCCGATCCCGGCCAGCGGCGACGGCGCCTCGGCAGGCGCAGCTTTCGCCCGCCTGGACGGCGCCTTCCTCGGCGAAGCGGGCGCCGGATCGAGCGGCGGGCATTCGGGCAGATCCGCCCACGGGACGGCGGCGAGCAGGTGGTACCCGTCGCTCGGCGGGACCAGGGTGTAACGGTGGTGCGGGCGGATCACGTCGCCGACCCGCCTCCCATCGCGGTACCAACCCTCGCCCAGATCGCGCCCTCCGTCGGCGAAGTAGTAGTGGCGGCCTCCCGATGGCGTGGCGACGACCATCGCCCCGGCGAACTCGGCGTCGAGTTCCGGGGCGAGCGTCCGGTCGTCCAAGTCCAGGACGCAGAACCCGTCGGGAACCCGGAGGCCGACGTTGCCCGATCCGAGCGACCCGGCGTACGGGCGGCCGCCCCGTCCGGTGACGCCTGCCGGCGGCGGGAACTTCTTGCCCGCCGGGAGCGGGAACAGCCATCCGCCGGCGTCGGCGACTGACTGGCGGGAGAGCGGGGCGGTCATCGGGCCATGCGGCGGGCCGCAATCCTGGCCTGCGCCTCGATCTCTTCGACGAGCGCCCGGCGGGTGTTCTCGGTAATGGTCTTGCCCAGCACTCGGGCGGTCCAAGTGCTGGGCATCCGGCCGCACTGCATGGTGCGGGTGTCGTTCATTCCCCGGCCCTGCGAGCCGTCGTTGGTCCAGTTGGCCCAGGTTCCGATGACCTGCTGGCGGCGGCCGATGGCCACGGTCCCGTCTGCCTTGAGTGTGACCGGGCTCTTGCGGGGGGTCGTCTCCATGTCCGTAAATGTATCATAGTTTCGTTGCGATGTAAAGTTATTTCGCAATAAAATTCAAAAATATTTCGACGGTCAGCCCGCCGTCCCAACTCGGGACGCAAGATGTCTGTGGACGGTCAGCCATTCTGCGGCGCGCCCGTCGGGCCAGACGCGGACCATGGCTTGGTTCACTGCCGGGCAGACGCCGAATTTGTTGCCGCGCGAATCCGACTGCCAATCGAGGGCGAACCCGCAGTCGCAGCGGTCGATGTCGTCGTCCGACCAGCGATGCACGACTACGCTCATCGGGGTGCTCCGAAGCTCAATGACTGCATGTCCCGCCGGTGCGCTTCCTCTCGCTCGCGCTCGGCGTCCAGCGCCCGCTGGCGGTCGTCCCACTCGGCGGGGTCGGAATAACGGGCCATCGACGGGTCGCCGGCGTGGTACTCGCACCACGCCGATGTCGAGCACCACCGGCACGCGGCCACCGGCATGCCCGGGAATGCGGGCTGGCGCGCGGTCACGCCTGCGCCTCGTCCCACTCGGCGAACGCGATCTCGTCGTCGAGGGCGTCGATCATCTGGCGGTACTCGGCGACGAGCGGGCCGATGACGTCGTCCGCGGTGCGCTTTGCCGCGCCCCGGGCGACGGCGACGGCGTAAGCCTTCTCGGCCTCCCACCGGAGGTTTTCGATCGCCGAGGCGAGGATGTCGCGCACTCGCCGCATCTTGTCGATGTCGCCGGTGGCGATGATCTGATCGAGCGTGTCGACGAGCGTTTGGGTGGCGGTCATGGCAGTCGTCCTTTCTGTGACGGTCGCGTTTACAGGTCGGCTTGTTCGCAGGCGTTGGAGCAGTAGCCGTCGTGGCCGTACTCCGGGTCGATCCAAGTATGCGGGATCGGGGTATCGCACAGGCAGCAGGCCAGATCGTTGATTTCGTCTACCGTCCAGTCGCCGAGGGCCTCGGCCAGTTCCTCCGCCGTCGCGTCGTGCATTGGGGCGCGGTACACATCGGCCGGGGCCAGGTCGTAGGTCTCGATTTTGGCGGCGGTGTTCATCTCCATGTGAACAACGTATCAAACTTTCGTTACGATGTAAAGTTTTTCGCAATAAATTTCGAAAAATATCTCCGGCGGTTTGAAGGCGTCAACCGGACTCGGCCGACGTCTTCGCCGCATGGCAGCGGCGGCACAGAGGCTGGAGGTTCGCCGGGTCCAACTCCGCGCCTCCGGCGGCGAGCGGGACGATGTGGTCCACCTCCGACGCGGGCGCGCCGCACGCGGAGCACAGCGGATCGACCGCCAGGCGCGCCCGCCTGACCCGCGCCCACGCGGCCGCCCTCCGGCGGACGGTCGAATGCTCCGGGCAGTACGCACCGCGGCACATCCTCGGGCATCCCCCGTAGTTGCAAACCCTCACCTTTGCGCGGCCGCCTTGCTCCGCCGCTGCTCGCGTTTGTGCCGCCGGGCCTCCGCGGCCATCCAGGCGAGCACGCGCTCCCTAAGCTCGCCCGGCCACACGTGGTCGACGACGAACGGGTCGACGCCGAGCCGGACGGCCACGGCGATGTCCGCATCCTCGTCCAGGAACCCGCCGCCGTCGCGGCCCATCGCCGCGTAGCGGGCGACGATCAACTGCTCGCGAGTCCTTTTGGGGCCTGCTCCGCGTAGAACTCGCCGATCCGCTCGACCAGGCGGTCCATCAGGTGGTTGGGGCACTCATCCGACATGACGCCGGCTCTCCCGGCGGGAAGCGGCTCGCCGTCCAGGCCGACCAGCGTCCACTCCAGGACGGCGGCGTCGACCAACTGGCAGGCGTACCCCACGGGGTCCGGCACTGCCGTCATCTCGCCGGACTGGTCCGCCGAGAGAACCATCCTGGCCTGCTCCACGCGCTGCGTCGCCGCGTAGCTCAAGTGCCGCCTCACCACCGCGGTCTGGCCCGCCCATTCGGGGCAGTCGTGGCCCAAGTCGATCGTGTGCCCGTTGCTCGCCATGTTGGAAACCTAGCAGCGCATCGGCCGCCTGCCGCTTTCGCAGCGACGCCGTCAGATCGCGGTGATACCCGAGTCGACCAGCACGCGCAGGATGTTCCCCGCGGAGTCGGCGCGGATAGCCAACGCCAGGTCGAGCGTCATCTGGCCGCCGTCCATCGACAGGACGTCCGGGCTCTCGATGTATCGGCCCACGACGTCGATCCGCAGTTCGCGCTTCCCGCCGCCGCTGCCGCCGTTGTCCGCCTGGAGGCGGACGTAGCGGAGGCTTCCATCCTCCCACTTCGCCAACTCGGCGGTGCCGCGGTCGTCGTGGTCGCATACCATCGTCAGCGTCCCGCCGATCCGGTTCCTCCGCCAGTACTCGAAATCGAGCGACGCGCGGCCGGCTATCACCGGGGCCGCCTCCAGGCCAGTCTCGATGTCGAGGTTGAACGACCGTATCTCGGCCCATTTCGTGTTGCCGAGGGTGCCCCAAGAGTCGTCGACGGACACCGTGAACGCCTGCGCCGGTATCACCCACCTGGACGGCGCGGAGATGTCCGTCGCCGTCGCGAGCGCCTCTTTGGCCCGGCCGACCCAGTCGCAGGACAGTTGCGCGGTCTCGGCCGACGCCTCGATGCCGATCCTGGTCGGGCGGGCGAACGTCGTCTGCCCATCGTAGGTGTCCGGGCTCGACGCGCCGTCTGTGGCCGCCCACTGCCAGTTGGCGGTCGCCAGGTTGCTCGGCTGGGTCACGGACGGCGTGTACGTCCAGGTCCCGCCGGCGTGGGCGACGTCGGCGAGCCCGCACGACAGCGGCAGGAGGATCGTCTCGGTGTTCAATTCCTCAGTGATACTCAACTCGCAGCGGCGGCCGACAACCACGTCGGCGGTGTCGGCCAGCACGGTGCCCTTGTCCTGGAGCGTCTTGCGCTCGATCATCGGCACGACGCTGGCGTCCGCGTACGGCACGCGCACGACCGATGCGAGCTTGGTTCCCCCGGTGGCCTCTTTGGCCGCCTGGAGAACGGTGAAATCGGATTGCAGAACGGTCATGTCATCGTCCTCCTGTGTCGAGATTGTCGCCGACGTCGACCAGCTTCCGTCGCCGTCGGTGTTCGACGCGCGCAACTGGATTTCGTAGGCGGTGCCGGGGTCCAGGTCGGCGATCGTCCGCGACCTGGCTGATGCGGCGATCCCGGTCGACGTCGACCATGCGCCGCTCGGCGGGTCTTTGAGCGCCCGGTGCCTGACCGACCAGCCGTTGACGACGGGGTCGGTGACGAAATCGTCCCACGCCACTCTGATGTAGCTTGGCCCGTTCACGTCGAGTCTGGGCGCCGGGGGCGCAGTTGGGCGTGCCACGGGACTAAGCTACCGCGTCACGCGCCGCGCTCGGGCGTGTCGACCATCTGGAGTTCGGCCGCGCCGGGATGGGCGGCGAACATCTCGCCGGTGTTCGCCGGAATCTGCATGGCCTGGCCGTGCTCGAACCTCGGCGGGTCGTAGCGGGTGGCGCCGCCGTCGAGCGTGATCGACTGCTCGCGGTCGTCGCAGATGGCGAGCGCCGCCTGGGCGCACGCCTCCGATGCGGCCTCTACGTCCGCAGCCAAGCGGCCGCCGATCAGGCGCAGGACGATCATCTGCTGCTCCACGGCGTACTCCCGGCGAATGCCGCGCGACGGAACCGGCGACAGCGACGGCGGCGGCATGAACACGACGGTCTGGCCGGCGGCGACCTCGGCAGACGATCCGGGCGCGCCTAACAACACGGCGTCGACCTCGTCGAGTGCGGCGATCCGATTGCGCAAGTCGTTCCTGGCCGCGGTCACCCGCGCCTTGAGGGTCACCGCCTGGACCCGGCGGACGACACGACGACTCCCAAACGACCCGGCCGGCCGGCCGAGTACTCCATTTCGACGCGGCGCCACAGGCGCTCGCCGTCGGAACCGAGCGGCAACGGCGACTCCAAAGCGGACACCATGGCCGCGGCCCCGCCGGAGTGCAGGTCGAGCATCGACCTGGCGACGTGGATCGACAGCTCGCCGACGGCCGGGGGCGTGGCGGCGAAGCCTGGCAAGTGCGTCACGTCGACGCAGCCGGGGTCGGACGGCCACGCCGATTCCTCGGCATCGCGGTGCGACTCCCACAGCCGGATAGACCGGCCCGGCCAGCCGCTGGACCCGTCCGGTTCCAGGCGGACCCACTCGCCATCGCCGGACGGCGTCCAAACCCTGTCGGCCTCGCCTCGGCCGGAGTAGTCGGCGGCGATCCTGGACCACGACCGGACGGCGATCTGCTGGCCGGCCGGGTCGCGCAGGCGGAGGATGCGCGAACTGCGCCTCGGCCACAGGCGCACGGTCGCCTCAGCGCCGGGCGCGAACGAGCCGGGCGCCCAGCCGAGCCGGCGGTCGATGTACCGGGCAGCCGCGGCCAGCAGCGCGGCGAGCAGGTCGTCGTCGGCGGAGCTGCCCGTCCGGGCGCGGTACTCGGCGGCCGTGGCGTAGCCGGCGCCGGCGTCGCGGCCGCCGCCGCCGGACTCCCGCGCCTCCAGCGCGGCCACGCGGGCGACCAGCGCCGACAGGCGGGAGTCGGGAACCTGCGCGTCCGGCTCAGCCTCCAGCGCATAGTCTTCCACCGCCGGAACAAGGTCGTCCTGCCAGTAGACGACCTCCAAGCCCTGGCTGAGCAGCTTCGACAGCTCCCAGTCGGAATTGCCGTCGCGGGTTATCGACAAGCTGACGGTTATGTCGACGGGCGAGTCGAGCATCGCCTGGGTTATCTCGATCGGGTCGCCGCCGCCGGGCGGCGCGTACTCACCGAGCGACACGCGCGTAATGGACGAGAACACGTCCATCGGGATGGCGATCTCGTTGTTCCGCCCAGCCCGGTAGTAGTAGGTGCGCGCGTTGGCGATGGTGGTGCCGGCGCCGAAGTCGTGCTCGGTCGACACGTCCATTCTGTACGTCGCCGCCTGTGTGGCGGACTCGAACCGGAGACTGCCCTCGAACGTCGCGTGGAAGTCGCGGTCGGCTATCAGGCCGCCGGGGAACTCGGCGGAGAACAGCTCCAAGTCGAAGCTGGCGTCGCCCAAAACGGTCTCGCCAGACTCATCGACGTCGATGCTGACGTGCTGCGAGTAGGCCACGCCTCAGCCCTCGTGTTGGAAATGCCCATAAGGACAATCAGCCGATGTGCCGCGCCAGCTAAGCCGATTACAGCAGACAGGGCAATAACGCGGCTGTGCCTGAAGGTCGGCCTCGACCTCGGCCTCGGCCTGCTGGACCCGGCCTATAGCCTCAAGCTCGTCCCAGCCCACGGCATGTCAGGCCAACGCCGACAACTGATGGGCGACGCCCTGCTCGAACCGCGGGTTGCACAGGATGCCGATCGCCGCGCCGATCGCTCCAGCCTGGTTGCCCGACCGCGTGACCTGGAGCGCGACGAACTTGAAATTGTTGGCCACGTCGAGTTGGTCGGCGGTGATCTCGGCTCGGATGATGTCGACTCCGGCGGTCATCGCCTCGGTGTTTCCGAACGCCGCGATGAACGAGTCGGTGGCAGCCGACGCGTGCGATGCGCGCCACCACCTCACGTCGTTCAGGTTTTTCGCGCCGGTCCCGGCGGCGGCCGTCGCCTGGCGCATACGGAGCGTCGGCGTTTGCGACGCCTGTGCGGACTTGGCCACGACGACTGTTATGGAGTCGTAGTTCTCCAGGCTTATCCAGTCGCCGGTGACCCCGTTCATGTTGAAGTCGGTGCCGCCGGCGGCGAACATGCTCACGATGTGGAGCGCTGACTCGTGCTTTTTCATGGTGGTGCTCCTTGTTACTTCGTGGCCAGGCCGACGAACGGCGACACGGTGGTGCTGCCGTCGGCGAGGGTCAGAGCGGACTCGATCCACGGCTGCGCGTCCAGCCGCTCGATCGCGCGGACCAGAGTCGCGTTCTTGCGAAACTCCGGGTGCGGCGAACTGGCCAGCGACATCGCCTGGCGGTCGGCGATCAAGTAGTACATGAAGTCGACGAGCATGATGTCGCCCGGCGTGTTCAGCGCCGGGCAGTGCTCCGACACGAGGATCGGCCGGCCGTTCAGCGTCATCGGACGGCGCTGGCTCAAATCCTCCTGCCAGTACTGGACGCTGCCGAGGTTCAGGGCGCCGAGCTTCTCCCTCACGGTCGGATGGATGACCCAGACGGCCCGCATTTCGGAACCGGGCATCAGGGCGCCTTCCATCTTGTGGATGTCGACGGCCTTGACGTCGCTCGCCGTGTCGCGGGCGACCGTTTTGAACGCGGCGGACTCGGTCACGCCGAGCGGCTTGCCCGCGCCGTTGTCCCGCAGGAACGACCGTTCCTCCTTCCACCCGAGCGCGGTGGCGAACAGCCGGGCGATCAGGCCCGGGACGGTGGTGAACGAGTCAGCGATCAGCGTGTTCTGGATTTCGGTCAGCGCGGCCAGCGCCTTGGCGACCAGGCGGACCTGGCCGAAGTCCGGCTCGCTTTCGGGAATCTCGTCGCCGGCCTCCAGCCAGTAGGTCTGGACGCCGCCGAACAGCGTGCTGCTGCCCCGCGACACGTCGCGGATTCTCGGGATCGTCAGGCTGCTCGACCCCATCTGGAGGTTGAACGCGCGCGACCGGATGTCGTTTACGGACACCATCAACTCCAGAATCTCGGCGCGGAATTCCTCCGGCACCAGGGCGCCGCCGTCGACCATTTCCTCGCCGGTCAGCGACGCCGAGATGTCGGCGGCTTCCTCCACGACCATCAGGCGCGGGTCGGGCCGGTGGCCGCGCATCGTCAGCGCGGAGCGGACGAAGTCCGCCCAGCCGGCGAACCTGCCGTCGAGTTGGGCGCCGACGGCCCGCTCGTTCCGGCTCTGAGGCCGCATCGACGCGGACACGGTGCCCGCGCCGTCGGCCCGCTCCTGGGGCGCCGGCTCGGATACGGCGTCTTGGACGGAGGCGAGCTGCTCGCGCAACTCGTCGATCGCCGCCTCTGCGCTCCCCAACTCGGACGCCATGGACTCGAACCGGTCCTCCAGGCCAGACCTGACCGCCGATTCGACGACCGGGCGGATCTGCCTCGCGGCCAAGGCGACGTCGGCCTCGGTCATCGGCGCGCCCTGCCTGGACGCGGCGACCGACGCGCGGTCCGTCCCGCCTCCGGCGGTGAGCTGCCCGGCGACGGCCTGGGCGATCTCGTTGACCAGACCGTCGACGTGCTCGTCGACTGTGGCCTCGTGCTCGTTGTCCATCATTTCCTCCTGAGGGGAACGGGAGCTACGCCCCGCATGATAGTGCGTGCTGCGGCCGCGCGGCGTACTTGGCGCCGGCCTTCCGCCGTGGACAGCCTCGCGACGACCGCGCGGCTGTCGCCGATCACGTCGCACATGCCCGCGGACCTGGCCTCGGCGGGCCGCATGACCTTCGCGCCCCATTCCCCGCGGACCCGCCTGGCGGGCAGCCCGCGGCCGGCGGCGACCGCAATGGTGAACGCGGCGTAATAGCTGTCGACCATCGCCTGGAGGCGCTCGGCCGCGTCGGCCGAGAGCCGCCTGAACGGGGCGCCGTCGTCCTTCCCCTCGCCGGCGGAGATGACGGTCACGTCGATGCCCATCTCGTCGAGCATCCGCTCGTTGGACACGTGGACGCTGATAACGCCGACGGACCCGAGCAGCGACGACGGCGACGCGGCGACGGCGGTGCATGACGCGCCCAGCCAGTAGGCGGCCGACGCCATCAGGCAGTCGGCCACGGCGACGACCAGCGTCCTCGACGACACATCGGCGATCCTGGACGCCGCCTCCTGGACGCCGGACACGGACCCGCCGGGCGAGTCGAACAGGACGCACACGGCGTTGGCCGATGCGGCGGCCTGCTCGATCCGGTCGGCGAGGCGGCCGGGATCGAACGCGTAGCCGTGCTGCTCGGCCCATGCGGGGGCGCGCTGGACGCACGCACCGCGGGCGTGGACGACCGCCACCTGCGCGCGGCCGGCGCCAGCCGAGTCGGCGACCGCCGCCTCAGGCGCCGCCTCCGCGGCGGGCGGCTCGGAGCGCCGGAGCGCCAGCGGGAGCGCCGTCGGCTCTATCGCCCACGGGGCCACTGAGGCCGGGAGTATCAGATCGCCCACGGGGCGGATACTATCGCCTGATTCCGGGCTCTGCGCCGGACGGCTGCTCGGGCGGGTCCGCGCTCTCGCCGGTGTCGGCGTCGATGGCCGTCGTGTTCAGCGGCACGAGGATGGTATCGGGTATCGGCAGGTCGCCGAGGCCGGCGGCGCGGCGCCACTCGTCGCGGGTCGCGGCCCCGCCGAGGCGCATCTTCGACCACACCTCGGCCTGCGCCTTGCTGTCGCCCTCGACCCACATGGCCGTATCCCACGCAAGCTCCAGGTCGTCGGGCAACAGCGCCGACGACAGCGCGTCGGACATCAGCGCCAGCCTCGGGGCGAAGACGTGCTGGACGAGGTGGATGCCCTGTTGCTCGATGCCGGTGCCGAAGTTGCTCGTGTTCGACTTGAACCCGAGCAAGTGGTGCGGCACGCCGGGGGCGTACAGGCCGACGACTTCCTCTCTGGAGAACGCGCGGCTCTGGAGCAGTTGCGCGTCGACCGGGCTGATGGTCACCGGCGAGTAGGCCGCCTGCCCCTGGAGCAGGACGACGCGCCCGGCCGAGCCCGCGCCGGAGAACATCTCGTCCCACGCCTCGTAGAACTCGTCGACGGCTTCCTCGTCGAGTTCGGCCGGCGTCGACACCACGCCCGACGGCGACGACCCGCGCGACAGGAACGACCGCTGCCAGCGCTCTTGAAGGTGGGCGACTGCGTGGGCGGCCGTGGCGGCCTTCACCGGCGGGATGCCCCGCACGCCGTCCCAGTTCATGCCGGGCACGTGGACGATCTGGTCCGGCCCGTAAACCGGCTTGTCCCGGCCGTCGAGGCGGTACTCGGGGTCGTTGCGCGAGTCGAGCGACACGCTCACGCGGCCCGGGTGGATCAGCTCCAGGTCCGGCACGCGCCGGCCGGGAACCCTGCGGCGCCAGAAGAACACGTCGGCCCACCCCTCCAAGTGGGCGAACGCCGTCGACCACATCGGCACGGCGGGCCGCCCGCGCCTGGGCGCGCCCCACAGCGGGCGGAACTCGTCGGACGTCACCGGCCGGCGAAGCTCGTCGCCGCGCTCGACCACCTTGCGCGGCATCGCGCCGAGGCGGGCGCTCATAAACTTGACCACGACCAGCGCGGTTGTGACGCTCGTCGGCGCGCCTCCCTGCCCGCCGGCGGCGGCGGCGTCGGCGAGCCCTCCGCCGTGGCCCATCCCCGGCGGCGGCTTCGGCGCGGGCCCGGCGGCGATCTGGCGCAGGATCGAGCCGATCATCGCCGCTCCCACGCGCCGGCGACTAACATGGCGCCGGCCGCGGCCATTGCCGCGGCGAGGCCGAAGGCGGTGTACGCCGCAGCGGCGAGCGTGGCGGCGCCCGCCACCGCCATGGCGAGGCGGGCCAGAGCTATCGCACGCGATCCCATCGCCTCGACGCTACTGTGCCGCGGTCGGGCGCCTTGCGCGAAACTTGACCGGCGGCCTCCAGCCGTCGGCGATCGCGTCGAGGCGCGCCTGCCAACTGAGAGTCGCCGCCACGGCGATGTCGATCCGCCGCGTCGAGTGCCTGGACTGCTTGCGGATCGTGTGCAGTTCGCCGGCGTCGACATGCACTTGGTACGGCTTCTCGACGGCGTTGAGCAGGTGCCTGCGGAATGCGTCGGAGAACGGGCCGCCGAACGACACCTCCCGCTGCCTGATGGCCGCCCGGTAGGCCATGTACGCGCGCGCCGCCTTCAGCGCGCGCGCGCCCGTCATCCAGAACTCGGCGACCTGCTCCGGCCAGCGGCCCTCCCACTCGGCCGTATCGCGGGACCAGAACGCGGGGTCCGCGTACAGCCTGGACACGCGGTAGCGGTCGAACAGGGCGGCGATGACGGCGTTGACCTCGGCCTTGTCCACGCGCCAAGCGGGGTCGGCCTCGTCCTTCTCCCACAGTCCGGCGCACCACTGCCACGCCCCGTCCATCGTCGTCGCGACGACGGCGGTGGAGTCGTGCGACCACGAGCCGTCGAACCCGATCGAGATGCTCGACTCGGCCGGCGGCACGCCCAGATCGGCGTAGGCTGCGTCGACCTCCGACGGGCCGAGCCACCGGTCGGCGCCGGCGACCAGCAAATTCATATAAAAACGCTGCGCGTGGGCCGGCGACTGCTGCGGGTCGCGGACGTCGGCCACGACCCTGTCGATGTCGACCCAGTAGCTGCCGCCGTAGGGGATGGCGATCGCCGCGGCCAACTGCCCGTCGTCGGCCATGTCGAACCCGTCGGGCAGCAGCGGCTCTACCGTGTCGAGCAGGATGTCGCCGCCGCCGGCGCGCTGCTGCTCGGCCCACGCCTCGTCGTCGAGTTCGGCGACGGATTCCTCTCCGGGCTCGTGTGCGTTCGTGATCGACAGCTCCCGCGCCGCCCCGTCGGGCGCCTTCGCCAGGTTCCGCCGGATAACGGAACTCATAGCGTGGCCGCCGTTCGACGACAGCCAGTGCTGCGTCTCGTTGCTGATGAACGCGGTCGGCCTGCCGCCCTCGGCCGACCTGGCCGACGCGGTGACCGGGCGCAGGCGGGCCTTGCGGCCGCCGACTTCGGCGTACACGCGCCGCTCGGAGATGTCGACGGAGTACGCGTCTATCAGAGCGTCGCTCGCCGTCGGGGCGAGAAGGTCTGTGGTCGTCCTGGTCTGAGTCTCGGATACGGCGCCGACTAGGACGGACGGCCATTCGGGCGGCCTGCCGACGGGATCGCCGTGCGCGTCGAGCCCGTCGAACCTGACCGGGCCGAGAAGCTCCGCCCAGCAGATGCACGCGCACAGCGGGTCCTTCCCCCAGCCCTTCGGCCGGCGCAGGACGCCGCGGCGGTAGACCCATCGCCCGTCGGGCCCGACGGCGTACCAGTGCGCCAGGAACCTGGCCTGCTCGTCGGTCAGGCGGAGCGGGTCGGCGGGGTCGGCGGGGCTTCGCAACCACGCCTCCATCCACGCGGCCACCTCGTAGCCGAGCGTCGTCTCCGGCAGCTCCGGCGGGAGCGTGCGCCTAGCCTCCACGGAGCATTACTGTGCCAGGCGGCTTTTCATCTCCCGTTTCGCTGCGAGCTGGTCCGGCCCGTCTGAGCGCCCCGCAGCCGCCGGCTTTATCTCGACGCGGCCGCGGTTCAACCGGTCCGGGTAGGCGGCCATCAGCCTCGCCGCCTGGTGCCTCCACTCGGCCCAGTGCGACGCGGACAGCTCGCCGGCCTCCAGGCGCTGGAGCAGTCTCGCAGCGGTTTCGAGAAGCGCCAAGTCGGACTCGGCGTAAAGCACAGCCTGCGGCGAGGCGAGCATCGCCTCTCCCCAGCGGATCGCAGCCGAGGCCCCTGCGCCGCGCATCCGCCTGATCCTCCGAAGGCACCGGACGACGTCGGGGCCACCGCCGGCGTCCAACTCGGTGTTCGCCCGGTCGGCGTGTATATCCGCGCGCGCATCGTTGGTCTTGCGCGGGCGCGCCATCAGAGCGACGTTCCGTTCAGCGTGTCGGTATCGCGGCGAAGCCGCTCGGTTATGCCATGTGTCCGAGTGGCCAAGCGACGGTTTCGAGTCTGCCCCGCCCCTTCCAACTTTTTCACCTGCCCCTGCCTTTGCTGCTCGGCTTTCCTCCGGCGGCGGATCATCTGTCTGTGGCTGGGGAGCAATCCGCCTCTGATGCCGTGTGAGTCGACTTGGCTCGGATCGGCCAAAGCCGACTCCAGACATTCAGCGGCGACAGGGCAGACGGCGCAAATGGCCAACGCTTTGGCGGACAGCGAGTCGGCGGAAATGTTGCCTCGGCCTCGGTTGTCGTCGGCGAAGAACATCTCGGTCGATGCTCCAAGGCAGGCGGCCCGGCACCGCCAGGGCTCGCTGCTCAGCGGCGCCAGGCGTTTCACATTGCCGTGGATCATCTTGTCGATTCTAGCCTTTTCAGCCGGATGTCAGAACAAGGTAGTCGTCGCCGCGTGCGGTGTAGCGCTCGACCGCCTCCGCCTCGGCCATGCCGTCCAGGCGCCCCATGGCGGCCGCCGCCTTGAACAGGCGCAGGCTCGGCTTCGCCTCGCAGATGTCCTCGTGGACGCCGGGCCAGTCGGCCTCAAGCTCTTTGTCCAGCAGTCGCTGCCTGCCCGGCGAGACCTTCAGACGGTACTTCGCGCCGTCGTGCTCGAACAGCGCCTCGCCGCCGAGGCCGCCTACCTCGGCGATCGCCGCCTCTTTGCAGGCGTCGCGGTGCGCCTCCCACTCGCGTATGGCGAGCGCCGCCCGCACGTAGTCGGCCGCCGCGCTCACACCGCCTCCGTCCACAACGGCTCGCGCGTGTCCAGCAGCGGATGCCCGTACCCCGGCAAAAGCTCCCGCCAGCGCTCCGATGACGTCCACGGCGCCTCCATGCCGTCGAGCGCCTCGCACAAGAGCGCGCAGGCAATGTCCGGCGGCGTCGCCTCCAACTTCCGGCCGAGCGACCAAACGCAGTTGCTGGCGTCCGCCGGGTCCATGGTGGCGGCTAAGACGACTGCCAAAAAAGACGGCGACACGCGATCGCGGATCAGTTCGATCACGGAGCGCGCCTCGGCGCTCAAACGGTTCTTTTTGCGCCACACGCGGCCGAACGACCCGAAAACGTCGAAAATCTCGAAATTGGCCTCGATAACGGCGTTCAGCGGCGCGAACGACGCCTCCGAGACGTGGTTGGCGGCCGCGGCCTCCCCGTAAGCCCACACGGGCGTGGAGAACAGGACGACGGCGCCGGACTCCGCGCACCGCTTGAGCCGCTCCAACAGGCGCAGGCCGTGCTCGGGCTCGACGTGCTCGAACACCTCGAACATGCACACGACGTCGGGCCGGATGTCGCCCAAAACGGCGTCCGACGCGTCGGCGAAGTCGTCGACGATGCTTTCGATCGGCATAAGCGCCGCGCTCGGCTTGAACTGCCAGGTGCATACCGGTTCCCAGTCCGGCGCTTTCACGTCGTACGACCAGTAGCGCTCGATCACAGACGAGTACATGTTCCGCCAGATGAACTCCGGCAGATGAGGCTTCCTCCCAGCGCCGGCGTCGAGCAGCCGGACGGGCCGGCCGAGGCGGTTGCTGGCGCGGATGCACGCCTTCATGGCGTACCAGTAACGCGACTGGTGCGCGTAACGGTCACGGTTCATGAAGCCGTGGACGATGTCGTGGTCCGACAGTTGCGTCGTGTCGACTTGCTGCCCTCGTTTGTTCGCCATGCTCCGATACTCCTATCCGGCTCGCTCACAGCAGTTTCATCATGTTGCCGGCCTCTCGGCGCCTCGACATGTCGTCAGCCCACGCGTCCGTGCGCGAGTCGCGCCGCTCGCCGGTCTTCTCGTCGACGACGGCCTTGTGGTCAAGCCGGCAGTCCACGGTGAACGCGCGCGACGAGTCGGTGAGGGGATCGCGCTCGTCGCCGGACCACCACCCGCGCCCCGTCGCCTCGCCGCAGAGGTTGTCGCCGATGACGGCCGCCAGCCAGCGTCCGGCGTCCGCGACGACGCCTTTCGGCGGGAAATCGGACGCCGTGCGCGGACTCCGCGCGTACTCAACCGCCGACCACGAGTCGGGCAGGCCCGCGAGGCGCATCGCCTCGCGGACGGTGGCGTACCTGCCCGCCGACCAGTGGAGCGCCGAGGTCGTGAACGAGCTGACCATCGTGTGGCACACGCGGCCCGGGTCGAGGCGCACCGCGACCGTCTCCCTGAACACCTTGTTGGCGTCGATCCGGTCGGCCAGGCGCACGAGCTTGGCGCGCGCCCCGGGCCACTCCGCCTCGGCCGCATCGAGTTGGGCGGCGGTGAGCCTCGGCAGAAGCTCGATCCCGCTTTCGCCGATCGGCCAGTCGTCGCCGATCGCCCGCAGCAGCGCCAGCATGGCGCGCGCCCTCGACGCGCCCAGCTTGACCGGGGCGTGCCCGTCGCAGTCGCCGGCGAGGCGGGGCAGCGCCCACGCCCCGGCGGGCGGGTTGTCCGGCAGGCCCGACAGCGCCTCGGCCAGCGTCGGCACGGCGGACACGCCCGCGTAGTCGAGCAGGTCGGCGGGCCACAGGAGCGGCTCATCCGACATCACCAGCCAAAAACGGCGCCGAAGCTGCGGGCCGCCGAGCGCGGCGACGTTCTGGACGACGCGGTACTGCCACGGCATGCCCGATGCCGCGGCCAACTGGCCCATAAGGTCGTCGCCGACGCTGTTCGCCCGCGTGACCGACTCCATGGCGGCCACTTTCGGATTCCCGGTCTGCGCCCGGCTGTCGGCGACCCAGTGCCACAAGTGCCACATGCACGTGTTGTGCGTCGACAGCGGTCCGTCGTTGTTGGCGTACCTCTCCGTGCTTTTCGCCGCCAGGGAGAACCCGCTGCACGGCGGGTTGCTCAGCACGACGGGAGTCTCGCACGGCGGCCAGTCCATCGGGTCGGCCGCGACCATTTCCCAATCCCTGCCGAGTTGCGGCGCGTTCCGCGGATCGAGGCACGCGGCCGCGCCGAACGCGGACGGTTCCTCGATCTTGCGGCGCAACTCCATGCCCGCCTGGGCGGCGCCGACCGCCTGGCCCCCGGCGAACCCGTAAACGTCCGTGAACTCGATCCGGCGGGGGCGGCTCGTCGCGTAGTCTCTCAGCATCCGGCGATTCTGGCACGCGGTCGGGCCTCCGGCGGCGTCGCTGCGAAAAACGCGTTTCTCCGACCTCATAAGCCTCTCCCCCATACGGGGGAGGTGCTGAGGTCTTAGGAGGCCTACCAGGCGTTTTGCGTTTTCCGGGCGAGTTGCTCATAACGCTGTCCGGCGACCTCATAAGCGTTTCGAGTGACTAGGGGGGTGCTGAGGTGCTTAGGAGGTCTACCAGGGGTTTTGCAGGTTATCCACAGGTTGCTCATAACCTGTGGACAACCTTCGGCGAGCGCCATGCGGAATTTCGGCGCACTCCATCATGCGGGTGCAAAATTCAGTGCATCCTGCGCCGGTAGACGATCGCGTTGCGCGGGCCGGTCCACGAGTCGAGCAGCCCGGCCTCGACGGCGGCATTGAGCCTGCGCGCCATGGCCGGATTGTTCGACGCACCCAAGTCCTTGCGCGTGAACTCGCCCTCCGGCAGGCCCAAGACGAACTGCTCCGACTCCATCCTGGCCGCCTGCTCCCGCGCTTCCTCGGGAACGTCGGCGGGCATGGGCTCGCCGAGGCGGACTTCGACGCCGCCGCCGGGCCTCTCGGTCACGTGCAGATCCGCCAGCGCCTCGCCGACCGGGATCGCAAGCTCGTTCGCCTTGCGCAACTCCACGGTGGAGTAGTACCGGCCGGGCGCCGGGCGCATACGCGCCACGAAGCGCGACTGGTTGAACTTGTTGACCGAGCCGAGCGGCGTCGTCCCGCCGCCCTCGCCCTTCGCCTCGTGGTCGACGAGCAGCGCCCCGATGCCGACGCCGACCGCCGCGCCGACCTCGCGCTCCAGCCACCTCCGCTGGTCGTCGGCGTCGTTGGCGGTCCCGCCGCGGCTCGTGACGGTGTCGACCACCAGAAGACTCCACTCCGGCGCGTCGGCCTCCGCCAGCCACGCCGCGGCGGATGCGGCGAACTCGCCGGGGCGCCCGTAGTCGTGCCCGGCGATGGCGAGCCATTCCTCGGAGAGGCGCATTCCGGCCATGTCCGCGCGGCGGCGCAACTCTCCGGGCGACCCGTCGCCGTAGACGTAGACGACGCGGCCGCCCCGGTCGGCGGCGGTGGACGCGGCCAGCAGCGCCAGCCACGTCTTGCGCGACGAGCCCATCCCGTAGACGGTCGCCAGCACGCCCGCCGGCAGCACCAGGCCGCCCGACGGCGTCGACAACAGCGCCGGGGGCGGATCGGCCGGCGCCAGCCTGGACATCGACGACGCGCCGAAGCGCTCCGCGAACTGAGCGGCCAGCGCCGAGCGCGCCGCGTCGAGCACCGGGGCGGGCGCCGACGCATCGGTGCCCAAGATGTTGGCGACGGCGCCCGCCTGCGCGTCGTCCGGCTCGTCGTACCCGGGGTCGGCGCGGTAGGCCCATCCGCGGTCTTTGGCGGCGCGGATAAGCAGGCCGGGACCGATCCCGCCGTCGGGCTTGAAGCTCTCCCACCGGGCGAGGTTCCGCCCGGCGTCGTAGCCGGGGCCCGTCCGGCACCAGGCGTCCCAGTCGGCGTAGCTGACGCCTGCCGCGTGGGCGGACATGGACAGCTCAAGCCACTCCTGCTGCTCGCCGGGGCACTCCGTGGCGAACAGCGCCTCGGCCGCCGCTACGGGGCCTATCGGGCGGTGCCGCCCGGCCAGGCGCCCCGGCAGCTCCGGGCGGGCGAGCAGCGCCGACAGCGCCTCCGGCATCTCGGCGACCTCCGCGCCGAGCACCGTCGACCACCGCCCGTCGCCGCCGTCGACCTCGGAACCGGGGCCGACCAAGTAGCCGGTCGCGCCGACCCTCAAGTCGATGCCCGGCAGCGGCCTGGTGCAACTGCCGCGCTCGTGCTCGCCGTCCAGGACGACGTGGAACCCGCCGGACTGCGTGGACACGACGAGCGTTTCCGGCAGCGCGGCGAGCACCGCCTCGGCCGCCTGCGCGTCGTCGACGTCGACGACGGTCAGGCCCTCGGGCAGCCAGCCGTAGCCGTTCGCCCCGGACCAGTCCATCGCCGCGATCTCGCCCGCCTCCGCGCTGGCCGCCCTGGGCCAGTCGGCGAGCAGCGGGCGCTTCGACACGCGCCCGTCCAACTCCAGGCGGGACCTGACCGGGAAGACGCGGCACCCGGTGGCGGCCGACCACGAGGCCGCGGCCTCGGCCGGGCCCATCAGCGCCCGTCCGGGCAGGCCCCCAGCGCCGCGGCCGCTTTTTTCGCCTCGTCGAGCGAGGCCAGCCCGCTCGCGTGCGTCTTCGACGCGATCGGCCGCCCCGGCCGGATGGTGGTCAGGACCAGGACCCACCCGTCGCCGTGCGGCTTCGCCCACCACCTGGTCTTGGACCCGTCGGCGTGGCGGGTCTGCTTGGTGACGTGCCAGTCGGTGCCTTCTTCCTCGCGCCAGTCGTCGCCCATGTCGCCTTCTTTCATCGCCGCCACCGGTCAGCAGTCGCGGGGCGCGTGCGCCCGCTTGTGCTCGGCGATCTTGTCGAGCCATCCGGCCCAGTAGTGCGCCCACGCCTCGGTGTCCGCGTTCGTCCTGTTCTTGCGCGCCTGGTCGCGGAACATCTCGACCATCTCGTCGGGCGCCGGACGGCCGTCGGCGACGAGCGACCGCCTGGCATCCGCCATGCCGAACGCTCTCGCCCTGTTCGCAGTTGTCGTGTTTTCTCTCATGTCCGCCACCATATCAGAACTTCACAACGATGTAAAGTTATTTCGAAATAAAATCGAGTCCGTCATCATACGTCTGGGCTATCGCGGCCTCGGCGTTCTTCCAGTCGAGCAGCGCCTCGAACGCGATCCGGCCGCAGAACTCGACGGCGTCGGGCACGGCCATCCCGCCCTGCGAGTTCCTGCACTCGTGGTACGCCGCAGCCCAGGCGACGGCGTATACGACGGCGGCCTGCGTCACCTGACGGCCTCGGCGATCAGGCCCGCGTCCGCGCGCCTCCCCGACGACAGGTACAGGTCTTCCTGCTCCCGCGGCGTGAGGCCGCCGCGGACCACCCACGCCTCGGGCCGGCCGTCGGGGTGCTCGAACATGTCGGCCATCGCCTCGGCGGCGCACACCTCCCGCAGGCCGCAGGCGGTGCAGACGCGCGCAGCGTCGTACACGCGGCGCGGGTCGCAAAACAGCTCGGCCAGCCCGGCGCAAGGGACGCGCTCGGCTATGGCGGTCACGGCTACGCCGCCTGGAGTTCGGCCAGCGCCAGGCGGCGGGCCTTGGCGGCGACGCCGTGGGCATGGCTGCGCTCGGCCGCGGCGGCCGTCCTGTACGGCCGGGCGTGGTCGTAGTACTCGGTCACCGCATGGAGCAGGCCCATCCTGGTGCCGCGGAACCTCTCCGGCATCGTCGGCGATTCGCGCAGCGCGCCGGAGATTCCAGCGATATCGCGCCGCTGCGCCGACTCCGACTTCACCGTCCTGGACACGATCCTCTCGGCGATCAAGTCGGCCGCGTCCGGGGCGAGCGTTTCGCCCGCCAGTGCGGACAGCTCGGCCGCCAGGTCTTCGGCGGCCCGGTCGGCCGCCTCTATCGCCGCGGCGGCCGCCCGCAGTTTTTGCTCGGCGGTCGACGAGTGGGGCACCGTCCAGCCCCACGACGCGCGGTTCACGAGGCCGGGAAGCTGGTTCAGGCAGGACATCTGGACCGCCTGCACGGCCATTTTCACTGAGCCCTTCCCGTCGTGGCTCGTCGAGAACAGCAGATACGGCCTCAGGGAGTCAGTGCCGGCGATGTCGGCGTCGTGCTTGTACCGCACGGCCGCCTTGATCTTCGCCCCGTCGTCGGAACCCCACACGCAGTCGACGTCGGCGTCGTACCCGGCCGTGATCTCGTCGACGAACGCCAGCGCCTCGCGGTGCTGGACCGGCCGGTAGCGCATTCCGACCACGCCGAGAAGCGCATCGTTGTCAGTCCGCACCACGCCGCGGCGCGATTGGTCGACGACCCAGTTGCCCTTGTGGTTCGGGCTGGCGATCTTGCGCAACTCGACGTCGAAGCCGAGGCCCGCCGCGTCGATCGCCTTGGCGATGCCCCGGCCCGGCACCGCCCGGCGGCCCTGGTCTCCGAACCGGTGCCACCACATCTCTCGGCTGCGGCGGTCCGGCAGTTCTATGGCGTTGCTCGGCATTTCAGATGTCCTCCCATGGTCGTCCAATTATCGACGTTATTACCACAATGTGAACATCAATGTGAAGTTCTATGCCTTATCTTCTCGGAAAGCGCGCTCGCCATGGCCGAGAGCGCGTCCGTGGCGTGCGCTCCTACTCCCGCGGGCACGGCCGACTTCTCCCCGGTGACCGACTCGACCGCCAATCTGGCGGCCTTGACCTGGCTGGACCATCCGGCGCGCGTCGACATCGGGCCGAGCCACTCCGGCAGGGCGGGCGCCGCCCCGGCCTCCCGCCGGCGCCTCCGGCCTGCGAGCTTCTCGGCTTTGGCGGCGTCGCGGCTGTAGACGTGCGTCGACGACGACACGTGGAGGTACTCGCCCAGTTGCGCGCCGCGGGCGGCGGCCATCGCCGATTGGAGCAGCCGGAACATGACCACGTCGTAGGGCACGCCCATCCAGGCGTCGTTCGACCGCATCGCCACCATCATGTGGAGCGAGCCGAAGCGCTCGTGGAACGACACTGCAAGCGTGCACGGGACGTCTCTGGGCACCAGCGCCGCCGTCGAGTCCTCCGGCCGCCACACCGCCGCGGACGCCTGCCGGCGCGAGCCGGACGACAGCTTGCGGAAGCATCCGACCAACTGCTCTCTGAGGCGCGGTCCGTACGCGCCCTCGAACGCGCCGCCGTCGGTGTAGTCGCCGAAGCGCGGCTGCACTCCGGTCAAGAGCTTCGCCGACTGGAGACCGGCGACCAGGAGCAGGCCCTCGGCCGCGCCGATCAGCGGCTCTGCGCCGGGCCTGCCGACGCACTCGGCGACCACGTGGTCGTCGACTGCAAGCGCCGTGTTCAACGCCTCGCGCGTCCCGGAGTGCGGCGCTCCGCCGAGCGCCGCGGCCAGAAGCTCGCCGTAGGAGCGGCACAGCACCGCCATCAGGCGATCCCGCCGAGGCATTCGGCTGCAATGCGCCCGCGGCGCTGCATGGCGTCGACGGAGCGCACGCGCGGCAGATCGCAGACCTCGGCCCACAAGCCGAGTTCCTGCTCCAGCGTGTCCGGCGGCCTGTCGCCTCGCTGCGCGTGCCTGTCTTCCAGGACGTCCAGCGGCGCGTACAACACAGAGGCCTCCGACCGGACTGATGCCAGCGGGTGCATGTGGACGACCAGGGGCGCGAGCGCCCGCGGCGCTGCGTCCGGGCGCCGGGCCGGACCGTAGACCAGCTCGCCCAGCCACGACCGGTCCAGGACGGACGGCCAGTAGCGGATCACGCGGAGCGCGTCGAGCCAGCCGGACGCCCACCGGCCGGCAGACGAGTGCCACCGCGGCGCCGACGCATGGACCAGGAGGCAACACCCGAAGCGGCGCACCATGTCGGCTTGCAGGGTCCGGCAGGCGGTGGACTTGCCCGCGCCGTCGGGCCCGTCGACGACGACCATCGGCGCGAGCCCGCCGAGCGGCGCATCCAGGCGTTTGCCGCCGGTGAGGCATTGGAAGTCGACGCTCAAGTTCGGCGTCGCCAGCCCTTCCAGATATGCGGCCGCCTCAGCGGCCAATTCCGTGTCATAGCGCATGTCGCCCTCCTAGTTCAGACGAGTCCGGCAGACCGGACGGTCGGCGCGTCGCCGGCGCGCCTGAGCCGGTTGTAGCATTTCGAGCACATCGCCGGGGCTTGCCGGCGAAAGAACGTCGTCTTGGTCGCGCCGCACTCAGCGCACACCGGACGATGCCTGTCAGGCCGGTTGAGCATCTGCCGCACGTCGTAGTACCGGCGCTTGTCGTAACAGGGTTTGCACAGGCGCGGGCGCCGGCTGCTGAAATGCTGCCTTCCGTCGTCCGGGCAGTCGTCTGGGCGCAGGCCGCAGTCGACGCAGGCCCGCGGGTCACCCGGCCGGCCCTGCGGCATTCGGGGCAAGCCCGTCGGCGATGCACCCGCGGCCGGGCGGGCCGGGAGGCTCGGCCTCCAAGACCTCGCCCGACGGCAGGCGGAGCGCGATGCGCTCGCCGCGGGGCGGCGGAAGCTCGTCGAACACCTGGTTCAGAACCGGGCGGCGCCCGCCCTCGCGGGCGTATGGGACGACCCAGACCGTCCGGCCCGAAGGCCACAGACGGTGCGGCTTCGGCGGCGCTGCGGCCACGAGGCGCGGCTCAGGCATCGGCCCGGCCGATCGCCCGGCGGCGGTTCCGCCTGTCTTTGACGTCGAGCGCGGTTTGGAGAATCTCGTCGGATACACCGGTCGCCGCCAAGATATTGCCCAGGAATATCAACACGTCGGCCGCCTCCATAGAAATGTCGTGGTCGAACTCGTCGCGGTCCTTCCACATCGGCCAGTCGAGTTCTTGGCTCAACTCGCCGACTTCCGTGGCGAGTCCGGCGACCTTGGCGGTCAGATATCGCTTCCGGTCGACGCCGGCGACGGACGCCGGGTCGGTCCCGTAATAGTCGATCTGCGCCGTCCGGCAGTCGGCCACCAGATTCTCGATCCGCATCATTGCGCCTGCTGCTGCTGTTGCTCGCCGAACACCGGCGGGATGCCCGCCAGATAGCCTTCGGCCGGGTCGGGCACGGGCAGTTGCGCAGTCTGCGCGCCGGGGCCCGGCTGCGGGGATTGCGGCGGCAGCGGCGGCATCTGTGCGTCCGGCGCAGTCGTCTGGTTCAGCGGCTGCGGCTGCGCCATCGGCTGCGCCATCGGCTGCGGCTGCGCCGCAGGCGCGGCATTCGCCTGCCCGCCTGTCTGGCGGAAGTTCTTGGCGCGCGGCATCGTCCGGCCGTTGTATTCCTCGTGCTCGATCGTCGCCTCGACGTGGCGGCCGGACATCATCTTGGTGATCTGCTCGTTCGATTGGACCTGCGTCGGGTCGATCCCGTGCGCGCCCAAGAATCTCAAGAAGATATCGACGGCCACGGCTGAGGTCGTGGTCAGCGTCTGGTTGTTCCAGACGCTCATACCCGCGCAAGGGCCGTCGACCACGGAGTACTGCGCCTTGATCGCCGGCTTCCCCGTCTTGGTCGAGAACCATTGCGCCGACTCGCAGCGGAGCAGGTATTCGCCGGGCGGCGGTATCTCGTTCGCCTTCTGCGCCAGGTCGCGCAAGTGAGCCCAATCAATCATCTGCGGTTCCGTCATGTCTGGTCTCCTAGTCCGCCGGGCTTGAGCGCGCCGACGATGGCGCTTATGTCCGGGTCCAAAATGACGTCCGGCAGCGCACCGCCGAGGCGGTTGCCCGCCTGCGCGTGCGGCTTCGGCGCCGTCAGGCCCAGCCTGTCGACCGCGCCCAACTCCTGCTGGGACGGCGACAAGTACAGATATAGCAACAGGTCGACGGCGTAGGCGAGCATCCGGGCGGATGCGCCTTGGACTCCCGGCCGCATACAGCCGTGTTCGTCCATCCTGGTGCCGCAGACGATCGTCACCGCCTCGCACTCGTCGTCGAGAACGGTCAGGTCGCGCAGCTTTCCGACGACGACTTCCATCTGCGCCAACAGCTTGCCCCACAGCTCCATTTTCATGTCGCCGGACGGGCATATCTCGCGCCTGGCGCGGGCCTGGAGTTCCGACAGCGAGTCGAGGCTCACAGACCGGAACGGCCATCCAGCCGCCTGGTGCGCCATGACCGCGTCGAAGTCGGACAGCGATCTGACCGTGGCGATGGCTGCGTCCCAAGTGCCGTCGTCGGCGGGGGGCGCGTAGTTGCGATAGTCCCATTCGACCTTGCGAAGCGGGATGTACTGCGTCCCGCCGGCCTCAGCGTCGATCAGCAGCACGGGCCGGGGGCCGGACGCGCCGAACCAGGTCTTGCCGACTTTCGGCTCTCCATGCACTGCGGTGACGATGCCGGCCATAGGGGTGCAATAATGCCGCGGCGCGCAACCCGCCCGGCATCGTTGCGCAATTCAGGCGGTCATTCCGCCGCCAGGTCCGCGGCCGCCCGCAACGCGGCTGCCGCGTCGCCGCCTGCCGGCAGATAGTCGTCGACGATGTCGGCGGCGCGGGCCAGAACCGCGGCATCCGACGACATCTCGACCACGACTCGGGCGAGGCCCCTGGCGAGTCCGGTCCGGTATCCGCCGTCGAGGCCGCGTTTGTCGCCCAGCAATATCTCCAGTTGCTCGGCCGCGAAAAAGAGGCCGAATCTGGCCCATTTGACGCCGGACGACCAGCCGTCGGAAAACCATTGGGCATCGTGCTCGTCGTAGTCGTAGTTGTGATCCGGGACGGACGCCTTCAGATCGGCGATCATCGCGTCTGTCATGCTGGTCATGTCGCTGTCCTTTCGGTTCGGGCCAAGTTCGACCTGGCCATTGCTTGGGCG
>JAJEDW010000177.1 GCA_022821265.1 Acidobacteriota bacterium
ATCATGATGCTGGTCGAAGAGGGCAAGGTGCGCCTGAACGATCCGGTGTCGCGGTTCCTGCCCAGCTTCGCCGACACCGAGGTCGCCGTCGCGCGGCCCGCCGGCCGCGGGGGCGGTTTCGGCGGCGCGGCGCCCGGCGGCGGACGCGGCGCCCCGCCCGATTTCTACACGGTGCCCGCGGCGCGCGAGGTGACCGTCGCGGATCTCCTCACCCATACCTCCGGCGTCATGAGCGGCGCGATGAGCGGCTCGGTCGGCGGCCGGTTCAGCGCCGACCGCCACGAAGTCGGCCTGGCGTGGGTGGACGAGCTGGGAACGGCGCCGCTGGAGTTCCAGCCCGGTTCGCGCTGGGCCTACAGCGCGCTGGCGGGCTTCGACGTCCTGAGCCGCATCGTCGAGGTCGCATCGGGCGAGTCCTTCGGCCGCTTCCTGGAGTCCCGCCTCTTCGAGCCGCTGGGCATCCGGGACATGACCTTCTGGCCGACCGACGAACAGCGGGAGCGCCTGGTGTCGTCCTACGGCTACACGGACGGCGCGCTCGCGTTGCGCAACAACCCCGACTCGATGTCGGGCGAGCGGTACTTCTCCGGCGCCGGCGGCCTGATGACGACCGCGGAGGACTACGCGCGGTTCGGCATGATGCTGGCCGCCGACGGCGCCGGTCCGGCGCGCGCCCTGCTGGGCACGCGGACCATGGACGTGCTCCGCTCGGTCTGGATCCCCGACACGCTGCCGGGACGCCCTCCGGGCGAAGGCTACGGCCTGAGCGTCCGCGTCCTGGACGATCCGATCGCGGCGGGCAGCCTGCTGTCGCCGGGTACTTTCGGGTGGAGCGGCGCCTACGGGACCCACTTCTTCGTGGATCCGGTCGAGGACCTCGTCGGGGTCATGATGATCCAGACGCCGATCCGCGAGATGCGGCCGCTGTTCGAAACGGCGGTCATGCAGGCGATCATCGACTAGCGGTTCCGAATCTCTTCAGAGTCGCTCGGCGCCGGCCGACACCGGCGCTCACGCAGTGTCGACGCGCAACGGGGTATGCCGCGCCAGCGTGTCGAAGTCGGCGTCGCGGTGGAGAACCGGCAGGTCGGAGCGGATGGCCAGCGCGCCGACGAGGCAGTCGATGAGAACGCGAACCGTCTCGCCCCGACTGCGGCACTGCCGATAGAGCGCGGCCGCATGGTCGAAGTCTCCGGGCCGCATCGGAACGAGCACGGCTCGCGCGATCAGCCTTCGAAGATCGCGCCGATGCGGCTCGTCTCGAGCTCCAGCCAACAGTTCCATGCGAACGACATCGCACGTTGCGATGTCGCCGCCGAGAAGCTCTCCGACTCGAACGCACGTTGCCGATCCGGTGTCGCGGAGATACTCGACCCAGGCGGACGTGTCAACGAGGATCACTCGGAGCGTCCGCGCATTTCGTCCAGATCGCCTTCCCAACCGGATCCACGCATCCGACGGGCTTCCTCGAGGCTGAACGGTTCCGACGCAAGCGATCTTAAGGCAAAATTGACCGCTTCCCGCTTGGTCGCCAAGCGGTAACGCCGCATCACCGCCGCACAGGCTTCTTCGTCAACATCAACGTTGGTGCGTGCCATACACCGATGATACACCACTGGTGTCCGGTCACGCGAGTTCGTGCGGTTGTCTTAGTGGATTCGTTCTCTGGAAAAGGCGCCTCTGGCGCCGCGTCGACTGAAATCGCCACCTGGATCGTCGCGATTCCACGAAGCGTCCAGAAGCCCCGCCCCGTTCTAACCTCGGTTCGAACCTGTCCACCGTGCGAAGCGCACTCCGGCGAATGGGAAATCCACGCTTGCCGCGAAAATCCCTGCAACGCGTGTACTGCACACGAGCCATGTCGTTACTCTGGCGCTGGCCCCGGCCCTCGTTAACGCGGCTTGTCCCCCCGTATCGTCAACAGGCAGGTTTCGGAAGGGACCGTGTCCTCCGGATGCGCCGCCGCGATGGCGCGCTCCACGCGGCCGAGACCCGCGCGATACTCCGCGTCCGACATCGCCACGAAATGCGACGTGCGGTGCCGCTCCGAGGCGTAGGCCAGATATTCGCCGAGCCTCTCGCGGGTGCGCCGGTGCTCCCGCCGCGTCTCGATGTACGCGAATCCGGCGGAGCGCATGGCGTCGCAGAACTCTTCCGCCGTCATGAAGTCGCGATGGTCGAGCTCGCGGGCTTCCGGGAAAAACCGGTACAGGATCCAGCCGTCCATCGACCAGGGATCGACGTTGGTCATCACGAATCGGCCGCCGGGCCGGAGCACGCGCAGCACCTCGGCGATGAACCGCTCCTTCTCCTGCATGTGCGGATAGGAAAACTGGTTGCTGACGTAGTCGAACGCGTCGTGACGAAACGGAAGGTTCGACCCGTCGCCCTGCACCCAGGGCACGTCGCGGCATCGCCCGCGCGCGATCCTCAGCATGCCGATCGACAGATCGGTTCCCACGATGGCGGCCCCCGGGAACGCCGCGCGATTGGCTTGAATCTGCTTTCCCGTTCCGCAGCCGACATCGAGCAGGCGGACGCGCGAGGTGACGGTCGGCGAGCACACGCGCAGGAAGGCGATCAGGTTCGCGTCCACCCCATGATCGCGCGACGGCTCGTCGTACTTGTCGGCGATTTCGTCGTAGTTCACGCGTTTCATGCAGTCATCGCCGCCTGCCGTGGCGGGACTTCGCACCGCCCACGGTGTCTCGATCGCGGTCACGCGGTCCCGGTCCGAAACCGGCATCGCGCACCGTCTATGATTCCAGCACCCGCCCTCGTTTCAGCGCGCACTATCGGACGATGGCCCTACGGCTATACCATGAGTTCTACCCGCGCCCGCCGAAGTCACATATAGAACATGGATCCGCAACCGCGACCGATGGAGCATGAACCAGGCGGCTTTCTGGCCGATCCCAAGCTCGCGATGCAGCCGCATTGACGAGATCCCCTTGAGGTTCGTCGTGAACAGGTACCTACCCATCGCCCAGATCCGAAACGGCAGCTTCGAGCCTTCCATGACGGTGCGCGTCCGAAGCGTGAACATCCGGCGATCCGGGCACTCCCGGCAGCGGTGCGTCATCGTTCGATGCTTGATGCCCACCTGGACGTTGTCCGTTACGCAGTACGGGCAGCGCGGATTCTCGGGCCAACGACGTTAAGCGATCCATTCCTTCGCCGCGGCCTCGTCGCTGAACATGTCTGCGATCTGAAGCAGCGTCACGCCTTCGCGGTGGTGTCTGCCGGGTGCCTTGTGAGCCATACGCGCCTCCGAATGTGACTATAGGGCAGGTCGGGGCGCACGGCGCGTCAAGCGGGAATTGTGACTCTCCGACATGATTCCCAAAATTTCCCAAAATTTATCCGCCTCGGGAACCGACGGTGGTACAAGGTCGTATCGGAAGGGGAGTGACCTCATGACTACGAGCCACCTCGATGAGTTTCTGAGTGAAGCCGGCGAGAAACCGTATCGAAGGCTTGTGGAGCGTCACCTGAGGCGGACCTCAGTTTCCAATTTCCAGAAAGCACTTTTTAGCGAGGTCGACGGTTTGCCCCGGCCGGCTCAACCCTTCGTCGTGGACTATATCGATGTTCTCAATCGCGAACTTGCATACCACCAGGAATTCTGGGGCACGGCGACGTGTCGGAAGGCGTTCGAAGTAATCATCGAGATCGCTGTTGGATCGCTACCGATCAGCGACAGAATGGCATCGTTGAACGAGGCCCTGGAACCATCAAATCACGAGTTGGCCTTTGGGTTGTTTCAAGTCTGCACTCTCAACTTTGCCTATTCGGCAGCGACTCAACGAAAACAACGAAAATTCATGGGAATCCGGAAGGGAATACTCGGATGATTCAGACGGGAATCGTATGCTTCATCATGCGCATCCGGCTTGTTCCGGTTACGGCACACCGAGAAATGCGGGCGAGTTCATCTCGCCCTCCAGACGGTTGGCGTATACCGCATGGCCATCGGCGCCAGTTCACCACCAGCGAGAAATCCAGCTTCGCGCACCCGGCGGTATTCGTCGCGAGCGATTCCACCGCTCGCTTGCCCGCTAGTCGCCGTCCTTGCCGGACTGCCCTAGCTCGTTGAACCCCGCACGGCGAAGCTGACACGCTCGTGGAGCGGCACTCCGGACACGGCAGCGCCACGGGAGGCTGCGCGCCGTTCATGTTAGAGTCATATGATGTTCTCCTGATCGAAGGTGATTCCCGTGCAACAGGTCAGAGTTTCCGCAAAGTACCAAGTCGTCATTCCCAAACCGGTCCGCGAGTCCCTTGGCATCCAGCCCGGACAGCGCCTCGAAGTCTTGCCCTACGGCGACCGCATCGAGCTGGTGCCTGTGAGGGAGATGGGCGAGATGCGGGGCTTTCTGGCCGGCATGGACCCGCGGTTCGAGCGCGAACCGGACCGTGAACTCTGAGCGTGGCGGCGGACACAATCAACCTCGTTGATTCCTCGGGCTGGCTCGAGTACTTCACCGACGGGCCCAACGCCGGCGTTTACGCCGAACCCCTTGCGGACGCAAGCCGACTGGTCGTGCCCACCGTGAGCGTGTACGAGGTCTTTCGCGTGGTGTTGCGCCGCCGGGGCGAGGACGACGCGCTGCGCGCGGCCGCGCTCATGAACCGCGGGCGCTCGGTCCCGCTGACGTCCGCCCTGGCCCTTCAGGCCGCGCGTACGGACCGCGCGAGGGCTGCGCCCACGGCAACGTCGACCGGAACCCCGGCCCCACCTCGGTCTCCGTGTTCCGCTCTTTTGTGTTCAACGTGACGCGTTCCTGAAGCCAAGACACCCGGCGGCGAATATATCCTTGAGCGACCGGACGGAGGATCGAAATGCGAAAACTGTGGCTGTCGTGTCTATTGGCGCTGCCCGCTGCGGCGGTGGCGCAGGAATCGCCCGGACGGCTGATGCTCGAGGCCGGCGTCACCGGCGGCAACAGTCTCGCGTGTCCCGGCCATTACGTCGGCGTGGAAGGGCGCGTCGCGGGCCCGGTGTCGGCGTACGGGATGGTGGAAAACTATCGCTGCGTGGATCTGGCGGGAACGGCCAGCCGTCTCGGCGCGTCGGTGCGCCTCGGGCGCTCGGGTTGGCTTGTGCGTCCCGCCGTGCGTGTCGGGTTGGAGTACGACGGGGGTGACGTCTTGCACAACGTCGGCGGGAGTCTGACTCTCGGACGGCGGTACGGAGCACGCTTCATCGTAAACCGCGGGGTCGTGCCCGGCGGGGCGTCGATCGTACTCCTTCAGCTTGGCGGTTACGTTTCGTTCTGACCGTGCGCGGCGGGGCGGACGCGTATGGAATCGCTGCTCTACGTCTGAAGGCCCAACGAAGCACGCCCATCTTCTCTTCGCAACATTCCGATGCGCCATCCGATGCCGACCGTCGAATCGATCATGCTCCGGCTCGAATCCATGGGCCGCGAACGGACACGCAGGATGTATGCGCGGCACGGGATGGCCGCCGAACGCAGCTTCGGCGTGAGCGTGGCCGATCTCAAGAAAGTCGCCAAGACCATCAGGGGCGAACACGATCTCGCGTGCGCGATCTACGACACCGGGAACCTGGACGCGATGTACCTGGCCGGTATGGTGGCGGACGGTTCTCGCATGACCCGGAAGCAACTCGATGGATGGGCGAGGCGGGCCAAGGGAATGTCCATGGTCGCGGAGAACACCGTGGCCTAGGTGGCCGTCGAGAGCCCGCATGCGCGCGACATCGCGTTGAAGTGGATCCGGTCCGAACAGGAACACGTCGCGTCGGCCGGTTGGTGCACCTACTCCGGTATCGTCGCCACGGCGCCGGATCCGGATCTGGACCTGGAGGAGATCGAGGATCTTCTTGACACGGTGGTCAGGGAGATCGACCGGACGCAGAACCGCGTGCGGTACACGATGAACGGTTTCGTGATCTCGGTCGGGGCTTACGTCGAGCCCCTGACGAAGCGGGCGCGGTCGGCGGCCGCCAGGATCGGCGTCGTATCGGTGGACATGGGCGACACGGCATGCAAGGTTCCGCTGGCCACCGCGTATATCGACAAGATCGAAGGGATGGGAAGAATAGGCCGGAAACGCAAGACGATCCGGTGCTGATGGACGCCGCACGCGGCGTTTCCGTAGATGCGCTTGCCGTGCTCCCTGACACTACAGAGAGCGCCATCCGGCATGTCGTGGACGGTTCGACCCGTTTCGAACTTCCGGGACGCGACACGACCTCGACACCGCTCACGTCCGCGCCCGCCGAGATGACCGCCGTGTCCACGTTCTCCCCGTCCATCCAGCTCCAGGCCGTCTCGACCTGCACCATCGCCGCCGCGCGGGTCGGGGCCGTGGGTTCGGCGGCCCAACGGCTTGCCGGAACCGACGCTCTGATGGTATATATCGTGAGATATTCCATGCTGGGGAGGTCGTCGTGAGCCAGACCGTGGAGTACCGGGGGATCGCGAAGGTGTTTTGGAGCGGCCGCAGTCAGGCAGTGCGTCTGCCGGCCCCGTGCCGGTTCGACACGTCCGAAGTCGAAGTGATCAAGGAGGGCGATTGCCTGACCCTGCGCCCGCGCGGAAAGAACTGGCGCGCGTACTTCGACTCGTCGACGCGCGGATCCCTGCCCGAGCGGCTTGAGCCGCCACTCGAGGATCGGGGCGAGATTCGCTGATGTTCATGCTGGACACGAACATCTGCATCTATCTCATCAACGAACGCGACCCGGGGCTCCGGGAGCGCTTCACGGCGAACGCCGGCAGTATTCGGATTTCGGCGATCACGTACGCCGAGCTGTGCTATGGCGTCGCGCATTCGAGGAGGGTCGCACAGAACGCACGGGAACTCGACGCCTTCCGCCTGGATCTGGAGATCGCGCCATTCGACCATGCGGCCGGGAAACACTATGGCGAGATTCGCCATGCGCTTGCCAAGCGCGGTCAACCCATCGGCGCGAACGACCTGTTGATCGCGGCGCATGCCCGGAGCCTGGACGCCACCCTCGTAACAAACGACAACGGCGAATTCGGCCGCGTGCCGGGCTTGCGGATCGAGAACTGGATGCGATGACGGTTCGGAAGACCGAGCGCGACCCGCCGTGGATCACGTTCCCGATGAGTTGACGGACAGGAACCGGATCGGCCTTCACGGATCAGGAATTCGCCGAGACCCTCTCGTTCGAAGACCGCCACCATGTCACCGGCCCAGCGCCGCCGCGTCAACCCAATACGGCCGCCTGGACCGTCGCGACCAGGTTCACCAGGGCGTGGAGCGCCAGCGGAACCCACAACGATCCGGTCCGGACGCGCGCGGCGCCGAACAGCAGCCCAACCAGGAACACGGTGGCGATCCCGTAGGCGTCATACTGCAGGTGGAGCAGGGCCCAAAGGGCCGCCGTCAAGATCACCGCGCCCGCCGGCCTGAGGAAGCTGCGGGCAAAACCCGGCAGCAGGAAGCCCCGGAAAAACGTCTCCTCGAACAGCGGCGCCCCGACGATGAGAGCGAGCCACAGCAACCACACGGGCTGCGCCGACGCGTAGATGTCGGACATGAATGGCGGGACGATGGGGCGGCCCGTCGCCGCGGTCGTCAGGTCCGACAGGACGACCACGACGGCTGTCAGGCCCGCCCACTTCAAGAAGACGGCCCATGGGACAGGCCCCAGCGCCAGGTAGTCCGACAGAACGGAACCCCGCTTCAGCTTGGCCGCGACGGCGATCATCGCCGTGCACACGAGCGTCGACAGGAGCGTCGCCACCGCCTCCAGCGTGCCGTCGATGGCGGCCGACTCGAGGGCGGCCGTCATTTCCTCCTCCGACAGGCCGGCTCCCCGCACGACCACGCCGACCAGGTACGTGACGCTCTGGACGAAGACGAACGCGACGGCGATCAGCAGGCCCCAGAGGCTGGTGCCCCAGAAGCCCCACCGCGCGGGCGCTTCAGGCTCAGGCTGAGGCAATGCGGGTTCCGTTGTCGTCATGGGCGGGACTCCGGCTCCTGTCGTTGGCTCCTGCCGGCGCTATTCCAGCGCGAACGCGAACAGGCCGGTGCCGGCGGCCACGGCCACGTACTGGCGCCCGTCGACCATGTAGGTCATCGGGCCGCTGTTGACTTGCCCGCCCAGCGAGATGCGCCATAGCAGCTCGCCGGTCTCCGCGTCCAGGGCGTAGAAGTAGCCTTCGCGGCCGCCGCTGAAAACCAGGTTCGACGCGGTCGACAGGACACCGGCCCAGGTGATGTCGTTCATCGCGTGCTGCCAGACCAGGTCCCCGGTGGCCGGATCGAAGGCCCGCACGGCGCCGTAGTAGTCCTGCCCGTCAGCGGGATCGAGCAGCTCCTCGAACGGCTCGCCCGCGCTCAGCGGCGCGCGCATGTTCGGCGAGATGTTGATGTTCCCCATCGGCGTGGGGTCCGTGGCGCGCGGGAACACGCCCTGCGTGGCCATCGTCCCGGTGTTCTCCCACGCGGGCACGTAGAACAGGCCGGTGACGGGACTGTAGGACGGCGGATACCAGTTCGTCGCTCCCAGCACCGTCGGCATGACCAGCACGGGCTCGTCGGGCCGCGGGATCGCGTCGGGGTTCAGGATGGGACGGCCGTCGGAGTCGAAGCCCGTGGTCCAGTTCACCTGCACGAACGGCTGGCCGTAGAGGAACTCGCCCGTCACCCGGTCGAGCATGTACATCAGCCCGTTCCGGTTGGCCCACAACATCACCCGTCGGAGCTCGCCTTCCCACTCGACGTCGGCCAGCACGGGCACCTGCGTCGCGTCGTAGTCCATCTCGTCGTGCGGCGTGAACTGGTAGTACCACCGCAGCTCGCCGGTGTCGGCGTCGACGGCCACGACGCTGTCGCTGTACAGGTTGTCGCCCAACCGGTTGCGGCCGTCCCAGTCCGGCCACGGGTTGCCCGTGCCCCAGAACGTCAGGTTGGTTTCCGGATCGTACGCGCCCGTGTTCCAGATGGCGGCCCCGCCGACCTCCCATGCGGCCCGGCCCGAGTCGGGGTCGGTTCCGATCCAGGTCTCGTTGCCGGGCTCGCCCGCAGCGGGAATCGTGTGGAAGCGCCACACCTCCTCGCCCGTGTCGACGTCGTAGGCCGCCAGCAGCCCGCGAATCCCGCGGTCGCCGCCGGCCGTCCCCACCAGGGCCAGGTTCTTGATGACGAGCGGCGCGTGCGTGATCGCATAGCGTTCCGACGCCGGCGCCACTTCCGTCGTCCAGAGCCGGTCGCCGGTCTGGGCGTCGATGGCCACCAGGTGCGCGTCCAGCGTCCCCATCAGCAGCGTGTTTCCCGAAATCGCCAGTCCGCGGTTCACCCGGCCGCAGCAGTTGCCGCCCTCGGGCGCGTTCTGGTAAGGATGCGTCCAGATGGGGCGGCCCGTGGCGGCGTCGAGCGCGATGACGTCGTTCGGAGCCTGGATCGTGTACAGGACGCCGTCGACGACCAGCGCCGTCGTCTCGTACTTCTCCAGCGAACGGGCCTGATACACCCACTGGACTTCCAGGTCCTGGACGTTGTCGCGGTCGACCTGAGCCAACGGGCTGTACCGCTGGCCGTCGTAGTTGCCCGAATAGGTCAACCAGTTCTCGGGTTCCTCGCCGGCGTTCAGGAGACGTTCGAACGTCACCTGGGCGTGGACGGTGCTTGCGGTCCCGGCGGCCAGAACCCAGAACAGGGCGTGTCGAATCATGGCGTTGCCTGCCTTTCGAATGGGATTCCCGGCGTCAGTCGTCCCGCCGGTCACGTCGATCGATTCGGCCCCGGATCTGCTCCACGAGCCGCTCCAGCGGCGGCCGCATGGGCGAGTCCGGACGCCGCTCCAGGTAACTGGCCGCCTCGGCGAGCGCCTCGTCGAAACGCTCCTGTCGGGCGTACAGGTTGATGAGGACCAGCCGCACCTCGTCGTCCGCGGGGTCCAGCTCCAGCGCCAGGTCCAGCATGGCTTCGGCGCGATCCGCATCGCCGCGCGCGTACAGCGCCGCGCCGAGATAGTGGTGGGCGGTGGCGTCGGTCGGATCGTTGCGCACGGCCCTGTCCAGCGCGTCGACGGCCCGGTCGAAGCGTGCGCGCGCCCCGTCGGCGTCCCCGTCCTCGGTCAGCGCCTGGCCCTCCTGGTAGTGCAGGAAGCCCAGGTTCACCAGCGGCGGCGTGGACGCGGGACTCAACTCCAACGCCTTCTCCAGCGCGGCCTGCGCATCGCGGTAGCGATGGACCCGCACGTACTGGCCGCCCAGGCTGTTCAGCGCCTCGTAGAAGTCCGGCGCCAGTTCCACGGCGCGCTCCAGGCGCGGGATCGCGCTCAGGTAAAGTCCCTGTCCGATCTCTTCCATCGCCCGGTCGTATTCGGCCCGGGCCTCGGCCGGGATCGCCGCCTCCAACTGGCGGACGTCCACGACGTCGTCCAACGGGTCCGGCGCCGGCGCCGGGCTCTCGACGCCTTCCAGGAAGACGATCAGCGGCGCGCCGCTGCGGATATCGGTCATGTGGTCCAGCCGTTCGCGAAACGGCCGGTGTCCCTCGTACTCGACGACGACGTAGTAGAACCGGCCGGGCTCCAGGACCACCGGCCGGAACTGGAACGCGCCGGAGGTCTCGGTGTAGGCGAAACCGATGCGGTCGCCGCCGCTGCCCTCCAGGCGCACCTCGATGATCTCGTCGGGCTGGAGCGTGGAGTCCGCGATCACGCGGCCGGTCAGGCGGATCTGCGGCTGGATGGGCTCGGGCGCCTCTTCGTCCACGCCCCCGACTTGCGCAACGGACGTCGACGAGAGCGCCAGCGCGAGGGACGCCGCCCAGGTGGCCGGATGCCGCATCCGTTCTAAATTGGCGTCGAGCCGCGGCGAAGTCAAGGTTTCGATCGCACGGAGCCCGTTCTCTTGACCCGGAACGGGGCCGTTGCTAACGTCCATGGCGGCCGGGCGGCGCCCGGCCGATGGGAGGCACCATGCGCCGACACGCCGCGGGGATCCTGCTTCTGACGCTAGCGGCCGCCGCATCCGGCCGGGGCCAGGCCGGACCCAACGACCGGCAGCGTCCGGACCCGGACGCGGCGGCCCGGGGCCGCAACGTCTACGTCGCGCGCTGCATCAACTGTCACGGCCTCGACGTGAAGGGTACGGAGAACGGCCCCAGCCTGATCCGGTCCGTCGCCGTGCTCCGCGACTTCGAGGGCAGCGAGATCGGCCCCGCGATGGCGGCGACGAACGTGCACGCGGCCAACCTCGCCGAGGCGGAACGGGTCGACGTCTCCCATTTTCTCAAGCTGCAGATCGAAACCACGGCGCGCAACCGGAACCCGATGGAACCGCCCGACGTCCTGACCGGCAACGCGGACGCCGGGCGCGCCTGGTTCAACGGCGAGGGCGGCTGCAACGCCTGCCACTCCGCCATCGGCGATCTGGCCGGTATCGGCGGCCGGTATCGGCCCTCCGATCTCCAGCAGCGTTTCCTCTTCCCGCGAGGCGGCGGGCGGCCGGAAACGCCGACCCTGGTCACGGTCACGCCATCCGGCGGAGCCGCCGTCAGCGGCACACTCGAGTTCCTGGACGACTTCGTCGTGTCCCTGACGGACGCCGACGGCGCCTATCGCTCGTTCCGGCGCACGCCGGAGCTGGTCGTCGAAACGGAGGACCCGTACCAGGCCCACTGGGACCTGCTCGACCGCATCACCGACGACGCCCTCCACGACGTGGTCACCTACCTGGAGACGCTGAAATGACCCTGCTACGACTCACGCTGTCGATCGGCCTGCTCTCGGGCGCCGCGGCCGCGCAGGGGCTCGACCCGGCGACGTTGCTGGAGCCTCCGACCGAGGACTGGCCGACCTACAACGGCGACTACTCGGGACGGCGGTACAGCCCGCTGACGCACATCCACGACGGCAACGTCGGCGCGCTGAACCTCGCCTGGGTGCGCCGCCTGAACCCGGGGGCCGGCCCGCAGGGGGGCGGCGGATCCGCGGCCGCCGTCATCAAGGGCACGCCGCTGGTGATCAACGGCATCATGTACGTCACGATTCCCGACCACGTGTGGGCCATCGACGCCCGGAACGGACGGCCGCTCTGGCACACGACCTGGGAGTCGGAAGGCGGCTGGCGCATCGGCAACCGCGGCGCCGGGGTCTGGAACGACACGCTGTTCGTCGAGACGCCCGATTGCCACCTCGTCGCGCTGGACCTGGCCGACGGGCGGGAGATGTGGCGCACGGAGATCTGCGACCTGCAGCAGTTCTACTATGCCTCGGTCGCGCCCGTCATCGTGGGGGACCACGTCATCGTCGGCGTCAGCGGCGACGACCTCGACATCCCGGGCTACCTGTCCTCCTACCACCCGGTGACCGGCGAGATGGAGTGGCGCTGGTACACGCGCCCGGACCCCGGCGACCCGGAGGCCGCGACCTGGCCCAGCCTGGAGGCCATGCTGCACGGGGGCGGCATGACCTGGGTGCCGAGCACGTACGATCCGGAACTGAACCTGCTGTACCTGGGAACCGGGAATCCGCAGCCGGTCATCGCCGGCCAGGGACGCGAGGGCGACAACCTGTACACCGAGTCTGTCGTGGCCCTCGATGTCGACACGGGCGAGCTGGCCTGGTACTTCCAGGTGTCGCCGCACGACACGCACGACTGGGACGCCGTCCAGACGCCGGTCCTGTTCGACGGCGAGCCCCGGAAGCTGGTGGCCCAGGCCAGCCGGAACGGGTGGTTCTTCGTCCTGGACCGCGAAACCGGCGAGAACCTTCTGTCGGTGGATTTCGTCGGCACCAACTGGTCGCTCGGCTTGGCCGAGGACGGGCGGCCGATCCCCAACCCGGCGAAGGAGCCGCAGACGGACGGGGCGCTGGTGTCGCCCGATCAGTACGGCGCGGTGAACTGGCCGCCGCCCAGCTTCAGCCCGGACACGGGGTTGTTCTACGCCAACGCGGCGCGCGCCTACAGCGTGTACTACCTGTGGGACGACGGCGACAACCCGAACGGCTGGGGCGGGAACGACCGCGGCGGCTACAGCATCCCGATGCTGCAGGCCATCGACTACCGGACGGGCGAGATCCGGTGGAGCCGCCGATGGGACGGGCGCGGGCGCGCCCGCTCGGGCCTGTTGTCGACGGCGGGAAACCTGCTGTTCGCCGGCGACACCGGCAACAACCTGGTGGCGCTGGACGCGGGCGACGGCGCGATCCTCTGGCACGCCGGCCTGCACACGCCGATGACGAACGGGCCGATCACCTACGCGCTGGACGGCGTCCAGTACGTCGTGGTCGGCGCCGGCGACTCGCTGTACGCCTTCGCGATGGAGGGCGGCCCGGAGAACTGACCCGGCCCGGCACCGTCTCAGTTGTCGACGGGCTCGGCCTCCGGCGCGTCTTCGTCGGCGTCCTCGGGTTCGACACCCTCGGGGATCGGAGCGTCCCCGTCGAGGACGAACGTCATCATGCGCGGCGGCGTCCGGTTCCCGGTGTCTCCGATGACGTTCTCGTCGCCCACCTGCCCGATGCCGCCCATCAGCGTGACGTGCTGCCGGCCGTCGACCAGGTACGTGATCGGCGGCCCCATCCCGCCGCCCAGGTTCGTGTCGACCTCGAGCAGCAGGTCGCCGGCGTCGGCCGACCAGGCGCGGAGCGTGCCGTCGTTGACGACCTGGAACACCAGGTTCCCGGCGGTCGAGAGCGTGCCCCCGCCGATGCCGCCGCCGCCCGGCCGGCGCCACGCCATGGTCTGCGCCACGGGATCCCACGCGACCAAGGCGCCGCTTCTCGGGCCGTCGACGGGTTCCGGACCCACGGCCGGCAGGTCGTCGATCGGGTTCTCGGCCGTCGCGGGCCGCGCGGTCCCGGTGGTCTGCCCCGGCACGGGATCGAACTCCTCGACCGCCTGGAAGGTGAAGCTGCTGCGCGTCGTCGTCGGGATGTACACCAGCCCCGTGTCGGGGTTGATCGACATCGGCGACCAGTTGTGCGCGCCGCCGGGCCCCGGCGATATCGTCACCGACGTCTCGGTGTCGTAGAACGCCTCGGGGTGGACCACCGGACGGCCCGTCTCGTAGTCGATGCCGCTCGCCCACGTGGCCCGCGCGAACGGCTCGGCCGAGATGAAGGCCCCCGTCACCCGATCGATCACGTAGAAGAAGGCGTTCTTGTTCGCCTGCATGAGCACCTGGCGCTCGCGCCCGTCGATCACCAGGTCGGCCAGCATCAACTGCTGCACGCTGTCGTAGTCCCAGTTGTCGTTCGGGATGAACTGGTAGTGCCAGCGGTACTCGCCCGTGTCGGCGTCGACGGCGATGACCGCGCACGCGAACAGGTTGTCCAGGCCCGTCGCTCCGCGCCAGATCTCGGTCCAGGGCTCGGCGTTGCCCGTACCCACGTAGACCAGGTTCTCGTCCGGGTCGTAGGCGATGGCGTCCCAGACGGCGCCGCCGCCGCCGTACTGCCACCAGTTGCCGCCCCAGGTGTCGGCAGCCATCCGCATCGCGTCGTTCTCGAAGCCGTCGGCCGGGTTGCCGGGAACCGTGTAGAAGCGCCACGCGCGGCGCCCGGTCCGGGCGTCGGAGGCGTCGAAGTAACCGCGCATCGGGCGGTCGCCGCCGCTGACGCCGACGATCACCTTGTCGCCGGCGATGCGCGGCGCGATCGTGATCGTCGCCCACTCCTGCGGGTAGCCCACGCGGGCTTCCCAGACCGGTCTTCCGGTGTCCGCGTCGAGGGCGTGGAGCCGCCCGTCGATGATCGGCGCGATGACCAGGTCCTCGAACAGCGCCAAGCCGCGGTTCACGACCCCGCAGCAGATCTTGGGGCGCACGGCCATCCGGTTGACTTCCGGATCCCACCGCCAGAGCTCTTCCCCCGTGCGCGCGTCGACGGCGAACACGACGCTCCAGTTCGTGATGGAGTACAGCACCCCGTTCCGTTCCAGCGGGGTCGCTTCCTGGTTTCCGCCCCCGGGGCCGACGTCCAGCGACCAGAGCAGGCCGAGACGGCCGACGTTGCCGTCGTCGATCTCATCGAGCGGGCTGTAGCGGGTCTCGCCGGGGGCGCCGCCGTAGCGCACCCAGTCGTCTCCGTCGGCCTGCCGGCCGATGATGGGCGGCGCATGCAGCGACAGGACGAGAGCGAGGACCGCGGTGACCGTCATGCGGTTCATGGCGTCTCCTTTGGTATGTAGGGCGTACCGCACGGGGAGCGTATCAGAATAGTCGCGGCGTTACGCCTTCCGGATCCATCCGTAACGCCTGTGGCCGGGCTCCACGCCGAGCGCGGCGTAGTTCTCCTTGAACCGCGCCATGTTGTCGGCGACGAAGCCGGGCAGTTCCAGCGTCCGCTTCAGGCTGTCGGGCATCCGCTCGGCGTAGTCTTCGGGTACCGGGTTGTAGTCCGCGCCGGTATCGATCCCGTACAGGCGCGCCGAGTTCAGTCCCAGGATCCGGCGCTTGGCGTCCTCGGTCAGCTCGGGATACCCGTACCGCTCCCGCAGGTCCTCGGGGATCTGGAAGCGCCACATCGCGTCGATCTGCCACTGCGGCGCCCCGTACCAGACCGAATCCGAGCCGAACACGATCCGGTCCGGCCCCATGAACTTCATGAGCTGTCCCATCAGGTGCGCCGCCACCGTCGGGAACGTGACCACCGACGAGGCCCAGGTCGTTCCCAACTCCGCGTACGTGTTCGGGTACGGCGCGACGAGTTGGGCGTACTCGGTGGTCCAGCGGATGTCGGGAACGCCCTCCCGGAGCTGACCCGACCGGACGTCCTCCAGCGCGTCGTACATGAAGAACGCGGGCTGTATGCAGGCGTGATAGGTGATGAAGTTCAGCTCGGGCCAGTCGCCGGCCGCCTTGGGCAGGTCCGCCGGGTGGCCGATCTCGGGGCGCACCGGCTCGGCGTTGGTCAGGCCCTTGTGCACGCAGATGTTGTTGAAGCCGGGTTTTCGGGCCCGCTGGCTTGCGTAGGCGTCGCGGATCAGCTCGAACGTCGGATAGGCGACCTCCTCGTCGTCGTGGCGCCACTGCCGCATCGGGCTCATGGGGTCGTCGTCCACCTTGGCGGCGTTCGACACGTTGTAGCCCTTCCAGGAATCCGGCTCGTTCTCCTCGATCTGCCGCCGGATGTAGTCGAGATTGCCGCGGCCCACGTACAGCAGGCCGTGCGCCAGCATGCGCGTCGACCCGGAGACCTCGTTGACGAAGTCCCGCGCCGCTGCGGTCTGCCCGGCCGTGAGCATCTCGCCGGCCAGCGCTTCCTCGGCGTTCACGGGCGGGCGCGGGGCTTGGCCCTCCGGCGTGACGACGCTCGCCGTGACGTTGCTGAGCAGGCCGACGTGGACCTGGCTGTCGAGATAGACGTCGCGGATGAACTGCGTGATCAGGAAGTTCTCGGGCCGGTTCGGCAGGCCGACCAGCGCAGGGTTCCAGACGCCCCAGACGTCGCCGTTCTCGTCGGGGAGACCGTTCGGGTTCATCGCGTTCCGCGGCGCTCCCGACGACGGCCCCTGCGCCAGCGCGCGCAGCCCCATCCCCGCCGCCCCGCGCGTGCCGCGGACCAGGTGCAACTGATCGTCGAAGACGAACAGATCGCCGGGTGTTCCCGCCTGCGCGTAGGCCGCGCTCTCGAACATCTCGATCGGCTTCACGTCGAAGAAGCGCCCGAACACCTCGTTCATCACGATGAACGCCGCCGCCATGCCGCCGGTGCCGGCGAGAAACCGCCGCCGGTCGATGCCCAGCTTCCGGCTGGCCGCCTCGCTCAGCTCCCGGATCCGGTGCTCCACCTGTTTCTGGCGCTTCGACTGCGGGGCCGGCATGTACTCGCCGTTCGACACCATCCGGGTGGGTATGGGGGACGGAAAGACGCCCGCCTCGTGCGCGCGCTCGCACCGGGCTTGCTGCTCCGCGTCGAGCCAGGCATGGTCGTCCTCCCAGAACCGGCCTTTCTCGTTCCACTGTTCCCTGCTCATCGTGCCTCCTGTATCCGGGTCATGGCGCCGCTGGATCCGAACGCCGGCTCAGCCGACCAACTCCAGCAACGCGTCGGCGACGGCGTCGGGCCGATGCCGCGGCAGGTCGTGCCCCGCCCCTTCCACGATGCGGCGCGCGACGAGCGCGGGGAACCGCGCCCGATCCGCCGTCGGGTCCGGCGACGGCCGTCCCCCGAGCCCGCTGGCCGTTCCCCGCAACACGATGGCCGGCACCTAGACCGGCGGGCGGTCGGCGAGCCGGCGCTCGACGTCGAGGAACCGGTCCTCCCCGGGCGCGTTCATCTGCCGGTGCCTGTAGGAATGGACCACGACGGGCACGAAGTCCGGGTTGTCGAACGACGGCGCCGAGCGCTCGTAGACCTCGTCGGTGTATTCCCATTCCGGCGACCACGTGTCCCAGAGATAACGGACGATGTCGTGTCGGTCCGCCTCCAGCGCCCGCGCCCCCGGATCGGTGTTGAAGTACCACATGTACCAGAACCGGGCCGCCTGTCGGGCCGGCATCGGCGGGTTGGGCGTGACGGTGTTCTGCACCGAATACCCCCCGACGACGACCTGGCCGATGAAGCGCTCCGGCCGGAGAATGGCCGCCACGCAGGCGGCCCGGTTGCCCCAGTCGAACCCGGACACGGCGAAACGCTCGATCCCCAGGGCGTCGGCGAAATCGATCAGGTCCTGCCCGATGGCGGCCTGCTCGGCCATGCGCGGCGCCGCCGGGTCGAGAAACCGGGTGGGCCCGTAACCCCGCAGGTACGGCACGAGCACGCGATGGCCGGCGTCGGCGAGGGGACCGACGACGCCGTCGAACGAGCGGACGTCGTAGGGAAAGCCGTGCAGCAGGATGATGGCCGCGCCGTCCGGGGGGCCGTGCTCCTCGTAGCCGATGTCGATCACGGGCGTGCGGACGCTTTGCGGCGCCGGCGCGGCGGCGGACTGTGCCCGGGAACGCGTCCCGGCGCCGGCCGTGGCGGCCGCCAGGCTCGCGGCGGCCGTGGTCTTCAGGAAGTCGCGTCGACTGTGCGGCATGACGTTGCCTCCTCTCGGTGGGTCCCATTGTACGCGGACGCGGCGTCCGACAGGGCGCGTCGCCGCGCGCCTTCACAACTCCGTGGACAATCGATTCCATCGTTTGTATTCTCCGGCTACCGCCAGGACGGCGGGCGGAGGGCCATGCGCGCGACGCTTATCATCGTCTTTTCGATTACGCTGACGGCGCCCGGCGCCGCCGCGCAGCGGGATCTCACGGGAAACTGGTCGCCACCGCGGCAGGAGGACCGGCTCGAGCGCGGTCCCGGACCCGCGCTGGCGGACTTTGTCGGCCTCCCGATCAACGAGGCGGGGCGGCAGTTCGCGCTGAGCTGGGACCCGTCGCGTTACACGCTGCCCGAGCACCAGTGCCAGGTGCACACGGTCGGCTACATCTACCGCGGGCCGCTGCGCCTGCGGATCTGGGAAGAACGCGACCCGGCGTCCCAGGAGCTGATCGCGATCCGGCAGTACATCAGCACGTACGAACAGTCCCGGACGATCTGGATGGACGGACGCGCGCACCCGTCCGAAAACGCGCCCCACACGTGGATGGGTTTCTCCACGGGCGAATGGGTGGGCGACAAGCTGCGGGTCCGCACCACGCATATCAAGCAGGGCTGGCACCGGCGCAACGGCCTGCCCTCGAGCGACCGGATGGAGCTCATCGAGTACTTCGCCCGGCACGGCGAGGTGATGACGCACATCACGATCGCCGACGATCCGGACTTCCTGGCCGAACCGATGGTCAAGAGCCAATCGTTCCGGCTGAACGAGGAATCCGACGGCAACTGGCTCTGGCCGTGCGAGTACGTCGTCGAGGTCGCCGGCCGGGAGCAGGGCGACGTCCCGCACTACCTGCCGGGGGAGAACCCGTTCGTGGCGGACTTCGCCGAACGCCACGGCATTCCCGTCGAAGCCGCCCTGGGCGGCGTCGAGACCACACGGCCCGAGTACATCCGGACGCTCCGGGCCTGGCAGGCCGGGCGCGACTCACAGGACCGGCAAGACTAGGAGGAAAGCACTATGACCGGAATCATCGGCGCGGCCGCTCTGGCCCTGGCGTTCCAGGCGACGCCCTGCGAGGGCCTCACCGCGTTCACGATCGAGAAAGGCACGATCACGTCCGCGGACATGGTGCCCGAGGGACCCTTCGTCCGGCCGGGCGGTGGACGGGGTCGCGGCGGACCGGCGGCCGCGCCTGAGCCGATCCCCGCGCACTGCCGCGTGCGGATGGTCCTGACGCCCACGGACGACTCCCGCATCAACGTGGAGTTGTGGATGCCGGCCGAGGGCTGGAACGGCCGCTTCCTGGCCGTGGGCAACGGCGGGTTCGCCGGCTCCATCCAGGGCTACGGGAACATGCAGGCGGCGCTCCGCCGCGGCTACGCCACGGCGGGCACGGACACGGGTCACTCGAACGCCGAGGACGGACCCGGCGGCATGTTCGGATTGGGCCATCCCGAGAAGATCGTCGATTTCGCCTATCGCGCCGTCCACGACATGACGGTCAAGTCCAAGCGCGTCATCGACGCCCACTACGCCGAACCGCTCGCCTATTCGTACTTCCAGGGCTGCTCCACCGGGGGACGGCAGGCCATGATGGCGGCCCAGCGTTATCCCGGCGACTTCGACGGAATCATCGCCGGCGCGCTGGCCAACCGCCACATCTACATGCACACGGCCGGCGTCGCGCGCAACATCCGCGTCGCCCGGAACCCGGACGAGGCTATTTCCGAAGAGCTGGCCGGATTCGTGTCCGACGCGGTCATGAACCAGTGCGACACGCTCGGCGAGGGCTTCCTGAACAACCCGCGACAGTGCGCGTTCGACTTTGCTTCCCTGCTCTGCTCGAACGGGAGCGGAAACGCCGACGGCGGACTCTGCCTGACCGCGCCGCAGCTCCGGTCGGTCGAGACCTGGTACGGCGGCGTCCGGAACAGCCGGGGGGAGATGATCTTCTCGGGCCAGGCGCTGGGCAATCCCATGCGGCCGATGCTGGGAATGGGCGCAAACGCCACGGTCTCGGACACGGTCCGGATCTGGGGCTTCCAGGACGAGAACTACGACTGGCGCGAATTCGACCTGGACCGCGACATGCCGATCATCGACGCCGCGGTCGGCTTCGTGGACGCCGACAACCCCGATCTGCAGGGGTTCCAGGGGCACGGCGGCAAGCTGCTGCTCTACACGGGATGGCGCGACACGGCGATCACGCCCGAGAACACCGTGGCGTACTACGAGTCGGTCCTGGAGGAAATGGGCGAGGACCAGGACGACTGGATGCGCCTGTTCATGGCGCCCGGCATGGGACACTGCGGCGGGGGCCCCGGCCCGAACACGTTCGACGCGCTCACGACGATGGAGCGGTGGCGCGAGCAGGGCGCCGCCCCGGACCGGATCATGGCGTCGAACCCGGGCAACGGCCTGACGCGGCCGCTGTGCCCCTATCCGCAGTACGCGCAGTACGACGGCAGCGGCAGCCTGTCCGACGCCGCCAACTGGAGCTGCGCGGCGCCGTAGCCGCCGGATGGATCAGTACCGGCAGGTCTCGGGGTCGGACTCGACGTAGTACGACTTGAAGTTGGCGGCGGCCGGGTCCATGCAACCCTCCAGGTTCAGCAGCTCGACCCGGCGGAACTGGATGGGGTGCCCCTCGCTCTGGAGCGAGATGTAGCCGTCCGACAACGCGTGGCCGTCCGGCTTCGCCTCCGGCCGGTGGCCAGCGACGGCCCCGCCGCCGACGGTCGTTCCCCCGTACTCCATGACGGGGTCCCCGTTGACGAAGTGGACGAACCGTTCGTTGCCCAGCACCAGGACCTCCACCGTCACCCACTGGTCGCCGTCGTAGGTCTCCGACGCGGATTCGATGCAGTGCGTCGACGTGAACCGGCCCTGGTAGACGATGTGGGTCCCTGGCGAGCACATGTTCGCGGTGGAGCGGGGTTGCCCGTCGCCGAACCCGCCCAGGAACTGCACCTCGACCGAAACCGGAAAGTTCTGGGCCGCGGGCATCGTTTCCGGGGCCTGCGAATGCAGCATGACGCCGCTGTTGCGCCGCGCCCACTCCGGCGCGCCGGGCACGGACTCGCCCGTGAACCGGTACTCGACGATCAGCCGGTAGTGCGAGTAGGGCTCCCGGTAGAAGATGTGGCCGAACCGGTCGTCGAACGCCTCGTACGCGTCGTAGCCGACCGTCAACAACCCGTCCTCGACGCGGAACGTGCCGCCGAAGTTGTCGCCGGCCTCGTACCCGCGAATCTTGACGGTCCATCCGTCCAGGTCCCGGCCGTTGAACAGGGGCGTCCAGTCTTCCGCGTCGGCGGCGTCCTGCGCCAAGCCGGCGGATGAGGCCAGCGCGACGGCCGCCCACGCGAGAACGGCTGCGGTCTTCATGAGGGTAAGTTCCTTTTTCGACTGGAGTTTGCGGCCCCAGTATAGGCGCCGGCCCCATGGCAATTCAGCATATATTTTGCTAACGTCACCGAGGCCGCGATCCATGAAGAAACTCGCATTCGTCCTGCTTTCGATCGGTCTGACTTCCGGCTGCGGGAGCTCGGGCGACGCCAACCAGGTGCGCCTGACCCGGGGCGCCGGGGGCGTCGGCTTCCTGCCGCTGCTGGTGATGGAAGAGCGCGGCCTCATCGAGAAGCACGCCGCCGAGGCCGGCGTCCCCGATCTGGACGTCCGGTGGATCGACCTGGGCGGCCCGGCCATCGTCAACGACGCGCTGTTGTCCGGGTCGGCGGACTTCGTCTCGGCGGGGCCACCGGCGTTCCTCACGCTCTGGGACCGGACGCGCGACTCGGTCCAGGTGCGGGGCGTGGCGGCGATGACCTCGCTGCCGATGTACCTGAACACGCACGCCGCGCACCTGGAATCGCTGGACGACTTCACCGAACAGGACAAGATCGCCCTCACGGCGATCAAGGTTTCGATTCCGGCCATCATCATGCAGATGTATGCGGCCGAGAACTACGGCGTGGAGCAGTTCGAGCGCTTCGACCCGTTCACGGTTTCCATGACGCATCCCGACGGCGTCGTGGCGATGCTCGCGCGCGCGGGGGGCGTCAACGCCCACTTCACCTCTCCGCCGTTCCACCAGCGCGAGATCCAGGACCCCGGGATCCGGACCATCATGACCACCCGCGACGTCATGGGCGGATCGACGACGTTCACGATGCTGTCGACGACCGCGCGGTACAGGGACGAGAACCCCGCCGTCCACGCCGCGGTGATCGCAGCCCTGGAAGAGGCCAACGCCGTGATCCGCCAGGACACGCGGGCCGCCGCCGAGCTGCTGCTGGCGCGAAGTCCCGGCGGCTTCACCGTGGACGACATCGCCGCGGTCCTGGAGGACCCGGACATCCGGTTCACGACGACGCCGGAGAACGTCACCCGCTACGCCGACTTCATGGCCCGCATCGGCACGATCGCCCGACAGCCCGCCTCGTGGCGCGAGCTGTTCTTCCCCGAGATCCACGACGCCGACGGAAGCTGAAGCGATGACGACGGGCCCGCTCCTGGAGGTCGACGGCGTCACGCTCCAATACGCGACCCAGCAACACCTGACGACGGCCACCTACCGCGTGGGCTTCCAGGTTCTCCGATCGGACCGCTTCGTGATCCTCGGCCCTTCGGGCTGCGGCAAGTCCACGATCCTGAAAGCCGTCGGCGGTTTCGTCACGCCGGTCGAGGGACGGATCCTGCTTCGCGGCCGGCCCATCGACGGACCCGGACCGGACCGCGCTTTCGTGTTCCAGGAATTCGACCAGTTGCTGCCGTGGAAGACCGTCCGGGAGAACGTCACGTTCGCGCTGACGTCGAGCGGCACGCTCGCGGGAAAGGAGGCCGTCGACCGGGCCATGCACTACATCGGCAAGGTCAACCTCACCCCCTTCGCCGACCGCTATCCGCACACGCTCTCCGGCGGCATGAAGCAGCGGGTGGCCATCGCGCGGGGCATGGCCATGGAACCCGACATCCTGTTGATGGACGAGCCGTTCGCCGCGCTCGACGCCCTGACCCGGTCCCGGATGCAGGAAGACCTGCTCGAGCTGTGGGAGGAGACCCGGTTCACGGTCCTGTTCGTCACCCACTCCATAGACGAAGCCGTCCGCATCGGCAACCGCATCCTGCTGCTCAGCGCCCACCCGGGCCGCGTGAAGGCCGAGATCAACAGCTCCGGGACCGACTCCGACGGCCGGGGCGGCTCGATCTCGGACCGGATCCACGCGCTGCTGTTCGGGGACGAGGCGGAAGGAGACCCCTCCGATGGCTGAAACCGCCGGCGCGCCCGAACGCCCCGAGCTTTTCTACGAGATCACCGACACCGTCGGCGAGGTGGCGCCGCGGCCCGTGGGCGGCTGGCGCCGCTATTGGGACAGCGCGACGGCGCGGAAGATCACGCTGCTGGCCGTGCTGGCCGTAGTGTGGGAAGGCTACGGGCGCTGGCTCGACGACGCGCTGCTGTTTCCCACGTTCTCGGCGGCCGTCGGCGCGCTGGCATCGTCGATCGCATCGGGCGAGCTGCCCGGCGCGGCGGCCTTCACGATCCAGCTCCTGCTGAAGGGTTACGCGGCCGGCCTCGTCCTGGCGGCCATCCTGACCTCGGTGGCCAGCGTCACCCGCATCGGCGCCGACTTCCTCGAGACCGTGGCGTCGATGTTCAACCCGCTCCCGTCGATCGCCATGCTCCCGCTGGCCTTGATCTGGTTCGGGATCGGCGAGAACGCCATCATCTTCGTCCTGATCCACGCCGTGCTGTGGGCCGTCGCGCTCAACGCGCACGCGGGCTGCCGTAGCGTCAGCCCGACGCTTCGGATGGTCGGGCTGAACTACGGGCTCTCGCCCTTCGGCTACATCCGGCGCATCCTGCTGCCGGGCGCCTTCCCGAGCATCCTGACGGGCCTGAAGGTGGGTTGGGCCTTCGCCTGGCGGACGCTGATCGCCGCGGAGCTGGTCTTCGGCACGACGGGCGGATCGGGCGGCCTGGGCTGGTTCATCTACAACCACCGGAACCAGCTCAACACGGCCAACGTCTTCGCGGGTCTGTTGACGGTGATCCTGTTCGGCCTGCTGGTGGAGAACCTCATCTTCAAGTCGATCGAGAACCGCACGGTGCGGCGCTGGGGGATGCAGGCGTAGGGGCTCGGCGTGCGCTTCGTCACGTGCCCAGATGGGCCGGCCGGCGCTCGCAAGTCCGGACCGAAGTTCCACAATATCCTGCAACCGGCGAGCCGTGCCCGATTCAGTCCGGTAGAATGTTCGACATCGGCCCGTGTCGAAGTCTTCCCCGGGGAGATCGTCGTGAGCAAGAGAGCCAACGAACCTATCGTGATCCAGCGAATTCCCATGACCCAGGCCCGTATCAACCTGGGTCAGGTCGTGCGCCGCGCGCACGTGAACAAGGAGTATTTCGTGCTGGAGAAAGACGGCGTTCCGGTTGCCGGAATCATCGACATCGATGAGCTCGAGGATTACCTCGAACTGCGCGATCCAGCCGTCATGCGACAGATTCGCGAGAGCGCCCGGCAACACCGCGCCGGGAACTCCGAGGAAGCCGGACATCTGATCGCCGCGCTCAAGGCCTCCAAGCGCTGACGCGATTCGGAACCGGCCGAATTCCGCCCACGATTACGCCCGGCTTCTACGCCCCTCGCAGCCTCGCCTCCGCATCCACGGCCACCCGGCGCTCCGCGTCCCGGGCCCAGAGCCGCACGGGGCCGTCATCATCGCCGGCGTTCCCGCACACCCAGAACGGCGCCGTGTCGAAAAGCGGGCGCACGGCCCGGAAACGGAACGCCGCGACCTCGTCCTTGGGCCGGTGACGCCGCAGCAGGTCCAGGAGCAGCGTGGCCAAAAGTGGGCCGTGGACGACCAGTCCCGGATACCCCTCGGTCTCGGTCGCGTAGCGGCGGTCGTAGTGAATCCGGTGTGCGTTGAACGTCAGCGCGGAATACCGGAACAGCAAGACGTCGTCGGGGTCGACGCGCCGCATCCAGGCCTCGTCCGCGGGGGCCTCGCGCGCCGGCGGGCCGGGGCCGTTCGCTTCCGCTGCGCCGCGGTAGACGATGTCGTGCTCCTCGCGGATCGCCACGCCGTCATCGTTGGAAATCTCGTGCTCGACGACGACGAACAGCAACGTCCCGCTGCGCCCTTCCTTTCCCACGACGTCGACGATGCGCGACCGGCGCGTCACCGCGTCGCCGACCCTCAGCGCGCCGGCGAACTCCAGCCGGCCGCCCGCCCACATGCGGCGCGGCAGCGGAGAAGGCGGGAGGAACCCGCCGGTGACGGGATGGCCTTCCGGTCCAAGGCCGGACTGAGGCTCGTGCGGAAGGAAATACAGCCAGTGCCACAGCGGCGGGAGCGCGTCACCCGCCCCGGGATACGGGTCGTCCCGGTCCAGAGTCGCCGACAGCCCCGCCATCGGGGCGGGCGTGATCCGGTCTGTCCGGGTCTCGGTCCGGCCGATCCATTCGCGGAGGTCCGTGGACATCGGCGGTCAGGAACCGCGCGTTCAGCCCCGAATCAGGGCGCCGACCACGGTCAGCATGAACGCGATCTGCATCGCGACCAACCACGTGAATTGGCGGGAGACCTTCCGGTCCATCGCGTCGACCCGCGAAGTCAGTCGCTGGTCCAGGGCGTCGATGCGCGAACCGAGCTCCGCGCGGAACCGGTCGACTTTCCGGTCCAGCGCCAGGACGTGCCCGTCGGTGTGGACCAACAAGTCTCGAATCTCGCCGAATCCCCGGGAATGCTCTTCCACTTTACCTTCCAGATACGCTACGCGCTCTTCCACGGATGGTCGCATCAGGCGCCGCCTGGCCGATTATATCGGATATTCGAATACACCATGCCTCCCCGGCATGCATGTCGATTGCCGTTGACCGGAATCAGTGACTTGCCCCCGCGCGGGGTCGCGTAATCCCGCGATTCCGCGACTTCGGAGTCCGCCGTTGACGCGGCTTCCCGGACCTTCGTTCGCCGCGGTTCGCGTGTGGTATAACGTCGGCGCGATGAGCGAGACGGTCTGGGAGATCTACGCCGTGCGCTATGCGCACCACGACCGGACGGCGCGCGAGAACCTGCTGGGCGGGGACCCGCACGACAACGCGCCGATGCCGCTGGACTACTTCGTCTGGGCGCTGGTCTCCGGCGATGACGCCCTCGTCGTCGACACGGGCTTCGACCGGGCGATGGCCCAGCGGCGCGGGCGCGAGTTTCTTCAGTCCCCCGCCGAGGGCCTGGCCGCGATCGGCGTGGATCCCGCCGCCGTCGGGGATGTCGTCATCACCCACATGCACTACGACCACTCGGGCAACCACGACATGTTCCCCAACGCCCGTTACCACGTGCAGGATCGGGAAATGCGGTTCGCGACGGGCCGCGCCATGACGCACGCGTTCGCCCGCTTCCCCTTCGACGAGGAGGACGTCGTCCGGATGGTGCGGCGCGTGTTCCGGAACCGGGTCGTGTTCCACGACGGCGACGACACCGTCACACCCGGCGTGACCGTGCACCACGTGGGCGGCCACACGATGGGCATGCAGGTCGTCGGCGTGAACACGCGGCGCGGCCGGGTGGTCCTGGCGTCGGACGCGTCGCACCTGTACGCCAACATCGAGCGCGGGCTTCCGTTTCCGGTCACCTACGACATCTCCGAAGTCCTGGAGGGATACCGCCGGATCTACGCGCTGGCCGACTCGCCCGGGCACGTCATTCCGGGGCACGACCCGCTGGTGATGGAGCGGTACCCGGCGCCGCGCCCCGAGCTCGAAGGCCGCGTCGTCCGGCTGGACTGAGCCCCGTGGACGCCGGGACCGACACCCCGACGGAAGGCCCCTGGTACCGGCAGGTTTCCAAGGACCCGTGGCGGGCCTTCTGGGCCGTCTTCCTGGGTTGGATCGTCGACGCCTTCGACTTCACGATCCTGACGTTCATCCTGATCGACATCGAGCGCAGCTTCACCGTCGACAGCGCGCTGGCCGGCGCTCTGGGAACCGTCACGCTCCTGATGCGGCTGGTCGGCGGGACGCTCGCCGGCACCATCGCCGACCGGTGGGGCCGGAAGCTCCCGTTGATGTTGTCGATCCTGTGGTTCTCGCTCTTCGCGTTCCTGAGCGGTTTCTCCACCTCCTACGCCATGCTGTTCGTCTTCAGGGCGCTGTTCGGCATCGGCATGGGCGGGGAATGGGCCGCCGGTATGCCGCTGGTCTTCGAGCACTGGCCGACGCGATTCCGCGGCCTGATCTCGGGAATCATGCTGGGCGGCTGGTATTGGGGCTACCTGCTCGCCACGCTGACCTACGAGTTCGTCTATCCCCTGTTCAGCGCCACGCCCGACCTGGGCTGGCGCGCCATGTTCTGGGCGGCCATCGTCCCGGCCCTGTTGACCCTGTGGATACGCGCCCGCGTCCGGGAGAGCCCGGTGTGGGTCGAGCGGCAGCGGCGCGTCCGGGACGCCATGGCCGAGGGCCGGTTCATCGACGAGCCGAAGATCTCCGTCTTCCGCATCTTCAGGCCCGACCTGTTGCTGACGACGCTGCACACGACGCTGGTCATCGGCAGCTTCATGTGCGTCTACTACTCCATCAACTTCTGGTATCCCACGTTCCACATCGAGGCCGGACGCTCGACGCTGCCCTACCTGGTCGCGTTCAACCTGGCCGCGATCGCCGGAACGGCGACGTGGGGACGGCTGTCGGAAACGCGGCTGGGCCGGCGCGGCGCGGTCACGATCACCATCGCGGTGGGCATGGCCGCGCTGCCGTTGTACCTCGACGAGGGGGACCCGGGCGCGCTGATGGCGGGCGCCGTCCTGATGGGCGGCTTCGGCATGGGGATCTGGGGCATGGCGCCGGCGTACACGTCCGAACGCTTCCCCACGTCGGTCCGCGGCGTCGGTCCCGGCTTCTGCTACCACGCCGCGGCCGCGATCGGAGCCCTGATGCCCTGGGTCCTCGGATGGCTCCGGGACCGGGGCATGGAGCTGACCACGGCCATGACGTGGGCGATGCTGATCTCCGGCGCCCTGGCCGCCGTGCTGATCTGGCTGGGGCCCGAGACCCGCGGCCGGGTGTTCCACGCCGGGGACGACGCACCGGCCGGCTGAGAACCGGGCCTTCAGTCCTCCGAACCGACCTGGACGTGGGCCCAGCGTTCCAGCGTGCGGACGATCTCGGTCATGTCGGCGGCGTCGCCCTCGCTGGCCGCCGTGATGGCCAGCATCTGCCGGACCGCCGTGCCGACCACCATCGGGACGCCCATGGCGTCGGCCTCCTCCAGGCACAACCGGACGTCCTTGTTGAGCAAGGCGATCGGGAAGCCCACGTTGAACTTCCTGGGAATCACGAACTTCGGAATCTTGGCTTCCGTCGCGCTGTTCTTCCCGGTTCCGGCGTTGATGACGTCCATGATCAGTCCCGGGTCCAGACCCGCCTTGGTCCCCATGACGACGGCCTCGGCCGAGATCGCCATCGCGGTCGCCGAAAGCAGGTTGTTCAACAGCTTCATCGTCTGGCCCATGCCGGGATTCGGCCCGATGAAGAAGGGACGTCCCAGGACCTCCATGATCGGCCGCAGCCGGTCGACGACGTCTTCGGGGCCGGCCAGCATCAGGGCGAGCGTCCCGTTGGCCGCCCCCGCCAGGCCGCCGCTGACCGGCGAGTCGACGGCGGTGATGTCGCGGGGCGCCAACCCGGCGGCGATCCGCCGCGCGTAGGCGGCGCCGGTCGTCGACATGTCGACGAGCACCCGGACCCGGGAGCCCTCGGCCACGCCGCCCGGGCCCAGGGCCACGGTTTCGACGACGGGCGGCGTCGGCAGGCAGACGAAGACGATCTCGGCCGCCGACCCCACCGCGGCCGCCGAATCCACGGCCTCGGCGCCCAGATCGGTCAGCGCCCGCACGGCGTCCGGGCTCGTGTCGTGGATGACGAGCCGGTGTCCCGCCTCCACCAGGCGCCGGGCCATCCGATGGCCCATGCGTCCGACGCCCACCCATCCCAGTGTCTCTTCGGCCATGTCAGATCCCCAGTTCCTTGAACGTATCGCGCGCGATCCGGAAGCTGTCGACCGCCGCCGGCACGCCGCAGTAGATCGCCACCTGCAGCAGCACCTCCATGATCTGGTCCTTCGTCAACCCGTTGTTGATCGCGCCCCGTACGTGCGCGCGGACCTCGTGGGGCCGGTTCAGGGCCGAGATCATCGCCAGGTTGAGCATGCTGCGCGTCTTGTGGTCCAGGCCGGGACGCCCCCAGACCTCGCCCCAGCAGTACTGGGTCACCAGCTCCTGCAGCGGGCGGTTGAAATCGTCGGCCGTCGCGAACGCGTTGTCCACGTACTCGGCGCCCAGCACCTTGCGCCGAATCTCCAGGCCCTTGTCGAATGTCGCCTTGTCCATGAAGTCTCCTTTCTGCGGTCGAACGATCGTGGTCGATGGAGGGCGTGTCCCGCCTACCGGTTCTCGACGGTCATTTCGGCGAGCGCGCCAGCGTCGTCCAGACGCTCCAGCCCCAGGACGGCGTCGAGCAGGCGCCGGCGGGCGGCGGGCGACAACCGGGCGCCCGCGTTGTCCTCGAACTTGGCCAGTATGGCGTCCTCGGTCATCGGGTTCTGTCTCGAGCCACGGTTGAACTCCTCGACCGCCTCCAGGCGCCGGCCGTCCGTGGTCGTGACCGTCACGGCGCCCTTGAACCGGCCGGGCCCCGGGTAATCGGGGTCCACATGGTAGCGGACGCGCCGCGCAAGCCCGAGTATCTCCGGAATTCGGACGTGGTCGTCCCGGTAGGCGTCGCGGCCGAGCTCCCCGAAGTGGAGCGCCTCGGCCAAGGTGTACTGCAGGCAGACGCGGCCGTGCGCGCCGGTCCGCGGCGCCTGTTTCTCGGCGACGGGCTCGCAGACGATCGGAACGATGTATTCCGCCACGGGACAATCGATCGCGGCCACGTCGGCGGCTTCGATGCCCATGTCCCGGCGGAGCCGGAGGAGGGCGTCGATGTAGGGGTGCAGCACGTGCGCGGCCGGATACGGCTTGAACGCGGCGTTCCGGCTTTCCCATTCGCGGCCGAGCCCGCCGGCGACCCGGTCGAAGTCCCGTCGCGCGCCCGCGTCCTGGACGTGCGAGGCGAACAGGCCGAAACGGCCTTCCAGCACGGCGGGCGGACCCGTCGCGCCCTCACGGGCCAGGAAGGCCGCCGCGATCCCCGACTGCGCCGCCCATCCCGAGTGCAGGAACTTGGACTCGGTGCCGTCGACCCAACACTCCAGGATGCCGGCGGCGAAGCTGCCCACGATGCCGGACGCAGCCGACAGGGTGTCCGTGTCCAGCCCCAGCATCCGGCCCGCCAGGTACGCCACGCCGAACGGGGCGAAGAGCCCGGTCGGATGGAAGCCACGCTTGTGCAGCTCGCCCGGCGACACGCTGCCGACCCGGCAGGAGATCTCGTTGCCGAGCGCCACGGCGGTGATCACGTCGCGTCCCGACGCGGGCGCGGTCTCGGACAACGCCAGCGCCGCCGCGACGGCGGGGCTGCTCATGTGGACGATGGATTCCACGTGCGTGTCGTCGTACTCGAGCGCCTGCGCCGCCGCGGCGTTGACGAACGGCGCCCCCGTAACGCCCAGCCGCTCGCCCGTGCCCCACACCCGGCACGGCCCGTTCGGAAACATCGCGGCCGCCGCGTTCCGCACCGAGCGGCCGAACCCGGTGCCGGCGCCGGCCAGCGACAGCCCGATCACGTCCAGGACGCGCAACCGGGTGGCGGCGACCACGTCGCCGGGCAGGTCCTCGAAGGTCAGTTCCGAGACCCAGTTTCCGATTTCGCTGGCCAGCGCGGTCATGGCGGGGGTCGAGGTTATACAATATCCGGCCGATTAGGAACGGAACCATGGACGAAACGAGACAGTTGGCCGAATACCTGGTGACGAGCCGGGCCGAGGACGTCCCTTCCGACGTCCGCCGCGAAGCCCGGCGTTCGATCCTCAACTACCTCGGGTGCGCCCTGGGCGGGAGCCGGGAGCCCGCCGTGGACGCGGCGATCCAGGCGTTGGGGCCGTATTCCGGTCCCGCGACGGCCGCCGTCCTGGGACGCCGGGAGCGCCTGGACCCGCTGCACGCGTCGCTGATGAACGGCATCAGCTCCCACGTGCACGACTACGACGACACGACCCCGGGCAACTACATCCATCCCAGCTCGCCGGTCGCCTCGGCGCTGTTCGCCTATGCCAGCCAGTCCGAGGTCACGGGCCGCGACTTCGTGCACGCGTTCGTCCTGGGCTTCGAGGCGGAGTGCCGGGTCGGCAACGCGGTCTTCCCGGCCCATTACGACGCGGGCTGGCACATCACCGGCACGGCCGGCGTGTTCGGCGCCGCGGCCGCCATCGGACGCCTGCGCGGGCTGCCGGCGCCGCGCATGGTCTGGGCCCTCGGGTTGGCCGCCACGCAGGCCGCCGGGCTGCGCGAGATGTTCGGATCGATGGCCAAGTCGTTCCATCCGGGCCGCGCGGCCCAGAACGGTTACGCGGCCGCGCTCCTGGCCGAATCGGGATTCACCGCGGGCGAGCACGCCATCGAGGCGCCGCGCGGCTTCGCCGCCGTCCAGGCCGCCCGCTACGATGTGTCGCGCGTGACCCGGGGTCTCGGCGTCGACTACGACCTGCGGGTCAACGCCTACAAGCCGTTCCCATGCGGCATCGTCAACCACCCCGCCATCGACGGCTGCATCCAGTTGCACGACGCGCACGGCCTGACGGGGGACCGCATCCGGCAGGTGCGCCTCGGCGTGGCGCCCCTGGTCAAGGACCTGTGCAACAAGCAGCGGATCACCCGGGGACTGGAGGGCAAGTTCTCGGTCTACCACGGGGCGGCCGTGGGCTTGGCCCGCGGCCGGGCGGGCCTGGACGAGTACACCGACGCGGCCGTGGCCGATCCCGAGATCCGGCGCATCCGGGAAGGCGCCGTCGCCGACGCCGACGCGGCCCTCACCGAGGATCAGGCCCGCATCACGGTGGAGCTGACCGACGGCACGGTGCTCGAGAAGTTCGTCGAGCAATCGCTGGGCAACCTGCGCAAGCCGATGAGCGACGGTCAGTTGGAAGAGAAATTCCGCCGCCAGGCCGTCCGCGCCCTGCCGGAAGCGCAGGTGGAGGACGCCATCGCCCTGTGCTGGAGGATCGACACGCTCGCGGACGTCGGCGAGTTGGTCCGGGCGTCGGTTCCGGAAGCCGAGCGGGCCGAGACCGTGGGTTAGCGAGGGTGAAGAGACTTTTTCTTGGGCTGACGCCGCGGCTACCGCCGCGTTGTCCACCCGCGGCGAGGAACGCCGCGGGTACGAATGGAGCTTGCGATAACGTTTTCGGCATCTTCCACCTCTCGGCTTCGCCTTCGATCACTCCACCCGATGAGACCGTCCCCGTGTCGTGCCGCGAACTTGCGGGACACGACTTGAGTTCGATTGGCCCGTGCGGTCCCGGGCGGTATACTGCCGCCTGAATCCCTGGAGGGTGTCCATGTTGCTGGAAGCCATCGATCGGCGCAGTTTCCTGAGGACGGGCGCGCTCGCCGCCGGGGGACTTGTCCTCGGCGTCTCCGTCCCCTCCCGCAACGCGTATTCGCAGGGCGCCGAAACGCCCGCCCGCTTCAACGCGTTCGTCTCCGTGGGCGCCGACGACCGGATCACGATCGTCATCCACAAGCCCGAGAACGGTCAGGGCACGATCACGTCGCTGGCGATGCTGGTGGCCGAAGAACTCGAATGCGACTGGAACTCCATTCGCTGGGAGTTCGCGCCCATCGACCGCGTCTACGGGTTCCCGCTCCAGGGCACGTTCGGCAGCACGGGCGTCCGCACGTCGTGGCGTCCGCTGCGCCAGGCCGGGGCGGCGGCGCGCGAGATGCTCGTCGAAGCGGCCGCGCGGCGATGGAACGTAGGGCGCGCGGAGTGCCGCGCCGAGAACGGCGAGGTGATCCACGCGGCGTCGGGCTTCAGGCTCCGTTACGGCGAGGTCGCCGAAGCGGCGGCGCGGCTGCCGGTGCCCGAGGACGTACCGCTGAAGCCCGCTTCGGAGTTCACGCGGATCGGGACGCCGACGAAGCGGCTGGACACGGCAGCGAAGACGCGCGGCGAGGCCGCCTACGGGATCGACGTCCAGAGGCCGGACATGCTGTACGGCGTCGTGGCCCGCTGCCCCGTCAACGGCGGGCGCCTGGCCGGCTTCGACGCGGCCCGCGCCCGGGCCGTCCCGGGCGTGCGCGACGTGGTCGAGATCTCCTTCGGCGTGGCCGTCGTCGCCGACAACACGTGGGCGGCTCTCCGCGGCCGCGACGCGTTGGACATCGACTGGGACGAGGGCCCGAACAGGAACCTGTCGACCGCGGGGATCCGCGAACACCTGGCCGCGCTGACGGCGTCGCCGGGGGCCGTCGCACGCCACGAAGGCGCGGGCGCGGAGGCGCTGGCCGGGGCCGCGACGCGCCTCCGCGCCGTGTACGAGGCGCCCTACCTGGCGCACGCCACGATGGAGCCGCCGAACGCGACGGCCGACGTCCGCGCCGACGGATGCGACCTGTGGACCGGGAGCCAGATCCCGGGGCTGGCGCACTCGTCCGCCGCGGCGGCGTCCGGCCTGGAACCGGAGCAGGTCCGGGTCCACACCATGCTCATCGGCGGCGGCTTCGGGAGCCGCGGCGGCGGCAACGTGTACGCCGAGGCCGTGGAAGTGTCCATGAAGGCGGGGCGGCCGGTGAACCTGATCTATTCCCGCGAGGACGACATCCGGCACGACCGCTTCCGTCCCGTCGCCTACGCGCGGCTCGAGGCGGGTCTGGACGCCGACGGACGGCCCACGGCCTGGACCGGGAACGTCGCGTGCCAGTCCTGGGTCGCGCTCAGGAACGGCGTGGACCGCGAAGGCGTGGCCGGCCTGGCCGACGCGCCCTACGCGTTTCCGAACATCCACTTCGAGTACCATCCGCCGGACATCGATGTCCCCACGAATTACTGGAGGTCGGTCGGACACTCGCAGAACACGTACTTCGCCGAGGCGTTCCTCGACGAGCTGGCCGCGGCCGCCGGCCGCGACCCCGTCGCGTTCCGCCGCGACCTCCTGTCGGACGAGCCTCGGCTGCGGCAGGTTCTGGACGTCGCCGCGGAACGTTCCGGCTGGGGCGGCCCGCTGCCGCCGGGCCGCTCGCGAGGCGTGGCCGTGACCCACTGCTTCGGCAGCTACAACGCCCAGGTCGCCGAGGTCTCCATCGTCGGGGGCCGGCTGCGCGTACACCGCGTGACCTCGGCCATCGACTGCGGGCAGGTGGTGAACCCGGACGGCGTCGTGCAGCAGATGCAGAGCGGCATCGTCTACGGGCTGAGCGCCGCGCTGAAGGGCGAGATCACGCTCGAAAGAGGCCGCGTCCAGCAGTCGAACTTCCACGACTACGACGTGCTGCGCATGGACGAGATGCCCGTCGTCGACGTGCACATCGTTCCCAGCGCGGAGGCCCCCGGCGGGATCGGCGAGGTCGGAACGCCGGCCATCGCCCCGGCCGTCGTGAACGCCGTCTTCGCCCGGACGGGGCGGCCCATTCGAAGGCTTCCCATTCGAGGGGAAGATTTGGCATAGTGAACGCATCCGCAACCGATTCGAATACAAAGGAGCCCAGGGACGTGAGAATCAGAACGATGGTAGTGATGACCGCCTTCGCCGCCGTGATGCTCGCCGCCGGCCCCGCCGACGTGCTGGCGCAGCGGGGACGGGGCGCCGCCGACGCGCCTCCAGCCGGACCGACGCCCCGCCTGGCGAACGGCAAGCCCGACCTGACCGGCCTCTGGGCCGAACCGTATACGCCCAACATGGCGGGCCGCGGCAGCGCCAGCGTCGTCGATCCCGAAACGCGTGAGCTCCTGGACTGGCCGCGCAAGGGCGAACCGCTGCCCGACGCCGTGGACCCGACGCGAACGTTCGACCTGCCCTACACCGAGCTGGGCCTGCAGCGCTGGAAGGAATACGACCCTGTGGCCAACGGGGACTACGCCGGGAGCTGCATGCCGTTCGGCATGTCGCGGAACATCAACTCCCCGCACGGGAGCTACATCATCCACAACGAGCAGGCGTTGGCGATCCTCTTCGAGCAGAACACCTGGTTCCACCTGATCCCGATCGAAGGCGCATGGGAATGGCCCGAGGACCTGCCGCCGGCCTGGAACGGCTACTCGACGGGCCGCTGGGAAGGCGACACGCTCGTCGTCGAGACCGACAACTTCAACGGGTACACGAAGCTCGACACGACCGGCCATCCGCACAGCAGCGCGGTGAAGTTCATCAACACGTTCACGCGCCTCGACGAGCGTACGATCGAGCATACGGTCACCGTCCAGGATCCCAGGATGTACACGATGGACTGGATGAACGTCCGCACGTGGCGGCTGCGCGACGCGCCCGACGTTCTGATGGAATACTCCTGCGAGGAGAACAACCTGGGTCTGTTCGACGGTTCGATCTCGCCGTGGCGGATACCGGACTTCGTGGATTGACCCAGCCCGGGAGGGCGCCATGAATACCGCGGTTCGGAAGCTGTTGCCGGCCTTGGCCGTCTGCCTCCTGGCGCCGCCGGCCCGTGCCCAGGTGGGCCAGGTGCGCGGCGAGATCCGCGTCGACGACGGCGAACCGGTCATCGGCGTCGTCGTCAACCTCGACCGGCAGGACCAGGGCTTCGACGACCACTACGAGTTGACGACGGACGACCGGGGCGATTTCGTGCACCTGGGCATCGAGCCGGGCGACTACGAGATCACGTTCGAATACGACAACGGTTTCTACTTGACGCTCTCCCGGATCTCCCCCGGCGACTTCGAGATCCAGCTCGACCTGGACCGGCTCGAATACACCGCCTACGAGTTCGACCGCCGGTCCGGCGCCGTCGAGCGCGTGTCCCGGAACATCCGCCGGGTCAACTCGGCGGCGCGCATCGTCCGGACGCCGCGCAACGACGAGGAAGCCCGTGCGCAGGCCGAGGAGGAAGCCGAGGAGGCGGCGCTGGATGAGGCCTTCGCGGCCGGCCGCCAGGCCATGGAAGCGGAGGACTACGATGAAGCGGTCCGCCAGTTCACCATGGCCGTCCAGGCGGACTCCAGCCAGCACGTGATCCACGCCAACCTGGGCAGCGCGCTGGAGCGCGCCGGCCGGTACGTCGAGGCCGCCTCGGCGTTCGAGACCGCGCAGACGCGGCTGGAGTTCGACAACACGCCGCCCGAGGAAGTCAACTACTTCCGGAACCTGACGGTCAACTGGGCGCTCTCCGGGGAGGTCGACCTGGCCCTGGACTACGCCGAACGGTCCGCGGAGGTCGATCCGGGCGGCGCGGCCCAGAGCTTCTACGCCGTCGGCGCGCTGATGACGAACGCGGGAAACAGCGACGGCGCGCTCCGGGCGTTCGAGCGGGCCATCGAGCTGGATCCCGAGATGGCGGAACCCCATTACCAGGCGGCCGTCATTCACCTGGGCGGCGAGATTTCCAGGGCGGCGCCGCTGCTGGAACGTTACATCGAGTTGGCCCCGGAGGGACCGAACGCCGAGGCGGCGCGCGGGCTGCTGGAGTTCGCGCGCCAAGGCCAGTGATCCCTACCGGACGCGGCCTGAAGGAGCGATTCGAATCATGATCACCCGATATTCACTGTTCGCGGCGCTCCTCGGCGCGACCCTCGCCGCCGGCGCCCCGGCCGGCGCCTCCCAACGCGCCATCATCCGGTTCAACCCGCAGGCCCCGCTGCAGGCCACACCGTCATCCGAGGACGAACAGACCGCGCTCCTGAGAATGCTGGACGAGGACGACCCGACCCGGCGCAACCGCCTGATCACGGACTTCCTTATCCAATACCCCACCAGCGAGTACATGCACATGCTCCTCCAGTCGCGCTGGCAGATCGTCCTGGAGCGGAACGACGACCCGCAAGATCTCATCGAGGCGGCCGTGGAGGGCCTGGAAGCCTACCAGTACTTCATGGAGAGCAAGCTCGGCTTCATCGACGACCCGGATAGCCTCGACGAATATCCCTCCACCCAGTACCGGTTCAAGAACCAGGAACTGCAGTACTACCAGTCGATGGTCGACGCCTACGCGCAGCTGGATGAGCCCGAACGTATCAACGAGTACGTGGACCTGGCGCTCGCAACGGCGGATGAGACCGACGCGTGGTTCGACCGGCTCGGGGACGAGACCGAGGACGTGGCCGGTATGGACGCCGAGGCTTGGGCCGAGGTCAGCCGGAACACGCGCATGTTCCTGCTCAACACGGTGCGGAACATCCACGTGGCGGACGAGAACGAGGCGGGCGTCGTCGAGGTGACCGAGCGCATGCTGGAGATCGTCCCCGACGACGTGGAACTGCTGCTCTTCGCCGCGACGGCGCTCGCCCAGCAGCAGGCGCCGGCGGACGAGGCCCCGGCGACGCTGCAGGCTCGGATGGAGCGCGCGCTCGCCTACGCCGACCGCGCCGTCGAGGGCGTCGACCTGTACCTGCTGCGCGCCGACGTTTCCGAAGAGCAGCAGGCCGGCGTCATGGCCCAGCTCTACGGAACGATCGGCCTGGCTACCGCGCAGCTCGGCGACTGGACCGCGGCCGCCGAAGCCTATCGCGCCGCCATCGACGCGACGCCCATGGCGCCGAACCTCCACTACATGCTCGGCATCGTGGGCGCCAACTCCAACGACATCGACATCGCCCTGCCCGCCTTCGCGCGGGCGCACTTCCTGGCGCCGGACGTTCCGGACATCCGCGCGACGCTGGAACAGATCTACCAGGCCAGCGAAGGGACGCTGGACGGCCTGGACGACTACGTCCAGAGCGAGGGCGCGTCGCTCGGGAATTGAAACCCTTTCGGCGGGAAGGCGCGACGCTCAGCCGGCGATGTCCGCACCCCGCCGGATCCCGGACAACGTTTCACAAGTTGACCCGAACGTTCTCCGCTCGCGCGGCGCGCAGGAGCGCGCGATCCAGGCTCGCAAGGGGATGTCGTGTCCGAGTCGCGAGTTCCAGGTAGAGCGCGTCATAAACCGAGAGCCGGTGCTCTCTGGCCAGTCGTAGCACGACCTCACCGTCCGGCGCATGGTCCAGTTCGACACCCAACGCCTCAACTTCAGCCACGGCCGCGTGGGTCTGTGACGGAGTCATCCGCCCCCGCCGTTCCGCCATGACGAGAGCGTTACGGACCTCGGCCCACCACAATCCAGGCGCGAGAGCGCCGATCGCCGCGACCCGTTCCAGGACAGCGTCGGCGTCGGGGGCGTTCTCGTCACCGAAGAACCATGCGCAGACGACGGAACAGTCCAGGACGGGGGTGTTCATCGTCGTCCCTGGTCACGAAGCTCAAGGATCTCGTCTACGGTTCCCGACCAATCGATTTCGCGGCGCAGGCGTCGGATCTTCTCGGCGGCGGCCGTGGCCCGGCGGCGATCCGACGTCTCGGGGGGAACCAGACGGGCGACGGGCCGATTCCTTTTCGTTATCGTGACGGTCTCGCCCTTTTCGACCGCATCCAGCAGGCGCGAGAGATGTGTCTTGGCTTCGAATGCCCCGATGAACCGCATGAGAAGACCCCATTCAAACTAGTTTTCCAACTAGTCTACTATATTCGCTCGGAGTCGAACAGCCGTGCGTGACTGTTACCGGTCGGATGGGGGCTATCGGCCGGCGGCCGCTTCGATGGCGCTGCGCGCCTGTTCCATCATTTCGCGGTCGGGCGAGTCCGGGTTGGCCTCCAGGTACAGTTCGATCTGCTCCAGGGCGGCCTCGTGGCGCTGCTGCTGCACGTAGACGTTGATCAGCGCGAGCCGCGCCGCGTCGAGGCGCGGATCGAAATCCATCGCCGTCAACAGCCGTTCCTCGGCTTCGTCGAAGGCCCCGGTCTTGTATAAGGCGGAACCCAGGTAGAAGGCGATGATCCCCGAGTTGGGGTCCAGGCGCGCCGCGTCCCGCAGGTACCCGGCCGCGGCCTCGTAGGATCCGACGGCGACGCCGCGCTCGGACGCATCCAGCGCGGACTGCTCCAGGACCTGGCCCTCCTGGAAATGCAGCGTCCCCAGGTTGGTCAGCAGTACCGAATCGTTCGGGTTCAGCGCGTGGGCGCGTTCCAGCGTCCGCCTCGCGTCGCCGTAGCGCGCCCGCGTCAGGTATTCCACGCCCAGCCGGCCGAGCGCGTCGTAGTAGTCGGGCGCCGAATCGACGGCCTGCTCCAGCAATCGCAGCGCCTCTTCGGATTCGCCGCCATCCAGGCGCTCCAGCGCCTCCCGATACGCCGCACGCGCCTCGGCGGGTATCTCCGCGGTGAGCTGCCGGACATCCACCGTATCGGCGGCCGCCGCGTCCGGCGCCTCGGGCGGGATGCTGTTGAGGTAGAGGATCACGACCCCGAAGTCGGAAATGTTCCCCCGGCCGAACGGGTCGCGCCCGATCTGCACCTCGTGGCGAACCTCGCGGTAACCGGGTTCCTGGATCACCAGGAAATACCGGTCGCCCAGGTCGATCGGAACCGACCGGAACTCGAACTCCTCGCCCCCGAGCGTGTACGCCGTGTCGACGATGCCGGCCGTCCCGCTCTCGAGCCGGACCTCGACGATCCGGCGGATCGGGCGGCCGTCCTCCATGACGCGCCCACCGAGGCGCGTGATCATGGCCCTCTGGGGCGCCGCCGCCCCGAGGGCCGTCAACGCCAGCGTCAACGCCACGATTGCCTTGCCGATCATCGTTGTCTCCGGAGTCGATCGGACCGCTTCCCGACCTTACAGCGATACCGGGAACAGGTCAAACTCCGTGCGCTGCCGCGCCCGTTGCTATAATGCCGCGAGATCGAAACGACTCCAGGAGCGCCTCTCCTCGTGCCGCGACTTCGTTCGTACCGCTTCGCATGCCTCGTCGTGCTGCTGGCCGCCGGCGGCGGCTTGGCGCTGGCGCAATCCCGCGTTCCGACGGATCGACCGCTGGTGGAGCTCGAGGACACGGTGCGGCGCGAGCCGGAAAACGCCGACGCGCACCGCCGTCTGGGACTCGCTTTGCATGGGGACGGGCAACTGCGCCGCGCCATCGAGTCCTATGAGCGCGCCATCCGGCTCGCCCCCGACGTGGTCGAATCCTACCTGGGCCTCTCGGACGTGTACGAGGCGGCCAACCTGCGGGCCGAGGCCGAATCGCTCCTCACCGACACGGCCGCGGCATTCCCCGCCTCGATCGCCGTCCGCGTCGAGCTCGGAGAAACGCGCTTTCTCGCCGGCAAGTTACGGGAAGCCCTGGAGGACTTCCAGCGCGCTCGGCGGATGGCCGACGCCGACGGTACGGTCCGCGAGGACCAGAAGGCGTTCATCCTGCGCCGCATCGGCGACATGCACGTCCACATGATCCGATTCGACGAAGCGCTCGCGGCGTATCGGAACGCCGTCGAGCTGGCGCCCGGCGATCTGGACGTCCGCCTGGCGCTGGGCAAACTCCACCTGAGGCGGAATCGGCTGGACGGCGCGTTGAGGGAGTACAGCCTTGTCGTCGACAGGGATCCCGGCCGTCTGGAGGGCCATGAAGGCGTCGCCGAAGCGACCTTCCGTCTCGGCCGGTTCGACGACGCGGCGGCCGCGGCCGAAGCCGCGATCCGCATCGATCCGGCGCGCCTGGGCCCGCGATACCGGCTGGCCGCGGCGCGCCTTCGAACCGGACCCGACGACGCGGCGCGCGCCGCCATGGACGCCTACCGGGAGCTGGAGGCCGAAGCGCGCGCCCGGGAACAGCGCGAACGCGAGATCGGCAGCGTTCAGAAGGCCGCACTGGCCGAAGCGCTCGACGGCAACCCGGAACGGGCCGTCGTTCTCTTGCGCGACGGCATCGCCGCGCACCCCCGGGCGGCAGTGCTCCACCTGAACCTGGGTGCGGCGCTGGGAAGCCTGGGACGATACGCCGACGCCGCGGCGGTATTCGAGGGCATGCTGGATTCGGGGATCGGCGACTCGGAACAGGTCCGGCGGCTTCTCGACGAAGCCCGGCCGGCCGGCGCCGGACGATGACGACGGCGAGCCTCCTCCTCGCCGGGCTTCTGTGGATGTCCCAGGACGCGCCGGTCGCCTTCACGGCCGTCACCGATGCCGCGGGCATCGACTTCGTTCACGAGAACGGCGCCAGCGCCGAGAAGTACATGCCCGAGACCATGGGCTCGGGCGCGTTGATATTCGACTACGACAACGACGGCCGGGCCGACATCCTCTTCGTGAACGGCGGGTCCTTCATCGACACCGACGTCGCACGGCGCGCCCGGCACCGCCTCTACCGGAACGACGGCGGCCGCGCGATCCGATTCACCGACGTCACCGGATCGGCCGGACTGGACCGCCCCCGCTTCGGGATGGGGGCGTGCGCGGCCGACTACGACAACGACGGCTGGACGGACGTCTACGTGACCGGCTTCGGCGCCAACGCACTCTACCGGAACGACGCCGGCGGCGTGTTCGTCGACGTCACGCGGGAAGCCGGCGTCGAATCGGGGGGCTGGAGCGCGAGCTGCGCGTTCGGAGACGTGGACAACGACGGCGACGTCGATCTCTACGTGACGCGCTACGTGGACTTCTCCGTCGACAACAACAAGTACTGCGGCGACATCCAGAACGTGCGCTTCTACTGCCATCCCCACGTGTACAACGGGGTCGCCGACATCCTGTATCGGAACGAGGGCGACGGAACGTTCACGGACGTCAGTCACGAAGCCGGCGTCCACGCGACCGACGGCAAGGGCCTGGGCGTAGTGTTCGCCGATTACGATGACGACGGCTGGATCGACGCTTACGTCGCCAACGATTCGACACCCAACTTCCTCTACCACAACACGGGGGGCGGCCGGTTCGAGGAGACGGGGTTATGGGCCGGCGTGGCGGTGGGCATGGACGGACGGCCGCTGGCGGGGATGGGCGCCGACGCCGGCGACGTCGACGGGGACGGCCGGGACGACCTGGTCGTCACGAACCTGAACGGCGAGACGCACAGCCTGTACCGGAACCTGGGAAGCGGGCTGTTCCAGGACGTCACGTACGAAAGCGGCGTCGGGGAGGCCACGCTGCCGTTCGTCGGGTTCGGGGCCGTGCTCGTCGACTACGACAACGACATGGACCTCGACCTGGGGATCGCCAACGGCGACGTCCTCGACAACGTTCATTTGCTCAACGACTTCGCCACGTATCCCCAGCGCAACCTGCTGCTGGAGAACACGGGCGGGGGCGCCTTCCGGGAGGCGGCGGCCGGCGGCGGGTTCGCCATCGTCAAGGTCAGCCGCGCGTTGGCGGCCGGCGATCTGGACAACGACGGCGACCTCGACCTGCTGGTGTCCAACAACGGCGGCGGTCCCGACCTGCTGCTGAACGACGGCGGCAACCGCAACCGTTCGCTGCAGGTGAGGCTGATTGGCGCCGAGAGCAACCGCAGCGGCGTCGGCGCGCGTCTGACGCTCCACGTCGGCGGCCGCGCCCTGGTCCGCGACGCCCGGGCCGGCTCCAGTTACTTGGCGCAGAACGACGCCCGCGTCCACTTCGGGACCGGCCGCGCGGAGCGCGCCGACCGCCTGGAGATCGCCTGGCCGAGCGGCCGCGTCGACGTGGTGGACGATGTCGAGACGAACCGAATCGTTACCGTGCGGGAAGGCGCCGGCGTCGTCGACGCCGAGCGCGCGGGGCCCTGACCGTCACCTCGCCTCGACGATGCGCCGCCGTTCCCCAGCGTGGACGACGATGGTCTGGACACGCCCGGAAGGCCACGTGATCGACACCCGCGCCTCGGAGGCGGCGCCGAGGGCGATGACCACGGCCCGGCTGTTCTGGCTCTGGAACCCCTGCATCGACCGGATCGCGTAATGGCGCGTCCGGTCCCCCTCGACCCGGATCCGCGCGCCGACGGCGTCGCGGTTGCTCGACACGCCCTCCAGCCGCAGCGTCGCCGTCCCCCCCCTCGGCCCGATGCGGTTGACGAACAGCGCCGGATGCTCCGGGGACAGCCGGACGCCCTGGTCGTCGTCGAACGTGGGATGCCCGCCCAGGTTGACGGCCATGTCGGTGTCCCCGTCCCGGTCGTAGTCGGAGAAGACGGTTCCGTGGCCACGCGTCCGCCAGGTCCGGTCCGCTCCCGGCGTGAGCACCTCGCCGGTGCACCGGTAGAAGGAGTCGTCCACGGTGTTGCAGAACATCAGGTCCGGCGCGGCCCGTATCGGGTTGCCGGTGCCGATGTAGACGTCCGGATAGCCGTCGTCGAACAGGTCGCCGACGCCCAGCCCCATCGTGTTCTCGAACGGCCGCGAAACGTCGGACCACACGGTGGCGGTGGCTTCCAGTCCCCAGTCGGCGGCCTGGGGCTCGAATCCGCCGGCGCCGTCGTTCAACAGCAGGACGTCCTGCAGGTCGAACCGGCCCAGGTAGAGGTCGTCGAACCCGTCCTGGTCGAAGTCTTCCGCGGCGGCGGCGAAGACGGCGGGCGCCGCCGGCCCCGGCCAGCCCTCGGGCAGGGGCAGCGGCTCGGCGAAAATCTCGTCGGTCACCTCGGAGAATGCCCCGCCGTCGTTGCGGTAGAAGGCGTGCTGCCACATGCCGGCCAGGTAGAGGTCGGCATCGCCGTCCCGGTCGTAGTCGATCCAGACCGGGTTCTTGCCGTCCTCCATCGGGATCCCGACACCCAGGGCGGCGCCGGTTTCCTCGAAGGACCCGTCGCGGTTGTTGCGGAACAGGAGCGCCACCCCGTCGGTCCGCGTCACCACGACGTCCAGCCAACCGTCGAGATCGTAGTCGGCCCAGGACGCGCCCCACCAGTTCGACGGCGTCCGGTTCGCGGCCTCGAGACCGGATTCGCCCGTCACCGGCGCGAAGCCGCCGTCGTCGCCGATCCGGTTGTTGTAGAGCGCCAGGTTGGAGACGCCGCTGTAACCCCCGTTCGCCAGCAGGAGATCGGCATCGCCGTCGTTGTCGTAATCCGCGAACGCGCCGGCCCAGGTCGAGACCAGATCGGCGGGATCGATGCCCAGCCGGGTGGCGGCGACGGCCTCGAACGCGCCGTCGCCCCGGTTGAGGAAGAACGTCGACACGCCGTAGACGTCGGCGTCCCACCGGTTGTCGGAGTCGGCCAGGAAGAGATCGTCCCAACCGTCGCCGTCGACGTCCACCCACGCCGCACCGCGGCCGTAACGGGTCCCGGCGTCTAGGCCGGCCGCGGCCGCGTCGTTGCAGAACGCCGCGCCGTCCGGGCAGTCGAACACGGGGAACGTGGGGAGGCTGTCATCGCCGAGGAACTGGGCCGCGAACGCCAGGGCGACGAGGGGGAGCCGCACCGAGGGGCCTCCCGTCAGGGCGACGCCGGCGCGGCGACGGGCACCCAGACCGATCCGGACGCGCCCGTGGCCGGCTCCAGAACCGCCACCCGCACGGCCCCGGTCCGGCCCTCGGTGTCGAGAAACCGCTGGACGATCAGGCCGGTCTGCCGGAAGGTCTCGACCTGCTCGGGCGTCAGGTCGATCGGGAACGTGGCCGGCGGAATCACGTAGGCCGTGCCGTCGGCGGCGTCCCGGAACACGAGGCCGACGTTGATCGAGCCGCGCATCCGCCCCTCGCTTTCGACCAGGAGCAGGTCGTCGATGTCGACCAGGGCCACCAGTTCGAACCCGGCGCCGTCCCCGGCCGGGCCGACCGCACCGGTCAGTCCGATCCGGGTGGCGTCGAGCGGGCTCGACAGCAGCTCGGCCAGACCGACGCGTTCCACGCCTGCCGAACCGCCGCCGAAACCGGCGTAGCTCGGCCGGTACAGCAGGTCCACCCGGTCGTCGTCGACCTCGACCCGGAGCGAGCGCCGGCCCCCTCCGTCGTCCACCTCGGAGGGATAGAATCCCAGCGTGAAGATCATCCCGGCGTCGGCGACAGCCGCTTCGATGGCCTCGCCCACGGCGTTGGTGCGGAACCAGCGCCCTCCCGACGCATCGGCGATGGCCTCGGCGGCGCCGAAGACTTCCGCCCCCTCCTCGCCCGGCCCCCGGACGTCCACCGGATAGATCGCGACGTTCGATTCGCCGATGACGCGGCTGATGCTGTCGACCTGGTCCATGGTTCCGTTCTCGATCTCGTTCGCCAGGTCGCTTCGGGACCAGATGTCGAACGAGAACGGAAACCGTCCCGACAGCCAGACGATGTTGCGGCGGCCCCGGAGCCCCTCCAGTCGGCGCGCCACGGTTTCCAGGGCGGCCGAGGTTCGCTGGACGCGGTCGTCCAGGAAATAGTCCGCCGCGCGCCGATCGAAACCCGTGCCGCCGGTGAGGTTCTCGCCGATCACGGGGTCGAGACCCACGTTGGCGAGATCGGACTCGAAGCCGCCGACGCTGGTCGAGCTCTCCAGCGCCAGCGAGTGCTCCGGCTCCATCGCCGCCGCCGCCGCGCCGAGCCCGGCCGGGTCGTCGGTGAAGTCGTGGAGGATGCGCAACCCGTCGCTCCGGAGCTCGTACAACGCCAGGCCTTCCCTCGGCCCGAACGCGGCCAGGAACCGTTCCAGCTCCTGGTTGGCGTACACCTGGGAGTCGGTCGGCGTGTTGACGCGGTCCACGAGGATCACCGTCGCGCTGGCCGGGACGGCGCCGCGCCAGTCCCGGCGGTTGGCGCCCACCTCGGCCGGCAACGCCAGCGTACTCCCGAGATCGGTCCGCCCCGACACCCGCTCGAACACGGCCAACTCCTGTGCCCGTCCCTCGTCGAATACCCGGAAGTCGTCCCGGGACAGCGTCGCCCGAGCCAGGGCGTCGCCGGCGGCGACAACGTCGACGAGGACAAGGCGCGTATCGACGCGCAAGTCGGCGTCGTCCTGCGCGGCGGACAGGCCGGCGGCGAACGCCAGGGTCGAGAGAACCACGCCGCCGGACAGACGGAATATCCATGAGCGGAGTGTCATTGGGGGTTTCCTCCTTCGGTCGTCGCCAGCGTGCCGACTTTCCACACCAGGAAATTAGACCACACGCGGCGGACCGGCCGCCAAGCCTTTCGCGTCCGGGGCGTCCGCGCGTCGGCTGCGACAAATTTGTTTGCTTTTCTGTTACATACCCTTTGACATTGCGGTCCGAACAGTGGTTTGATCGGGACCATCGAACAATCCGGCGAGCATGCGTCACCGCGTTCGCGGCGAGTCGCATCTTGCCGCGTCCTTCATTCATCGGAGGAGGAGGAGATCACATATGAAACGCTTGATCGCAGCGGCAATGCTGATGCCGCTGGAGTTTGCGGCGCATGGGTTCGGCCAGGCGACCGGCACGCTGGGCGGCACGGTCGAGGACCAGACCGGCGCGTTGATCCCCGGCGTGGAAGTCGTGGCCGTCAACCAGGACACCGCCGTCGAGACGCTGGTCATCACGAACGCGGCCGGCGCATACAACGTCCTGGCGGCGCAGCCCGGAGACTATACGGTCCGGGCCGTCATGCCCAACTTCCAGACGGTGGAGTTCACCGACGTCTCGGTGTCGGCCAACCAGGCCACGCGCCTGAACTTCGTCCTTGAGGTCGCCGCGCAGGCCGCGGCCGTCGAGGTGAGCGTCTCGGCCGACCAGTTGCTGCTGGAAGCGAGCCCGTCGGTGGGCGAGGCCCTGGAAGCCGACGAGATCGTGGCGCTGCCGAACGTCACCAACAACGTCCTGGAGCTGGTCAACGTGATGGCCGGCGTGACGCGGCAGACCGAGGGATTCGTGCTCGGGCTGCACGGCGACTTCGCCGGCGTCTCCGCCAACAACATCAACGTCATGCGCGACGGGATCAGCGTCAACGACCAGCGCTTCCAGCAGGCCGGCCTGAACTCGGCGACCTACATGAACCAGGACATGGTGGGCGAGATGCGCATGGTCCTGGCCCCTGTCGACGCCGAGACCGGCCGCGGCAACGGTCAGGTGCAGATCACCACGCGCTCGGGCGGCAACGAGTTCCACGGCTCGGCCGTGTGGAACGTCCGCAACAGCGCGCTCGACGCCCGGACCTGGGAGGACAACAGCCAGGCGAGCGGCCCGCCGACGATCCCGTGGATCAACCAGAACCAGTACACCATCAGCGCCGGCGGCCCGATCGTTCAGAACCGGACGTTCTTCTTCGCGCTCTGGGACCAGAACATCTCCAAGTCCCGCCGGAACGCCGTCGCGCAGGTGATGACCCCCTGCATGCAGCGGGGCATCTTCCGCTACTGGGACAACTGGGTCAACGGCCCGGCCGACCAGTCCGTGTCCACGGGCGGGGCGAACCCGATCCGGCCGTCGGTCGACGCCTCCGGCAACCCGCTGCCTCCGACGACCAACCCGGACGGGACGCCCCACAACCAGATCCTCCGGCACGTCAGCCTGTTCGGCCAGGTGTCGGGAACGCCGTCGCCGGACTGCTCGGGCATGACGATCGCGCCCGCGCCGACCGATACCGGCTCCTGGGACCCGTTCCGGACCGGTTTCGACACCAGCGGCGTCTTCGATCTGCTGGCCTCCCGCGCCCCCGACGTGAACACCTACGAGCGCGGCGAAAGCGGAGCGATCCTGGACGGCTTGAACATCGTCTCCCATCGCTGGGTGCGGACGGTCGACGGCCGCGACAACTGGTTCGGCGTCGGCGAGCCCAACCCGCGCAAGCAGATCAACCTGAAGATCGACCACATCTTCTCGCCGAACCACAAGCTGGCGGCGTCCTACTCCTACGAGAAGGTCAACGCCGACGACACGTACGAGGGCTGGGTCGACAGCTACGAGGGGCGCCTGATCCGGAGGCCCCAGGTGCTGTCGGTCAACATGACCTCGACGCTGGCGGCCAACATCGTCAACGAGGCCCGGTTCGGCATGTCGCGGTCGGGCACGAACGTCACCCACGCGACGTCGCTTCCCGGCGGCCGGGGCCAGGAGCTGCTCGACCTGCTGCCCACGACTACCGGCGGACTGCCGGTCCTGACGCAGTGGTGCACGCCCGCCGGGTTCTTCGATCCGGCCACCATGAGCTGGTGCGGCGAGAACGGCGGCCTGATCGGCGCCCGCGGCAACGGGCCGTCGGCCACCGACATCTGGGACACGAGCCCGCGCTGGACGTTCGCGAACACGCTGAGCTGGACGTCCGGGCGCCACGCCTACAAGTTCGGCGCCACCTACGTCCGGGCCTCCAGCAACGAGCGAACGGCCGGAAGCAGCATCAACGACCACGCCTTCCCGGTGGTCTTCCTGGGCGCCACCGACCTGGCGCCGGCCAACACGTTCGACGCGGGGAACCGGAGCGGCTGGCGGGCGATGAACCCCGACCTCGCCGCGGGGCTGACCACCACGAACAGCGACCGGATGAACGACCTGCTGATCTTTTTGAGCGGCTCGCTGGACCGCATCGAGCAGGGGCGGTTCATCAACCGGCCCGACCAGGTCGGCACGCGCTGGAACGACGCCATCGGCGGGGAGATCTTCAAGGTCCGCGACCTGCAGCAGCGCGAGTTCAACGTGTTCGTCAAGGACGACTGGAAGGTCACCGACAACCTGACGCTCAACCTCGGTCTTCGCTGTGACTACTACGGCGTGCCGTGGGACGAGAACGGGTTGTAGCTGACGATCGCAGGCGGCGGCGACGGGCTGTTCGGCCGGTCGGGCATGGGCTTCGAGAACTGGCTCCGGCCCGGTGAGCGGGGCTCCGACGTCGAGTTCCTCTTCGTCGGCCCGAACTCGCCGAACCCGGACATGCGGGTCTATCCGCGCGACACCAACAACTTCGGGCCGGCCATCGGGTTCTCCTACAGCATCCCGTGGCTGGGCCGGGACCGCACGGTCTTCCGCGGCGGCTACCAGTTGAGCTACCTGGGCGGCGGACGGGCCGCCGAGATCAGCAGCATCATCCAGAACGCGCCGGGCAGCGCGGTCCAGGGCCGCTTCGAGGGCCTCGGCGGCGGGCAGCACTTCAACATGCAGGACGTCGTCAACGGCGTCGGCGTGCCGGCCGATCCCACGTTCCTGCCGGTGCTGCCGGTGCCGGTCACGGACCGGGGCGTCGACCTGGAGGTCTACGCGCCCAACTTCGCGACGCCGTACATCCAGAACCTGACGGCGGCGCTCACCCACACGTTCAACTCGACGCTGACGCTGGACGTGCGCTACATCGGCACGTTGAGCCGCAAGATGCTCACCAGCTTCAACCTGAACGTCCCGAACATCCACCAGAACGGCCTGTTCGAGGCCTTCGAGGCCGCCCGGCGCGGCGGGGAGTCGGCGCTGCTGGACGACCTGTTCCACGGCATCAACATGAAGGCGAACGTCTTCGCCGCCGACGCCATCGTCGGGCAGAACGGCCTGACCGGGGCGGAGCTCCTGCGGACCGACAGCCGGTTCAACACCAACTTGGCGCGGGGCGCCTACGTCCCGATCGCCGACATGCTGAACACGTTGAACTACAACAACGCCTACAACCGCGACCTGCCGCCGATTCCGACCGGCACGCAGGGCGGCGTCCTGCGTTACAGCGGGTTCCCCGAGAACTACATCATGACGAGCCCGCAGTTCGACGACGCGGAGCTCCGGACCAACATGGGGTACCGCAACTACCACTCGCTGCAGACCCAGTTGACCGTTCGCCCGATCTGGGGGATCCAGAACACGTTCTCCTACACCTGGTCGAAGGACCTGGGCAACACCAGCAACACCTACACGGTGCCCTGGGAGCGCTGGCGCGACTACCGGCTCGGCACCTATTCGCGGGCGCACTCGTTCCGTAGCTTCGGGACGTTCAGCCTGCCCATCGGCCCGAACCAGCTTCTGCTGGGCAACAGCTCGGGGCTCCTGGCCCGCGTGGCCGAGGGCTGGCAGGTGAGCTGGATCTACAACGCCTCCAGCGGCCGGCCCCTCCAGGTGGCGAGCCTGCGTGGCGGCTGGTACTCCAACAATTATCCCGTTCTGGTCGACGGCGCGAACTTCGATGCGAGCGCCGGACAGGTCAACTGGCCGGGCGGCGACGACTTCGGCACCTATTTCAGCGGCTACGAGCGCCAACCCGACCCGCAGTGCTTGAACCCGTCGGTCGTGGCGCCGTCCCTGCAGGGGCTCTGCGACCTGAACGCGCTTTACGACGGCTCGGGGAACCTCGTGTTCCGGACCCCGCTTCCCGGCGAGTTCGGCAACTTCCGCGACCAGGTGTTCGCGCCCGGCCGCTGGGATCTGGACATGGCGCTCTCCAAGCGCATCCAGGTCACCGAGGGGATCTCGATGGAGGTCCGCGTGGACGCCACGAACGTCTTCAACCATCCGCATCCTCAGAACCCCAATCTGAGCATCCAGAGCGGCGACGACTTCGGCCTGATCGACGGCAAGAGCGGCGTCGACGTCGAGTTCTCCGAGTACGGCCGCGTCTTCAAGGCGCGCGTCCGGGTGGACTGGTAGACCGCTCGCTGATCATCGCGACCAAAGGGCTCCCCTCGCCGGGGAGCCCTTTTCGTTTCCGCCGCGCGCGGGCCGACGCCGCGCCGGCGCGATTGCCCGCCCCGCCGACATCGACTAACATTCGATCGCAGCGAGCATTGGCGATGCGCCATTCAGTCCGAATCCTGGCACTGTTCCTCGCGCTGTCCGGCGCCGGACGGATAGCGGCGACGGCGCAGTCCGGCGGGATCGCGCTCCGCCAGATCGTCGCCGCTTCCCTGGAAGACGCCGAGGACATCCGGCAGCAGGCCGCCGCGGGCGTTCCGTTCGACGTTCTGGCCGCCGAGCGTTCGCTGGACGCCGCTTCCGCCGCGCGCGGCGGATACATGGGCCGGATCAATCCCGCGGATCTTCGAGACGATATCCGCAACGCCGTTGCGGGCCTCGACGCGGGCGAAATCAGCGCGCCGGTCGAAGCCGGCGGCGCGTTCTTCCTGTTCCAGGCCGTATCCGACGCGGAAGCGGACTGGATCGACCTCGATGCGGCCGGCGCGGAGGCGCTGGCGGCCGGACGCAATGCGGAGGCCGCAGCGTATTTCCGTGACGCGCTGGTCCTGGCCGAGACGCACGCTCCGGATTCACCGCAACTGCTCCGCAGCCTGGACAGCCTGGCGGCGGCGTATCGGCTGCTGGAGCGGCCCGCCGAGTCCGAGGCCCTCTATCGGCG
>JAJEDW010000054.1 GCA_022821265.1 Acidobacteriota bacterium
AGGTACGAGTCGACGTATTCCAGCCGGTCCAGCGACTCGATCTGGCCGAACAGCAGGGCCTGATCCATCGCGCGTTCCATCGAGAAGACGAAGTGGGCCTCGATCTGGCGCTTGGCGCGGTCCAGGGCGCCGAGATCGATCGGGCCGGCGGCGATGCGGTCGATTTCGTCATCGATTCCGGCTTCGATCGCTTCCAGGGACACGTCCCCGCGACCCTCCGCGCGGACATGGAACAGCGTCTCGTCCCGCGACTCGCCGTATTCGGCCGTGACGAACGTGACGCTGCGGTCGCGTTCGACGAGCCGCTGGTACAGGCGGGAAGCCTTCCCCTCGGCCAACACGACGGCCAGCACCTGGAGCGCGTAGGAATCCGGGTGGCCGATGCACGGGGCGCGATACGCGACAGCCAGGCGGGGAACGTCGGAGCGCCATGCGAGCCGGAAACGCCGCTCGGCCGTCTGTTCCGGTTCGCGGGCGATGGCGCCGCCCGCCGCGGCTCCGGAAGCGATGGCGCCGAACCTCTCCCGGACCTGCTCCAACGCGCGGCCGGTCCGGAAGTCGCCCACCAGAACGAGCGTCGCGTTGGCGGGATGGTAGTGACGCCGATAATACGCTTCGATCCGGTCCGGGGTCGCGGCCTCCACGTCCGCCTGCCAGCCGATCACGGGATTGCCGTAGGGATGCTTCTGGAACGCAGTTGCGTTCAACTTCTGCATCAGCACGCCCCATGGCTGATCCAGCCCGGCCTTCAGCTCCTCGATCACGACCTTCTTTTCCGCCGCGAACTCCACCGGATCGAAGACGGTGTTGACCATCCGGTCGGCCTCGATGTCCAGCGCGGCCTCCCAGCGATCGGACGCGAAGTTGAAGTAGTACGCGGTGAAGTCGTAGGAGGTGAACGCGTTGTTGCTGCCGCCGTTCCGCATCGTGATCCGGTCGATGTCGCCTTTCGCGTATCGCCGGGTGCCTTTGAACAGCATGTGCTCGAGGAAGTGCGAGTACCCCGTCTCGCCGGCGGGCTCGTTACGCGATCCCACCCGGTACCAGACCATGCACGTGACCGTGGGCGAGAAACCCATCTCGCGCGTCAGGACCGTCAGCCCGTTGTCGAGCACGGTGCGCCCGACGTCGCGGGTATCCAGCGCGTTGGGGGCGATCGGCGGCGGCATGCGATACCGAAATGCGGTTTTCCGCAGGGAATTCCAGGTCCGAAAACGAGCGCAAACGCTAGCACGGCGCGCGTCAGCGAGTCAACGCGCGGCGGAGCGCGACCCAAACCCACTAACGTTGTAGTAGTTAGGAGATTCGACGGGCCACCGCGACCCGTGTTCGCGCGCGTTCCAGGGCCGCCTGCGCGCGCGCGTGATCCACTTCGCCGCCGCCGAGACGTTCTTCGGCGCGCGCGCCGGCCGCCTCGGCCCGGGCGACGTCGACGTCCGAAGGGGCCTCGGCCACGTCGGCCAGCACGCGTACGGCGTCGTCCCGGATTTCCACGAACCCCCCGGCGACGGCGAACGTGTCGAACCGCCCGTTCCGCGCGATGGTGAGCACTCCCGTCCCCAATTCCGAAAATAACGCCGCGTGCCCCGGGAGGATCCCGAGATACCCGCCCAGCCCCGGGATCCGGACCTCGTCGACGCGTTCCTCGGCCAAGGCCCGCTCCGGCGTGACGAGCGTGAAATGGAGAGTGCGGTCGCGGTCCATCGGGGCGCTCCCGGTCATGCGGTCATGCGCATCTGCTCGGCCTTCTCGAGAGCTTCCTCGATGGTCCCGACCATGTAGAACGCCTGTTCGGGAACATCGTCATGCCGGCCCTCGACGATTTCCCGGAAACCCTTGATCGTGTCGGCGACGTTGACGTACTTGCCCGGCGTCCCGGTGAACTGCTCAGCCACGAAGAACGGCTGCGACAGGAAGCGTTCGATCTTCCGGGCGCGCGCGACCGCCAGCTTGTCCTCCTCGGACAACTCGTCGATGCCGAGAATGGCGATGATGTCCTGCAGGTCCTTGTACTTCTGAAGGACCGTCTTGACCGATCGCGCCACCGCGTAGTGCTCCTCGCCCACGACCCGCGGATCCAGGATTCGAGACGTGGACGCCAGCGGGTCCACCGCCGGATAGATGCCGCGCTCGGAAATCGCCCGCGACAACTCGGTCGTGGCGTCCAGGTGAGCGAACGCCGTGGCCGGAGCCGGATCCGTGTAGTCGTCGGCCGGGACATAGATGGCCTGTACGGACGTGATCGAGCCTTTCAGCGTCGACGTGATTCGCTCTTGCAACTCGCCCATCTCGGTCGCGAGCGTGGGTTGGTAGCCCACCGCGGAAGGCATGCGCCCGAGAAGGGCCGAGACCTCGGATCCGGCTTGCGTGAACCGGAAGATGTTGTCGATGAACAGGAGCACGTCCTGTCCTTCCTCGTCGCGGAAGTACTCCGCCGCCGTCAATGCCGTCAACCCCACGCGGGCGCGGGCGCCGGGCGGCTCCGTCATCTGTCCGTAGACCATGGCGGTCTTGTCGATCACGCCGGATTCCTTCATCTCCAGCCAGAGGTCGTTCCCTTCGCGCGTTCGCTCGCCCACGCCGCCGAACACGGACAGGCCCCCGTGCTTGGACGCGATGTTGTTGATCAGCTCCATGATGACCACGGTCTTCCCGACGCCCGCGCCACCGAACAGGCCGATCTTGCCGCCGCGGAGATACGGCTCGATCAGGTCGATCACCTTGATGCCGGTTTCGAACATCTCCATCTTGGTGTCCTGTTCCGTAAACGCCGGTGCGTGGCGGTGGATCGGATCGCGGCGTTCGGCGCGTATGGGCCCCGCCTGATCGACCGGCTGGCCGATGACGTTCATGATGCGCCCCAGCGTCGCCTTCCCGACGGGCACGCTGATGGGGACGCCCAGGTCTTCGGCGGCCATGCCGCGGACCATCCCGTCGGTCGGCTGCATCGCGACGCAACGCACCTTGCCCTCGCCGAGATGCTGCTGCACCTCGACGATGACATCGATCGGCTCCGGAACGTCGAAACCATCGCTGGTGACGCGCAGGGCGTTGTAGATGGCCGGTTGGCTTCCTTCCTCGAACTCGACGTCGATGGCCGGCCCGATAACCTGAAGAACTCTACCGATGTTCGCCATGGTGATGCGTGTCCTTCCGGCGCCGCGTCACGCGCCCGCGCCGCTCACTACCTCGATGATCTCGCGTGTAATCGCCGCCTGCCGCACGCGGTTCATGTTCAACGTCAGCGTCTCGATCATTTCCGCCGCGTTCCGCGACGCCGTGTCCATCGCCGCCATCCGGGCCCCGTGTTCGGCCGCCGCCGACTCCAGCAGCGCCCGATGCACCTGGATGTCCACGTAACGCGGCAGCAGACGGCTGAAGATCTCCTGAGGCGGCTGTTCGTAGATGTAATCGAGCAGGGAACCGTCGCCTTCGAGCGTATCCGCACCGAGAGGCAGGAGCGGCTCGACGACGAGCCGTTGTTGTATGACGGACTTGAACTCGTTGTACGCGAGGTAGGCGGCGTCGCATTCCGCGTTCCGGTACAGGTCGACGATCCGGGCGCCGATGGTCCGCGCATGCTCGATGTTCAGTTGGGCGAATAGGCCGACGTGCTCTTCGATGATGCTGTCGCCACGCCGGGCGAAGAAGTCGCGACCCTTCTTCCCCACGGTCATCAACCGGATGGAGGCGTCGCTCCGGTCGCGGATGAAGTCGGCGGCCGTTCGGATGACATTCGCGTTGAAGGCGCCGCAAAGACCGCGGTCGGCCGTGATGACGACCAGCAGGAGATTCCTCTCGGGGCGGACGGCCAGGAGCGGGTGCTCGACATTCTGGACGCGCCCGGCGAGGTTCGCCAACGCCGTCTTGAACTGGGCGGCGTAAGGCCGCGCCGCGAAGATGCGTTCCTGCGCCCGGCGCAGCTTCGCCGCCGACACGGTCTTCATTGCGCGCGTGATCTGCTGCGTGTTCCTGACCGACCGGATCCGCCGCCGGATGTCGAGAAGGTTCGCCATGCTCTCCCGTTCTTCGAACGGCGCGCTACGCCGCGCCGTGCTCGGCGAGAAACCGTTGCTTCGCCTCGTTCACGGCGGCCGAGAGCTGTTCCGTCAACTCGTCGTCGAGAACCTTCTTTTCCACGATGCCGGCGAGCAATTCCGGCTGGCTGGTGTCGAGGTAGTCGAACAGCGCCTTTTCGAACGGCCGCAACGACGACACGTCCATGTCATCGAGAAAGCCCTTCGTGCCGGCGAAGATGATCACGACCTGCTTGGCGACCGGCAGCGGCACGTATTGATCCTGCTTGAGGATCTCGGTCAGGCGCTGCCCGCGATTGAGCTGGGCCTGGGTGGCCTTGTCCAGGTCGGATCCGAACTGGGCGAAAGCGGCCAACTCACGGTATTGCGCAAGGTCGAGCCGCAGGCTGCCCGCCACCTGCCGCATGGCGCGGATCTGGGCGCTGCCGCCGACGCGGGACACTGAAAGGCCCACGTTGACCGCCGGACGGATGCCGGAGTGGAACAAGTCCGCCTCCAGGTAGATCTGGCCGTCGGTGATCGAGATGACGTTCGTCGGAATGTAGGCGGACACGTCGCCGGCCTGCGTCTCGATGACGGGAAGCGAGGTGAGGGAGCCGCCGCCCTCGGACGCGCTGAGCTTGGCCGCGCGTTCGAGCAACCGCGAGTGCAGGTAGAAGACGTCTCCCGGATAGGCTTCGCGGCCCGGCGGGCGGCGCAAGAGCAACGAGATCTCCCGGTAGGCCGCGGCGTGCTTCGACAGGTCGTCGTAGATGCACAGCACGTGCTTGCCGGCATCACGGAAGTATTCCCCGATCGCGGTCCCGGCGTAGGGCGCCAGAAACTGCATGGGCGCCGGATCGCTCGCCGACGCCGAAACGACGATCGAGTAGGCCATCGCGCCGGCGTCGTCCAGCGTCTTGACCACCTGCGCCACCGTCGAGCGCTTCTGGCCGATCGCCACGTAGATGCAGATCACGTCCTGGCCCGCCTGGTTGATGATCGTATCGATGGCGACCGCGGTCTTCCCGGTCTGCCGGTCCCCGATGATCAGCTCCCGCTGGCCGCGGCCGATCGGAATCATGGCGTCGATCGGTTTCAGCCCCGTCTGCAAGGGTTCCTTGACCGGCTGGCGGTCGACCACGCCCGTGGCGATTCTCTCGACCGGGTTCGCCTGGTCGGTGACGATGGGTCCTTTGCCGTCGATGGGATGGGCCAGCGCGTTGACGACGCGGCCGACGAGGGCGTCGCCGACGGGCACTTCCATGATCCGTCCGGTGCGCTTGACCGGGTCGCCTTCCTTGATCTCGGTCGTGTCGCCGAGCAGAACGGCGCCGACCTGGGCCTCCTCGAGGTTCAGCGCGAGGCCCATGACGCTCCTGGGGAACTCGAGCAACTCGCCCGCCATCGCCCTCTCGAGGCCATACACGCGCGCGATGCCGTCGCCGACCGAGATGACGCTGCCGACCTCGCTGACTTCCAGGCCCGGGCGATACTCCTCGATCTGCTCCCTGATGATCTTGCTGATCTCTTCTGCCTTGATCTCCATGCGACTCCCGATCGACGGGGCCGCGTCGGGCGCGGCCCCGTCGGCGAATAATGGCTGTCAGACCGCGGCGAGCCGTGCCCGGAAACCCGCCAGGCACTGGCGCACCGACCCGTCGTATACCGTTCCTCCGATGCGGACCACCAGGCCGCCGAGCAGGGACGGATCTTCCCGGACCTCCATGATGACGCGCTTCCCGAGCGAGGCCTCCAACCGGTCGCCGATGGCCGCCCGCTCGGCGCCGCCGAGCGGCGACGCCGACGTGACGACTGCCCGGATGACGCCGGTCTCTTCGTCCAGCAGCTCCCGGTAGTCCTGAATGACGTCGTCCAGGATGTCGACGCGGCGACGCTCGACAAGCAGCGAAACCAGCTTGCGCACGCGGGAATCCAGACCCAGGACGTCGCCGAGCCGCTGAATGAACCCCTCGCGCTGTTCAGGGGCGATCGCCGGGTTCATCAGGACCTGGCGCGCCACGCTCTCCGTGGCCAGCGCCGTGGCGAACCGCTCCATCTGGCCCAGACCCTCGCCGGCCTTGCCGGCGCTCTCCGCGAGGAGGGCCTGAAACAACGCCCGTGCATAGCGCGTGGATACTACAGACATAGTAAACTGGTCGTTCCGTCCATCATGCGTGACGTTTCGGAAGGCGAGTGGGGGAGATGCCGGCCCGTACGCCTACAAAAACCTGCCAGATTAGCACCGCACTCGCAGGCGTGTCAACAGGCGCCGGCGGTTCGCGCCCGGCCGTCAAAGGATCTCGATCGCGGCGGGCCCCGAGGGCCGAACCTCGCCAATCTCGGATACGGATACTCCGGCGTCGGCGAGTGCGTCCCGCAGATCGCTGGCGTATTCACCGCCGGCGAACACGAGCAACCCGCCCGACGTTTGCGGATCGAAAACGAGGTCCTGGTAGTCGGGCGTGACCGGGTTTTTCCACGCCACCTCGGGCCCGAAAAACTCGCGATTGCTGTGGAGTCCTCCCGCGCAATGGCCCGCCGCGCTAGCCGCGAGCGCGCCGTCCAGGACCGGCAGCCGCGCATGGTCGATCGCCATGGTGACGCGGCTCGCCCGCGCGACCTCGACCGCGTGCCCGACCAGACCGAAGCCCGTCACGTCCGTCATCGCCCTCACGGGAAACTTCACGATCGTCTCGGCAGCCACGCGGTTGGTGGTCGTCATGCCACGCACGGCGGCGTCCAGATCGGCCTCCGCCACCTGCCCCTTCTTCAATGCCGTCGCGATCAGCCCCGCCCCCAACGGCTTGGTCAGCAGGATGCTGTCGCCGACGGCGGCGTGACTGTTGTCGAGAACCCGGTCCGGATCGATGGTGCCGGTGACCGCATAGCCGAACTTCACCTCTTCGTCCCGCAGGGAATGGCCGCCCATCAGGGCGACGCCGCACTCGTCGAGCTTCTCGAGACCGCCGTCCATGATCTGTCTCAAGACGCCGGGCTCGATGCCCTGCGTCGGGAAACCGACGATCGAGAGGGCCGTTATGGGACGGCCGCCCATCGCGTATATGTCGCTCAACGCGTTGGCCGCGGCCACTTGGCCGAACAGCGTGGGATCGTCGACCATCGGCGGGAAGAAGTCCACGGTCTGAACCAGCGCCAACTCGTCGGAAAGCCGGTACACCCCGGCGTCATCGGACCGGTCGAAACCCACCAGAATCTCCGGCATCGTCTGTCGTCGGATCCCGTTCAGCGCGGCGCTGAGATCCTTCGGGCTGAGCTTGCCGGCACAGCCGGCCGACTTGGCGAAGCGGGTCAGGCGCATCAAATACGCGCTTCCGCCAGCCCGCGGTACAAGCGATCGAGCTCCGCCTCGGAATGGTAGTGAATCTCGATCCGCCCTTTCGCGGCCGACCCCTGTATCCGGACTTTCGTTCCCAGAGCCCGCTCGAGAGCGTCGATGGCGGCGCGGACATTGGGATCGGCCTTGCCCGGGGCGGCGGCCTTGGCCCGAGCGGCGCCGCCCGGGCGAGCGACCAGGGCTTCGGCCTGGCGGACCGAGTATTTCCCGCGAATGATGGCGCGCGCGGCATCGAGAACGCTCTCGGTCTCGGGCAGGGAAAGCAGCGCCTTCGCGTGGCCCACCGACAACCGCCCCTCGCGCAGCCACTCGAGCACCTCACCCGGCAACTTCAGTAGCCGCAACATGTTCGCCACGCTCACCCGGCTCTTGCCGACGCGTTCGGCGATCTGGTCCTGCGTCAAGTGAAACTCCGACGAAAGCCGGTCATAGGCTTGCGCCTCGTCCACCGGGTTGAGGTTCTCGCGCTGCAGGTTTTCGACCAGCGCCAATTCCAGGGACTGGTGTTCGCGCGTTTCCCGGACCACGGCCGGAACGCGCGTCAGACCCGCCTTTTGCGCGGCCCGCCACCGGCGCTCGCCCGCCACGATCTGGAACACCCCGTCCTGCAACGGCCGGACGACCAACGGCTGGACGACACCGTGCGCGGCGATCGAGGACGCAAGCTCGGCCAGACTGTCGTCGTCGAACGACTGGCGCGGTTGATCCGTGTTCGGAATCAGCCGGTCGACGTCGATTTCACGCAGACGATCCGGTTCGAGATCGGGTGTCCCGAGCAACGCGCTCAGGCCGCGGCCCAAAGCCTTCCTCTGTTCGGGCATGAATCACCTCCTTGGCCAGCCTTATATGGCTCTCGGCTCCCTTGGAGCGGATGTCATAGAGCAGAATCGGCTTGCCATGGCTCGGCGCCTCGCCGAGCCGAATATTCCGAGGAATCTTCGTCTTGAACATCCGCGGCCCGAAGAAAGACTGGAGGTCCGCATGGACCTGCCGCGCCAAATTCGTCCGCTCGTCGAACATCGTGATCAAGACGCCCTCGATTTCCAGTTCCGGGTTGCGTTGACGCCGGATCTGCCGGACCGTCTCGATCAGTTCCGAAACCCCTTCGAGCGCGAAGTACTCACACGGAATCGGTATGAGGACGCTGTCGGCCGCCACGAGCGCGTTGACCGTCAGCAGGTCCAGCGCCGGCGGGCAGTCGATCAGAATGAAGTCGAACTCGACGGCGACCGGCTCGAGCAGCTCGGCGAGCCGGCACTCGCGGCCCTGCACCTGCCCCAGTTCCATCGTCACGCCGACCAGCTCCCGGCCGGCCGGCGCCAGCAGGAGCGAGTCCATGGCCGTGGGCAAGAGAATCGAGGACAGCGGCTCGCCCAACACGAGCGCGTGGTATGTGGAGAGGTCGTAACTGTTCTTTCGGACACCCAGGCCCGACGTCGCGTTCCCCTGGGGATCCACGTCGACGACCAGCGTTCGCATCTCGGCCGCCGCCAGGGACGCCGCCAGGTTGATGGCGGTCGTCGTCTTTCCGACTCCGCCCTTCTGGTTCGAAACTGCGATCACTCGTGCCATGCTCATGGCCATTCGATGGGATGTTCCACGTGGAACACCGTCACCCGCTCTTCGATACTGTCTCCCCGGAAACCCAGATGCGGTCCCCCCGCACGCCTAAATCTGGAAAACCATCGCACAGCGGTCCGAGTGCGGAATCTCCAGCGTGTCGGACGGCGCCGCGGGCGGTTCGCCGCGCCGCGAAAACCACACGAGCCGCGCCCCCGGCAGCCGCCCGGCGATCCTTCCCCAGAGATCGGGCGTGAGCCGCACGCCCTGAAGCGTGATCCAGTCCATCGGCCCGTCCGGCACGAAGTCGTCGAAGCGCACCGCGTGGACCGACACGGCCGGGAGTCGCAGTGCATGGGTCAGCCGTCGCAGAAACACCGCACGGCGGACCCTCGCCTCCACCAGCGCCGCATGCGAGAAGTCGGCAGCCAGAAGCCACGGGAAAGCCGGCGACCCGTTGCCCGAGCCGATATCGAGGTATGCGCCGCGGGGTGACAGTCGGCGCGCGACCCAGAGCGGTTCGGCCACGAGGCGCTGCGCCAGCGCGTCCCCGGCAAGCGCCGTCAGGTTCACGGCCCGATTCCAACGTTCGACCGTTTCGATATACCGCTGGAGGCCGGAACGCGTGTCCGGCTCCACGGTGAGGTCCAGGGCTTCGAGGGCCCGATCGAGAACGGCGCCGGTCGCCGTTCGCGTCATTGGGAAAGGGTTTCCGCGGCGACTCCGGACGCAACGCGGCTGGCGGCACGCCCGCGCAATTCCAGGTGCATCAGGATGACGGAGATCGCGGCCGGGGTCACGCCAGGGATCCGCCCCGCCTGCGCCAGCGAACAGGGTCGCACACGCGTCAGTTTCTCCACGATCTCGGCGGAGAGCCCCGGCATTCGCGCGTAGTCCAGATCCGCGGGCAGACGCCTCGCCTCCGCTCTGCGCAAGCGAGCGACCTGCCGGTCCTGTTGTCGGATGTAGCCCTCGTACTTGATGGCTGTTTCGATCGAAACCAGATCCTCACGCCGCAAGCCGGCATCCGGAACGAGCCCGGCCCGCCGCAGCGCTTCGATCCGCACCTCGGGGCGCTTCAACAACGCGGCCAACGTCGGGCGGTCTCTGGAACGGATCTCCTGCGCCGCAAGGAAAGGGTCGGCCGCGCCGACACGCGTCCGCGCCAACCGCTCGCGAACGGTTCGGATACGGCGCCCCCGCTCCCGGAACAACGCCCACTGGCGATCCCCGACCGTTCCGGCCTTCCGGCCGATCGGGGTCAGGCGCAAATCCGCGTTGTCGATGCGAAGATGGAGCCGGAACTCCGCGCGTGACGTGAACATCCGGTAGGGCTCGTTCGTACCCTTCGTCACCAGATCGTCGATCATGGTCCCGATGTAGGCCTCGGACCGGTGCAGAACCAGCGGGTCCCGGCCCTGGACCAGCAACGCCGCGTTGATCCCCGCCATCAGCCCCTGGGCCGCCGCTTCCTCATAGCCGGTCGTACCGTTGATCTGGCCGGCCAGGAACAGACCCCCGCAGCGTTTCGTTTCCAGCGTCGGCTGCAGTTGGATCGGCTGAACGAAGTCGTATTCGATCGCATACCCTGGCCGGAGCATCGCGGCGTCTTCCAACCCCGGCATTCGCTCCAGGATCGCCTTCTGGACGTCGGCCGGCAGGCTCGTCGACAAGCCGTTCACATAGACTTCGTCGGTGTCCAACCCTTCCGGTTCCAACACGACGGGGTGGTGTTCCCGGTCGGCGAACCGGACCACCTTGTCTTCGATCGAAGGGCAATACCGCGGACCCAACCCCTGGATCTGGCCGCTGTAGAGCGGGGATCGACCGATGTTGCTCCGGATCAACGCATGGACCTCCGGATTCGTGCATGTCCGGTAGCAGTCGATCCTGTTCTCGAGCGACGTTTCGGTGCGGAACGAGAACGGGGTGGGCTCAGCGTCCCCCGGCTGGCGCTCGAACCGTTCGAAATCGATGGTGCGTCCGTCCAAACGGGGCGGCGTCCCGGTCTTCAGGCGTCCGCAATCGAAACCGAGGTCCCGGAGAGCGTTACCCAGAACGGTGGAAGCCGGTTCCCCCCTCCGTCCGGATGCGAACTGCGTCTCGCCAATGTGAATGCGTCCGTTCAGGAACGTTCCGGTCGTGACGATTACGGCCCTGCCACGGACGCGGCGCCCGTCCGGCAACGTCACACCGGCGACCCGCCCGCCTCGCATGAGCAGTCCCGTGACTTCCGCCTCGACGATATGGAGCCCGCTCCGGGATTCCAGGGTGCTGCGCATCTCACGCCGGTAGCGGACCTTGTCGGCCTGGGCCCGCGGCGACCAGACGGCCGGGCCCCGGCTCGTGTTCAACAGGCGAAAATGAATCCCCGCCCGGTCCGCAACGAGGCCCATCAGACCGCCAAGCGCGTCGATTTCGCGCACCAGGTGCCCTTTGGCGACCCCTCCGATGGCCGGGTTGCACGACATCTGTGCGATCGTGTCGGCGTTCATCGTGCAGAGCGCGGTCGACAACCCCATGCGCGCGGCGGCATACGCCGCCTCGCAACCGGCATGCCCGGCCCCGATCACGATCACATCGAAATCGTCGGCGGCTCGCGTCATCGTCACTTTCCGATGCAGAACGTCGAAAACACCTGGTCCAGTATATCGTCGGTCGTCACTTCGCCCGTCAGCTCACCCAGCGACGACAGCGCGGCGTACAGATCCAGAAGAACCATTTCGTGGGGCACATCCGACGCCAGGCCGTCCGCTGCGGTGCCCAGCCTTTCGATCGCGCTCGCGAGAGTTTCGTGCTGCCGCCGGCTCGTTATCGCGAATTCCTCGGCGTTTGCCGTCCGGTGTTGCGTCACCGCGTCTTCGATAGCCGTCTTCAATTCCTCGACGCCTTCGCCCGTCAACGCGCTGACCGAAACGCTTCCCGGAAAACGCGACGGATCCCACCGGCATGGAAGGTCCCGCTTGTTGGCCACGACCAGCCGCGGGCGCCCGGAGGTCCGCGACAGGAGGCTCTCGTCGTCGCCGTCGATCTCCCGCGAGACGTCGAGGACCACCAGCATCACGTCCGCTTCGGACAGCACCTCCAGCGTGCGGTCCACGCCGATCGCCTCGACGCGGTCCGTGGTGGTCCGAATTCCGGCCGTGTCGGAAAACCGGAGCGGCACGCCGCCCAGCGTCGCCACCTCCGTCACTACGTCACGCGTAGTACCTGCAACGTCGGTGACGATTGCTCGGCCGTCGACGGTCAACCTGTTGAAGAGGCTTGACTTGCCCGTATTCGGTTTTCCGGCGATCGCTACGGAGAGCCCCTCCACGACCAGCCTTCCGTAGGCGAAGGTGTCCGCCAGACACCTCAGTTCGGACATCGCCGCCGTGACGCGCGCGGCGAGAACCTTCCCGTCCGGCAGTGGCACATCGTCCTCGGCGAAATCGATGGCGGCTTCCAGCCGGGCGACGAGCGTCACGATGGCGCCCTTTTCGGGCTCGATACGCTTGGCCAGCGCGCCGGCCTTCTGCCCCATGGCCAAACGCGCCTGCGATTCGGTCTGCGCCGCGATGAAATCCCGGACCGCCTCGGCCTGGGCCAGATCGAGCTTCCCGTGCGCCACGGCTCGAAGCGTGAATTCTCCCGGCTCCGCGCGGCGCGCTCCGGCCCCGACAAGCGTGTCGAGAATCCGGTGGAGAATCACCGGATTGCCGTGCGCGCTGATTTCGGCGATGTCTTCTCCCGTGTAGGATCGCGGCGCCCGGAACACCGTGACGACGACATCGTCGACCGGCTCCCGGTCCGGACCGCGAAAGACGCCATAGCGCGCCAGACGATCCCGGACCGCCTCCCGCGATTCAAAAAAGCCGTCGACCAAAGCGACGGCGGCGGCCCCGGAAACCCGGATCACGCCGATTCCGCCGCGGCCGGGCGGCGTGGAGATGGCCGCAATCGTGTCGCCCGCCTCCGGGAAGGCTTTCACTTCCGCCGTCGCCGGCGGCGGCGGGCCCCGGACTCGGGAGCCGTTTCCCCGGTCGCGTCCGCGTCGACGCCCGGCGCATTGGCGTCCGCCCCGTCGGCGGGCGCGGCGTCCGCCTTGGCCGACGACACCTCCGGTTTCCCCGCCGCCTCCCGTTTCGGCTTCGATGCCGGGGCCCAGTACTTCCGGATCAGAGCCTGCTGGCCCACGCCGAAAACGTTGCTCGTCAGCCAGTACAGCATCAGCCCGCTCTGACTGTTCAGAAACAGCAACGTGAGCATGGGCGGCATGATCATCATGATCCGCGCCTGCGTGGGATCGGGCGACGTCGGCATCATTTTCTGCTGCACGAACATGGATACCCCGAACAGTATCGGCAGAATGTAATACGGGTCGGGCGCTGCGAGATCCTGGATCCAGAGCATCCATGGGGCCTGTCGGAGCTCGATCGACACCTGCAGCAACCAGAACACGGCGATCAGGAAGGGCATCTGGAGAAGCAACGGCAGACATCCGCCCAAGGGGTTCACCCCGTGCTTCTTGTACAGCCCGACCATCTCGGCCTGCACCTCCGGCCGGCGCGGATCGTTCGGCTTCAGCTTCTTGTACTTGTCCTGCAGGGTGCGCATCTGCGGCTGGATCTTCTGCATCTTCTGCATCGAGAGCTGTTGCTTCAACCGCAGCGGGAAGAAGGCGATGTTGATGACGATCGTCAGAAGAATGATCGACCAGCCCCAATTGCCGACAACCGTGTCGTGGATCAAGACGAGACCCAGCATCATCGGCCGAGACAGAAACCCGAAAAACCCGTAATCGATAACGTTGGTCAGCCGCGGGTCCACATCGGCCAGGTATCGTTCCTGCTGCGGCCCGACGTAAATCCCGACCGGACCGTTCGGATACGCCAGCTCGATTCTCGGCGTGATTTCCTCGTCGCCGGCGGCGGCGGCAACGGCCACCCCCTCCACGCGCGGGGCCGCGGGGCCGGGAAGCAGGAAGACGGCCATGAAGTACCGGTCCGCGACTCCTGCCAACGCCGCCGGCGGCACGTCGTCCGGCGTTTCGATGTCGCCCGCCGCCAACCGTTCGAACGCCTCACCCTCGAGATACACCACGCTGGCGCCCGCGCCGCCGGCGAACGGCACCCCGGCGCTGTACCGCTCTCCGAATCCGCCCTGCCAGACCACAGCGAAAGGCACGGCCGCGCCGTTCCGCCGGACGTCGATTTCGACTTCCAGTCGATACCGGGCCGGATCGACGCGGAACACCTTCACGACGTCCAGCCCGGCTGCGGCGTACCGCATCCGGACCTCGCCGTCGCTCTCCTCGACAGCGAACAGCGCGTCCCGGATCTCGGCGTCCACGGCCGGATCCCCTGTCCGGATCTCGAGCGGCCATCCCGTGGACTCGCTCGCGCGGATCAACTCGAGCGGACGTCCCGTTCCATCGACATAGTCCGGCAGCGCCACGCTTCCGAGCACCGCGCCCCGGTTGTTGAACGCGAGCGCGTATCGGTCCGTTGTCAGCGCCACCTCGACCGGGGCGCCCGCCCGGACTTCCGCGGCCGCAGGCGCGTCGTCGGGGGCATCGACCTCCGGGACGTCCGGGACGTCTGCCTGGGCGGGGCCGGCCGCCGCCGTGGCGGGCGCCTCCAGAGCGGGCGCCGGCGCCTCGACAGCCGGGCCCTCGGCCGGTTCCGGACCGGTCGGTGTGAACAACCAACTGAAGGCGAAGAGAACCAGGATCGACAGCGCGAACGAAAGCAGGAGGCGCTTCTCCATACCCTCTTCCACAACCGCCTCCTCAGTCGACGAGATCGACGCCGCCCGGATGGAGGGGGTGGCAACGCAAGAGCCGTGAGGCGGCGCGCCGGAGGCCGCCCAGCGGTCCGTACCTCTCGACGGCCTCGCCCGCGTACTCCGAACAGGAAGGAACGAACCGGCACGCGGGCCGCAGCCACGGCGAGACTACCCGCCGGTAGGCGCCGAGCACCGCAAGAAGGATCACCGTCCCCAGCCGCCGCGCTACGGACCCTGGACGCCTCTCGCTCATTCCGCCTCGAGGAGTGACGCCAGCTCCGCGCGCAACGCTTCCCAGTCGCGTGTCAGCACCGAGCGCCTCGGGTTCAGCACGATGTCCCGGCCACCGCCGATGCGGCCGCGTTCGCGCCTCAGGATCTCTCGAACGCGCCTCCGGATCCGATTCCGTTCATGCGCCTTCCCAAGCCTGCGCGGCGTCGTCAACCCGAACCGACTCACGGCCGCCGCGTTCGGCAGAATAAAGGCTACGAACGAACGGGAGCGCTTTCGCCTTCCCCCGGAGTAGACGGCACGGAACTCCCGGGCCCGGCGGAGGCGAAACGCCTTTGGCAACGACGCGCCGGCCAGCCCGCCACTCCCGAGATCAGTAGTGGTCAACGGACAACCGCCGCCGCCCTTTGGCGCGTCGGCGGTTCAAGATCTTCCGGCCAGCCTGCGTCCGCATCCGATGGCGAAATCCGTGCTTTTTCGCCCGGCGGCGGTTGTTCGGTTGAAACGTCCGTAGTGGCATCGTGGCCGCAACTCCGCAGAAACCCGCAATCTATCACCGCGGCCCTCGCGGGTCAAGCCGGGGGGATCGTCGCGCACTTCGGCGAGCCCTGCGCCTGCTGCGTCCAAACGTAAAACTTTCGCCGCGCCCCAAGCATTTCAGCGTGCTAATCTGCGCCCTCACCACGGTGGCGGTCTTGCAATCGTTGCACAAGGGTCCGCCGCGTCTGTGGAAATTTATGTGGAAATCCTTGCCTGCCACCGATGGGCAACCAGCGGCCCACAGAGACGAACCAGAATGGATACCTGGCAACAAGTTCTTACCGTAATCGAAACCCAAGTCAACAAGCAGAATTACGAAACGTGGTTCAAGCCGACCCGCCTGGTGCGGCGGGAAGGGGATGCGCTCTACGTCCGCGTCCCGAACGCGTACTTCCAGGACTGGTTGAACGAACACATCGATGTTGTCGTCGCCGCCGCCCGGAGCGCAGGCCTCGGCGAGATCCGCGTCGTTTACGTGATCGAGCAGAAACCGTCCCCGGAGGCGGCCGGCGCCCAGCGCCAACTCGATTTCGCCTCTCTCGACCACATGTTGAACCACAAGTACACGTTCGACTCCTTCATCGTGGGTTCCTCGAACCAGTTCGCCTATGCCGCCGCGATGGCTGTGGCCGAACGGCCGTCGCTCGCCTACAACCCCCTGTTCCTGTACGGCGGCGTCGGTCTCGGAAAGACGCACCTCATGCACGCCGTCGGCCAGACCATCGCCGCCAACGACCGCTCCCTGCGCGTCGCCTACGTCTCGACCGAAACGTTTACCAACGAGTTGATCGACGCCATTCGTTACGACCGGCTCCCGGCCTTCCGCGAACGGTACCGCAGCCACGAAGTCCTTCTTATCGACGACATCCAGTTCATCGCCGGGAAGGACCGGACGCAGGAGGAGTTTTTCCACACCTTCAACGCGCTCTACGACACTCAGAAGCAGATCGTTATTTCCGCCGACTGCCGCCCCAAGGAGATCCCCACTCTCCAGGAACGCCTCCATTCACGTTTCGAGTGGGGCCTGATCGCCGACATCCAGCCACCAGATCTGGAAACCAAGATCGCCATCCTCCACAAGAAAGCCGAGCAGGAAGGACTGACCCTCCCGGACAACGTCGCCCTCTACATCGCAACCAACGTCAAGTCCAACATCCGGGAGCTCGAGGGCGCCCTGATCCGAGTCGCGGCCTTCTCCTCGTTGAGCGGCGCCGGGATATCACTTCCCATGGCGCAGGAATCCTTGCGGGAGCAGTTCCACACCGAGGAAAAGCCCGTCTCGATCGAGATGATCCAGAAAACCGTCTCCGACCACTACGGCCTCCGGGTCCAGGAACTCAAGTCGAGGAGCAACACCCGAGCCATCGCGCTGCCACGACAGGTGTGCATGTACCTCTGCAAGCAGATCACCGGCGCATCGCTGCCCCAAATCGGACGCGAGTTCGGGGGCAAGCACCACACGACGGTCCTGCATTCCGTCGCGAAGATCGACCAGTCCCGAAAGAAGGACCCCGAGTTCAACCGGTTGATTCAGGGTTTCCTCGACTCCCTGAAATAATCGTCGAGGCTCTCCACTGGCGCGTTTCCACATCGCCGGATGGTCCTGATGTGGACATGCTGTGAATATCATCTGTAGAGTCATGTACCCACAAGCGATGCAGCAAGAATCCACTGTGCGGTCCACAGCCTGCAAATACCGCAAGGCCCAGCCAGGACACAGGTTGGACGATGCATCCACGGGTTCCACAATGCCTACGATTCCGATATAGAGATGAAACGTATGGAATTCACTGTTCGGAAATTCGATCTGCTCCAGCAACTGACGCTCGTTCAAGGTGTCGTCGAGCGCAAGGTCACGCTGCCGATTCTCAAAAACGTGCTCCTCCGGGCCGAGGAAGAGCACCTCGAGATGCTGGCTACGGATCTCGAGATCGGGTTCAAGTCCACGTGCCCGGCCGCCGTCGGGCACGGCGGGACGCTGACGCTGCCGGCGAAGCCGCTGTATGAGATCGTCCGGGCGCTGCCTGACAAGGATGTCCGGTTCAAGGAAGGTGAACGGAACCAGATGACCGTGACGTGCGGGACGAGCCGGTTCCGCATCACGGGTCTGCCGCAGGAGGATTTTCCGCAGCTTCCGGAACCGAAGGGCGCGGGCGTGGCCATCGCGGCCGAGGTCTTGTCGCAACTGATCGCGCGGACCGTGTACGCCATCAGCGCCGAAGACTCCAAGTACACGTTCAGCGGGGCGTTGCTGGTACTCCGGCCGGGGGCCGTGATCATGCTGGCGACGGACGGCCACCGCCTGTCGTACGTCGAGAAGAGCGGGGATCTCGCCGGAGTGACGGAAGAATCGAAGGTCCTGATCCCGAAGAAGGCGATGAGCGAGCTGTCGCGGATACTCGTGGACGGGGGCGGCGAGGGAGATGTCGTTTTCTCGCGGCACGAGAATCATCTCTTCTTCGACATGAGCGGTTGCCTGCTCGTGTCCCGGGTCCTGAGCGGCCAGTTTCCGAACTGGGAATCGGTGTTGCCCCGGGGGAACAATCGGCGGTTCGAGATCGCGCGGGACACGGTGTCCGGGGCCATTCGGCGTGTGGCCATTCTTGCGGACGAGTTTTCCAAGAGCGTGCGGTTCTCGGTGGGGAAGGGGTCGCTGCAGGTTACGGCGAGCCACTCCGACCTGGGTGACGCCAGCGAAACGCTGGACGTGGCCTATGACGACGTCGAATTTCAGATCGGGTTCAACTACCAATATTTGGTCGATTTCCTGTCGACGATTCCGGAGACGGAGGTGTCGTTCGAGTTCAAGGACGGTGAGAGCGCGACCGAGCTCCGGGCCCTTCCCCGGGAAGACTACAATCATCGTTACGTCGTGATGCCGATGCGGATCTGAACGGGAGCGGCTGGGCGCCGCTGACGCCAATATTTTCAGAGTGTTATGCGGTTGGCAGGCGGTGGTTGGGCCGCACAGGATTTTCATTGGCGGGAGCTGTGGCGGTATCCGGGAGCTACCGTTTTTTGATAAAATGAACTCTTGGCGGGGCATTCGCGGGAGGCCCCGGATGCGACCCACACGCCCGAACGCGCGCCGGAGGCCGATCACGCCCAACATGGACCGACATTCTGGAGTCGAAGGCAGGAAAGATCTCCCCGCCCGGCGGCGCCCTTGCCGGCTCGTCCTGCGGAAAGGTCCGCATCGATGAGCAACTACGTTGACGCCGATTCCGCGGCGAACCCCCTGGTTCAAGGGCCGGACGGATACGGAGCCGCCCAGATCAAGGTCCTCGAGGGTCTGGAGGCCGTGCGCAAGCGGCCGGCCATGTACATCGGGTCGACGGCCGGCGACGGGCTCCACCACCTGGTCTACGAGGCCGTCGACAACTCCATCGACGAAGCGCTCGCCGGTCACTGCACGGACATTCAGGTCCATCTTCATATCGATGATTCCGTCACGGTCATCGATAACGGGCGGGGCATTCCCACCGAAATGCACAAGGAGGGGAAACCCGCCGCCGAAATCGTGATGACGAAGCTCCACGCGGGCGGGAAGTTCGACAACGACGCCTACAAGGTGTCGGGCGGTCTGCACGGCGTCGGGATTTCCGTTGTGAACGCCCTCTCGGAGTGGCTGGAGTTGGAGATCTGGCGCGGCGGCACCGTCTACACGCAGCGTTACCGCCGGGGCGTGCCGGCGACGGCCTTCGAGGAGACCGGGCACACGGACCGACGCGGGACCCGGGTGCATTTCAAGCCCGACGGCGACATCTTCGAGACCACCGAGATGATCTTCGACGTCCTCTCGAACCGGCTCCGGGAACTCGCGTTCCTGAACAAGGGGCTGCGGATCACGATCGAGGACGAACGCACCGAGAAGAGACACCAGTTCCATTACACCGGTGGCATCGTGTCGTTCGTCGAGCACCTGAACAAGAAGAAGACGCCGCTCCACGACAACGTGATCTACTTCTCGGGCGTGCGGTCCGGGATCGATCTGGAGATCGCCCTCCAGTACAACGACACATACCAGGAGCAGGTTTTCACCTTCGCCAACAACATCAATACGCACGAGGGGGGGACGCACCTGAGCGGCCTGAAGGCCGCGCTGACGCGAACGGTCAACAACTATGCGATCGGAAACAACCTGACCCGGGACCTTAAGGAAAACCTCTCGGGCGACGACATCCGCGAAGGGCTCGTTTGCGTGATCAGCGTCAAGATTCCGCAGCCGCAGTTCGAAGGGCAGACCAAGACCAAGCTGGGCAACAGCGAGGTCAAGGGCATCGTCGAGACCCTGGTCAACGACGGCCTCGGCACATACCTGGACCGGCACCCGCCGGTTGCGCGCAAGATCATAGGCAAGGCCGTCGACGCGGCGCGAGCGCGCGAGGCCGCCCGAAAAGCCCGCGAGCTGGTCCGGCGCAAGGGAGCCCTGGACAACACGGCACTGCCGGGCAAGCTTGCCGACTGTCAGGAACGCGACCCGGAGTTGGCCGAGATTTTCATAGTCGAGGGGGAGTCGGCCGGGGGGTCGGCCAAGCAGGGCCGGGACCGGAGGACGCAGGCGATCCTTCCCGTGAAGGGAAAGATCCTGAACGTCGAGAAGGCGCGGTACGACAAGATGCTGTCACACCAGGAGATCGCCGCTCTGATCACGGCGCTGGGAACCGGCATCGGGCAAGAGGACTTCGACATCGGTAAGCTCCGCTACCACAAGATCATCATCATGACCGACGCGGACGTCGACGGCTCCCATATCCGGACGCTGCTGCTGACGTTCTTCTTCAGGCAGATGCGTGACCTTGTCGAGCGCAGGCACATCTACATCGCGCAGCCGCCGCTGTTCAAGGTGAAGAAAGGGCGGGCGGAGCGGTACATCAAGGACGAGGCCGCGATGTCGGAGTTCCTGCTCGCGAAGGCGGTCAACGACGTGTCGGTCCGCGTCGGCGAGGGCGCGTCGGACCGCGAACTCCGCGGCGCCGAGCTCCGCGAGTTCCTGGACCGGCTGATCGAACTGACGGATGCCGCCGGCCGCGTGGATCGGCATTTCCGCGATCGACGGATCGTGGAGGCGCTTCTCGGCGCCGGAATCCGGGACCGCCGGCAACTGGGTGACAAGAGCGCGATGGGCGACCTCCGCCAGCGCCTGATCGCGCTGGGATACTCGGCCCGGGTCGTCGCCGATCCCGAGCATCGGGTGCATAAAATCGTCTTTCGCCAAGGCAGCTCGCAAGAGAGAGAGATCGGGCACGAACAGGTTTCCAGCGCGGAG
>JAJEDW010000166.1 GCA_022821265.1 Acidobacteriota bacterium
GGAGACGACAAGCTGCCGTCCGAAATCATTGACGCAAAAAAACCTGGCAAGTTCCTTCGGCCCTTCATGCAGAAACACCGTCAAGCGTTCTTTCACGCCAGCGACGCCTATTCCGCCGACGATGTCGGACAAAGACATACGTGGCTCAAGCTCGGTGCGCCACGTATAGAAGCGCTGCGCCAGGCATTCATCGCGAGCGAGTCTCGCATGCGAATCGGTTTCGAACGCAGCGGGGACGGTGGACTTCAGGAAATCCGGAACGCCACGGACATCGCGGTGAGCCAACGTCCGTGGTTGAAGCAGGCCCGTGTTACCGGGGCAGGCTCGTTCTTCGGAGGCAGCAAGAACCAAGCCTCGGCCTTTCCGTTGAGCCCCGATCTGACGTGCGTCATCGGCGGCAGCATGACCGGAAAGAGTACGCTTCTCGACGGTCTTCGCGTCCATGTCAGTGCGGAAATGCCCAAGGATGAATCGACGAGGAAGCAAGTGGAGATCCGCAGCGCCCAAGTCTTCGCGGCAGGGTCGGCCAAGGTCGAACTTGACTGCCCCGGCGCCAACCCGACCGCACCGCCCCATGAACGGTGGCCGGCGCTGTTCTATGCACAGAACGAGTTGCAGCGATTGTCTCAGGAAACCTCGGCCATCGCCGACATTCTTGCAGGACTCGCTCCGTCGGAAACTGCGGGAATCGAGAGACGGAATGCAAGCTTGCGGGAACTGGACGACCGGCTGCGGCGCACGGCGAAGGAGCTTGCCGGACTCGACGACAGCCTTGCGGAAGCAGAACAAGCTGTTGATCGGGCCACCGCCGCCAAGAACGCGCTCAAGGCCTTCACGGAAGTGGGCGTGGACAGGCTGCAAATGGCAGCCCGGGACCGACAGCGCTGGAAGGAAGCGAGCGACACCGCCGAGGCCGTGCTATCCGACATCCGGCGCGCAGGCGCCGGAATACGGAGCATCGAAGTGCCGGAGTCGGAAGACGGAACCGCGGACGCCTCGGCCAGGGAGAACACCGACATCGGGCGGCGACGGACGCAACTCGACGAACAGTTCCAGACGATCGAGCGCGAGTGGGAGAACTGGACCCGCGAAGTCGCTCGAATCGCGGAGTCCATGGGCGAACGTCAGGGCGAAATCCGCGTGGCCGTCGAGCGGGCGCTGGCCGGTCGGGGACTGGACGCTGCCAAGCTTCGAGAGGTGCAAGAGATCAATCGTCAGGCGTCTCTTCTTCCGAGCTACGATGCGCAGCTCGGTCAGACGCGCGACAGTACGGCGCGCGCCGAACAGGCATTCGACCGGGCACAGGCGGAGCGTCGGGCAATCGTCGAACAACAGCGCGAGGCTTTCGATCGCGTAATTGTCGAGGTCGAGCGCGTGTTCGGTGGCCGAATTCACGCGCGGCGGATCGACGATGGCGACAACGCGCCACTCCAGACTTTCCTCCTCGGCCTGAAGCAGCGGGGAATCTCGCGCTGGTGGAATGACCTCGAGAACGAACGGAGGCCGTCGCCACAGGAGCTTGCCGAATGCCTGGGGCACGAGTCTCCCGGGTCCGAGACAGACTCCGGGACAGCCTCGGCGCCGGCCGCGGACGATCGACTGGACCGTCTCGGCATGAGCAGTGTCGTGCAAGCGAATTTTCGGGAAACGATGACTCGAGCCAGAAGGCGCGAACTCGCGGCGCTCCGCTGCCCGGATCGTTACTTCCTGGAATTGAGGATGGACGACGGAAGCTACCGCCGGCTCGACGAGTTGTCGGGCGGACAACGCGTCAGCGTCCTGCTGTCGCTGCTGCTGGAAACCGAAGATGAGCGTCCGTTGGTCATCGACCAACCCGAGGACGAGCTTGACAACCGCTTCCTGTTCGAAACGGTGCTCCCCGCGCTGAAAAGACTGAAGGGGCGGCGCCAAGTCATCGTGGCAACGCACAACGCGAATATAGTCGTGAACGGGGATGCGGACATGGTCATTCAACTGGAAGCCACGGCCAATCGCGGACGCGTGGCGCAAGCCGGCGCCATCGAGGAACCCGGAGTCCGGGACGCCATCGTCCGTACGGTGGACGGTGGCGAAGAGGCGTTCCGCCTGCGGCGGCGGAAGTACGGGTTTTAGCGGAGTCGGGTATGGACTGGCTGGCAGTGCTGCATTGCATAGAACGGGGAGAAGACGAGCGAACGGAGTTCAAACAGGGTCTCGGCGACCTCTCCGCGGTGGGCAAGACCCTGTGCGCGTTCGGCAATGGCGAAGGCGGGTTGATCGTCCTCGGGGTTGATGACTCGGGAGCCATTGTCGGTGTCAAGGAACATGCCGAGAAGGTGCAGGAGCGGGTGACCAGCTTTCTGCAGACGGGCTGCAGCGTGCCGGTCTCGGCCCGTTGCGGTCGGCACCAGGATCCGAACGGATGGGTGCACTGGATCGAGGTGCATCGGCAACTTCGAGGCTTGGAACCACTTCACCATGAGGGCCGTTATTGGATTCGCCGCGGGCGCGCCAGCGTCCAGCCTTCGCCGGCCGAGCTTCAGACGCTCTTCAACGACTTCGGATTCGTTCTGACAGAGGAACAGGTCATTCGGTCGGCCACCGTCGAAGATCTCGGTGCCGCGGCGTTCCGCACCTTTCTGCGCGAACAAGGCCTCGACACCGACGAAGACCCTCAGCCGCCTCTGGAAGAAGACATGAGAAACGCGGGGCTGCTCGGCGTGTCGGATGACGAACTGCATCCCACCTTGTATGGAGTGATGGTGTTTGGGCGGAACCCGCAGAATCACCCGCAGACATCGAACTTGTTCGTGCAGTGTGCGGCCTATTCAGGCGCCGACCGCTCATCGGACCCGATCAGCGTCGCGGAAGCCAAGGGCACATTGAGAGACCAGATCGACCGCGCCCTTGGCTGGTGCCAAAGCTTGGGCAGGCGGGAAGTCTATCGTGGCATCGTGCGCGAGGATGTTCCGCTCGTTCCGGAACGCGCTCTGCGCGAAGCCATCGTTAACGCCGTGATCCACAGAGACTACGCGATCACGGGCTCGTCCGTGCTGCTCGAAGCGTTCAGCGACCGCATCGACGTGACCAGCCCGGGCACGCTTCCCAACCACTTGCGCGTGGAGAGCGTGAGGTTCGGAAGTCATCCGCGGTCCCGAAACGAGTCGATGGCGCATGCCATGGTCGTCGCCAGGCTGATGGAGAAGCGGGGCCGGGGATGGCCGCTGATGCGCCGGGCGATGCTTGAGTTCAATGGGACGGAGCCGGACCTTTTAAACGCGGAGCAGGGCGGGTTCGTGCGGGTCACGTTCCATTTCGCCTCGGGTTCTTGACGCATGGATCGGGTTCTGGATCGAAGCCTGTGACGAAGCAGCAGTCAGTGTCCTCCAATCGCCCGGCAAAGCCGGTTACGCACGCCCCATGATGAAACTCCGTTTCGAGCCCGACCTCGATTTCCAGTTGAAAGCGGTGGATGCCGTCTGCGGCCTGTTCCGCGGCCAGGAGGTCTGCCGCACGGAATTCACGGTCACCCGGGATCGGTTCGATCCACAAGAAAGGCTCGCCTTCGCCCGGAACGATCTCGGCGTCGGCAACCGGCTGACGTTGCTCGACGACGAGATTCTCAAGAACCTCAACGAAATCCAGCTTCGCAACGGCCTGCCGCGGTCCGAGTCCCTGGAGTCTGGCGATTTCACGGTGGAGATGGAGACGGGCACGGGCAAGACCTACGTCTATCTGCGCACGATCTTCGAACTGAACAAGCGTTACGGTTTTACCAAGTTCGTCATCGTCGTTCCGTCGGTCGCGATCAAGGAAGGGGTCTACAAGTCGCTCCAAATGACCGACGATCATTTCCGGGCGCTCTACTCAGGCACGCCGTTCGATTATTTTCTGTACGATTCCGCGAAGCTCGGTCAGGTCCGCAATTTCGCCACCAGCCCGCAAATCCAGATCATGGTGGTGACCGTCGGCGCGATCAACAAGAGGGACGTCAACAACCTTTACAAGGACAGCGAAAAAACAGGCGGTGAGCGGCCGATCGACCTCATCCAGGCCACCCGCCCGATTCTGATCGTGGACGAGCCGCAGAGCGTGGACGGAGGCCTGGCCGGCCGCGGCAAGGCAGCCCTCGACGCGATGAACCCCCTGTGCACGCTGCGCTACTCGGCAACGCACGTCGACAAGCATCACATGGTCTATCGGCTCGACGCGGTCGACGCCTACGAGCGCAAGCTGGTCAAGCAGATCGAGGTGGCGGCCGCGACCATCCAGGACGCCCACAACAGGCCTTACGTTCGGTTGGTTTCAACCCGGAACCAGCGCGGCCGCATCAGCGCTATGGTCGAACTCGACAGGGAAATCGCCGGACACGTCACACGCCGGACCGTCAAGGTCCTGGACGGGGACGACCTCGAGCAGGTGACCGGCCGGGGAGTGTATCGCGACTGCCGGATCGGCGAGATACGTGTCGCGAAAGGCAACGAATTCGTCGAACTGCGACGACCCGGTGGAGAGAATTTCCTGCGGCTGGGCGAAGCCTGGGGCGACGTGGACGCCTCTGCCGTTCAGCGTGAGATGATCCGCCGGACCATCCGTGAACATCTCGACAAGGAAAAGCGCTTGCGCCCACAGGGAATCAAGGTGCTCAGCCTCTTCTTCGTCGACGCCGTCGAGCGGTACCGCCGTCACGACGAGGCGGGCAATCGGGTCAAGGGCGATTATGCCCGAATATTCGAAGAGGAGTACGAGCGGCTCGCGGGGCACCCGGACTACGTCACGCTGTTCCAGGAAGTGGACCTCGCGGCTTCCGCTGCCGATGTCCATGACGGCTACTTTTCGATCGACAAGAAGGGAGGATGGTCGGACACGTTCGAGAACAATCAGGCCAATCGCGAAAACGCCGAGCGCGCCTACAACCTCATCATGAAAGACAAGGAACGACTGCTGAGCCTGGACGAGCCGCTCAAGTTCATCTTCTCCCATTCGGCGCTGCGCGAGGGGTGGGACAATCCCAACGTGTTCCAGATCCGCGCCTTGCGCGATATACAGACCGAACGGGAACGGCGGCAGACGATCGGTCGCGGACTGCGACTCTGCGTCAATCAGGATGGGGCGCGACTGCGCGGCTTCGAAGTGAATACGCTGACGGTGATCGCCAGGGAGAGCTACGAGGAATTCGCCGAGAACCTGCAACGGGAGATCGAAGCGGATACGGGAATCCGCTTCGGCGTCATCGAACCGCACCAGTTCGCGCAAATCCCGCTGACCGCGGACGGTGACGGCGCCGCGGTCCTCGGGTTCGACAAGTCGCGGACCCTGTTCGATCACTTCCGAGCAGAGGGCTACATCGACTCGGCGGGGCGAATTCAAGATTCACTTCGAAAGGCAATCCAGGAGGACACCGTCGCTGTGCCGGAGGAGTTCGATGCGCAACGCGCGGAGATCGTTTCCGTGCTTCGCAAACTCGCCGGACGGTTCGAAGTCAAGAACGCCGACGAGCGGCAGGCGGTCCGCCCGCGCCAAGCCGTGCTGGACAGCCCTGAATTCAAGGCGTTATGGAACCGCATCAAGCACAAGACGACGTACCGCGTGGCTTTCGACAACGAAAAGCTGTTGGAAGACTGCGCCGCCGCATTGCGGAAGGCAGACTCGATCCCCGTGACGCGCCTGCAATGGCGCAAGGCCGACATCGCCATTGGTCAGGCGGGCATCGAGGTCACGGAGATCGCCGGAGCGGCAACCGTCGCTCTGGATGAGGCGGACATCGAGTTGCCCGACCTCCTCACCGAGCTTCAGGACCGAACCCACCTCACGCGGCGCAGCATTCATAGAATCCTGGTCGGGAGTCGGCGGCTGGCCGACTTCAGGAGGAATCCGCAGCAGTTCATCGAGTTGGCAGCCAACGCGATCAACGTCTGCAAGCGGCATGCGATCGTGGACGGGATCAAGTATCAACGAATCGGGGATGAGGCCTACTTCGCACAGGAGCTGTTCGAGCAGGAGGAACTCATCGGCTACCTGCGAGACATGCGGGACGCCGCCAAGTCCGTTTACGAGAAGATCATTTACGAGTCCGATACGGAGGCGCGGTTTGCCGATCAACTCGAGAAGAACACGGCGGTCAAGGTGTACGCCAAGCTTCCCGGCTGGTTCAAGGTGCCGACGCCCCTGGGAAGTTACAACCCGGACTGGGCCGTTCTCGTGGATTCCGACCGCGGCGAGCGGCTGTACCTGGTTGTCGAAACGAAGGGGAGCACCCTGACCGACGAGCTCCGCCGAACGGAAGCCGCCAAGATCGACTGCGGCAGGGCGCATTTCAAGGCGCTTGCGGTTGGAGACGACCCGGCCCGATACAAAGTGGCTACCACCGTCGAGGATTTGCTCGCCCGAATCGCCAACGGTTGATCGAGCCCGGCTGCGCGTACTCACCGGCCTGAGTCGCCGGCACACCGACCTTGCCCCGACCTCTCATCATCCGTCACCGTCCCGATGGGCGCGTATGACGAGATGGCTGTCGATCGAGGATCGAAGGCGCCCCCGCAATTCCGCGGCCCGCGAGGCGAAGTCCCCGCCGCTTTCAAGAAGCGCGTTGCGGAGTATTTCTCTGTGTTCGGCCTCGGCGGAGCGGCCATTGGCGGCTGCCCGGTTTTCAAGCGTCCGAACCCACTGCGAATCGACGTTCCGGACCGTTAGCTGAGCCATGAGTTTCGCCTTCGACTAGGTGCATTCCTTGCCGACAAGTCTACACTCTCGCAGCGCGTCGGTCAGACACCATGCGGCGGGATGACGGAAAACACGTGTCCGTCACCGGTACGTCGGTGCGCCCCGCGGCCCGACCCGCCCGACGGCTACCTGCTAGAATGGCCGCGGCTCGCGAAAACGCACATGCACTTCGAGAAATACGATCCGGACGGCTTCTACGACGAGATGTTCGAGGCGCCGGCCCGGCCCCGGCGCGGCGCCCGGAAGTTGGCCGAACGGCTCGAGTCGCTCCCTCTGGAGGAAATCCATGCCCGGCAGCGGGCGGCGGAACAGGCCTTCTACGGATCCGGCGTCACCTTCACCGTGTACGGAGACCGGTCGGGAACCGAACGCATCTTCCCGTTCGACATCATCCCCCGGATCGTCGAGGCGCAAGAGTGGCGGCAGATCGAGAATGGCCTGCGGCAGCGGGTCCGGGCGCTCAACCTCTTCATCGACGACGTCTACCACGACCAGAAGATCCTACGGGACAAGGTCGTTCCGCGGGAGCTGATCCGGTCGGCGCGCTCGTTCCGGACGGCCTGCATCGGGGCCAACCCGCCCGAGGGCGTCTGGTGCCACGTCACCGGGACCGACTTGGTGCGGGACGGCGACGGGCGCTACTTCGTGCTGGAGGACAACCTGCGATGCCCGTCGGGCGTGTCCTACGTCCTGGAGAACCGGAGGGTCCTCAAGCAGACGTTTCCAGTGGTCTTCAATACCTCCCGCGTGCGCCCGGTGAGCGACTACTCCAGCCACCTGTGGTCGACGCTGCAGTCCCTGGCGCCGGGACGCGAGAATCCCAACGTCGTCGTCCTGACTCCCGGCCGCTTCAACTCGGCCTACTTCGAGCACGCGTTCCTGGCCCGGGAGATGGGCGCCGAGCTGGTCGAGGGAAGCGACCTTGCGGTCGACGGAGGCGTCGTCGTGATGCGGACCACCCAGGGACCGGAACGCGTCGACGTGGTCTACCGCCGGATCGACGACGATTTTCTCGATCCTCTCGCGTTCCGGGAGGATTCGATGCTCGGGGTCCCCGGCATCTTCGAGGCGTTCCGGAACGGACGCGTCGCGCTGGCCAACGCCCCGGGGTGCGGCGTCGCCGACGACAAGGTGATCTACGCGTACGTGCCGAAGATCATCCGTTACTACCTCGGCGAGGACGCGATCATTCCGAACGTGCCCACGCTCGTGTGCCACGACGACACGGAACGCCGGCACGTGCTGGACAACCTGGACACGCTCGTGGTCAAGAGCGCCAACGAAGCCGGCGGATACGGAATGCTGGTCGGCCCGCATTCGACCCGCGAAGAACGGGAAGAGTTCGGCCGGGCCATCGAGGCGAATCCCCGAAACTACGTCGCGCAGCCGACGCTTGCGCTGTCGCGCGTGCCCGTCATCGCGGGCGACGGCTTCGAGGGGCGTCACGTCGACCTCCGGCCCTATGTCCTGTATGGCAAGGAAATCTTCGTTCTGCCCGGCGGGCTGACGCGCGTCGCGTTGAGGAAAGGCTCCCTCGTCGTCAACTCGTCCCAGGGCGGCGGCAGCAAGGACACCTGGGTCCTGTCCGACGAACCGTTGGACCCGTCGGTGCAGGATCAATAGCCGCGTCATGCTGAGCCGCGTCGCAGAGTCGCTGTACTGGACCAGCCGATACCTCGAGCGGACGAAGAACACTGCGCGGATGATCGCGGTGAACGCCTCGCTCACGCTCGACCTGCCGTCCGAGGAGGATCACTGGGCGCCCCTGGTGGAGGCCATGGGCTGCCGCGCGTCGTTCGACGCCGCCCACGGAGCTCCCACGGCCGACAACGTCGTCGGCTTCCTGACCTACGACACGGAGAACCCGGATTCGCTGGCGGCCAGCGTCCACCGGGCGCGTTCGAACGCGCAATCGGTCCGCGAGTTCATCACTCTCGAGATGTGGGAGCAGGTGAACCGGCTCTACCTGGACCTCGGACGGGCCCGTGACGCCGGTGACACCTCGGCCGACTTCTACACGAACGTGGTCCGGTCGTGCCAGTTGATCGACGGCATCACCGACAGCACGATGTCGCACGACGAGGGATGGCATTTCGTCCGCATGGGACGGATGATCGAGCGCGCCGACAAGACGTCCCGCATGCTCGACGCGCGCTACCTGTTCCGCCTGCCCGAGGACGCGCGGCGCGTCCGACCGTACGAGGGCCTCCTGTGGGCGGCCCTGCTGCGGTCCACCAGCGGCCTCCAGATGTTCCGGCAGCGGCACCGCCAGATCACGCCGGAACGCCTGGTTTCGTTTCTGGTCCTGGACATGGCGTTTCCACGATCGATCCGGCATTGCGTGGCCGTCGCCGAGGAGGCCGTGCGAGCCGTGTCGGGCACGCCCAACTCGACGTTTCGGAACCGGGCGGAGCAGTTGCTCGGAAGGCTGCGCGCCGACCTGGACTACACGCACGAGGACGAGATCATCGAGAAGGGTGTCCACGAGTTCATCGACGCCCTGCAACTCAAGCTCAACGAGGCAAGCGCGGCGATTCTCGAGACGTTCTGCCCCGCGCCGGGGGCCGCGCCTCCGCGTGGCGGAACCTGACGCCGCGGCGCTATCCGCGCTCGACGTCGATCTCCACATCGACCGACACGTCGTGCTCGCCGCCGCCCGTCACCACGCCGCTGAACGGGGTGACGTCGGAATAGTCCCGGCCCCAGGCCAGCGTCACGTGTCCGGTGGACGGCGTCACGTCGTTGGTCGGATCGAAGTCGATCCAACCCGCTCCCGGCTCGTACACCGACACCCACGCATGGGACGCCTGCGCGCCGACGACGCCCGGCGCGGGCACGAGGTATCCGCTGACGTAGCGCGCGGCCAGGCCCGCGGAACGCAAACACGCGATCATGACGTGGGCGAAGTCCTGGCACACGCCACGCTTGTGCTCGAATACGGTCGAAACCGGCGTCGAAACCGTCGTGACGGCGGGGTCGTATTCGAACTCGTCGTGAATCCGCCGCATCAGCCGGGCCACGCCGGACCGGAAGCTCCCGGCGCCGAACGCCTCCCGGGCGTAAGCTCCGAGCCGATCTTCGAGCGGGATGTGCGGGGAACGAAAGCAGAATTCCAGCGCCTGCAGGTCGTCCCCCGATTCCGCGCCTGTGAGCGCGCGCCGCACGGCATCGGCGCCGTCGGACGCCGGCGCGCCGCCCGGCGGCTCGGCGCCGAGGGTCACGGCGCTGCGGGCTTCGATCACCAGCGTCTGGTGGGGGGAGTCGACGGCGAAGAGCGTCACCGGGTTGCCGAAGTAGTCCAGGAAGGACGTCGACCCGTCCGGCGGCGGTTCGATCGCGACCGCGCTGGACGCGAGCTGCTGGCGGGGTGTCGTCCGCGGCGTCAGAAAACTGCGGTGCCGCGATTGCGAAACGCGTTCGGCATAGAGGTAACGCGTTCTGTGACGGATACGAAGGGCGCGCGCCGAGGTGTCGTCCACGATTCGACTACTGCTTCGACAGCGCGGCGTGGGCCAGATAGTCCCGGGTGAGGTCTTCCGACAGGCCGGTCAGGTTCGCGTTCAGCCGGTCGAGAAGCCGTTCCAACCCGGTCCGAACGCCGTCGGCGGCGGCCGACAGCGCGTCCAGGTCGGCGAGCTCGACGGCGGCCAGGGCGTCGGTCAGCCGGCGCGCCTCCGGGGAGCGGCGCTCGGCCGGGGAGGCCGCGGGCAGGGACTGCACGTGGTCGCGCAGCCGCTCGAGCTGGAACACGACGGCGCGCGGGTTCGCGTCGTCGAAGAGGAGCAGGTCGATGACCAGGTCGGCCTGGAGCGACGTGAGGTACCGCGAGCGGTAGGTCATGCCGCTGTCGGCGGCTACCAGCAGCAGCTCGATCCGGGCGCGCTCGTCGTCGGTCACGCGGACCAGCCCGTGCCGCAGAAGCTCGCCGAGTTGCAGGCCTCTCTCGAGCCGGCGCCCGATCTCCAGAATTCGCCATCCGTGGCCGCGCGTCATCGTGTCGGACACCGCGCCGCCGAAGCTGGTCAGATCGATGACGATCCGATCGAGCACCGCACCCAGATTCCGCTCCCGCGGCCCCGCCGCCGGATCCTCGTAGTCGGCGAGCAGCTCGCTGACGATCATCCAGGCATCGGCCGACAGACGGTCGCGGAGCAGCCACGCCATCCGGTGGATCTGCCGGATTTGCCACCCGAGCCCGCCCCTCCGGTCCGCATCCGATACGGCGAACCGGACTTCGTCGGCCAGCGTCCGCCGAAGGTCGGCGCCGGGATCCGCGCCCGCGCCGGGGCGCGCGTAACCCAGCGCGCGGACGAACCCCAGAGCCCCGGCCAACGCCGCGTCGGTCGTCGACGACTCACGGGACAACAGTGGCAACGCCGCCCGGATGAGCCGCGCCGCCGCGTCGAGGCGCTCCGTGTAGCGCCCGAGCCAGTACAGGTTGCCGGCGACGCGGCTGGACAGGTCGAACGTCGCGCGGCTGACGGTAATGGGCTTCTGCACGGCCGGCAGGAGCGTTCCGGGCGGATCGTCGCTCTCGCCCATGACCCAGAGGTCCTTGCTGCTGCCGCCGGCGGCCACGGAGACGTCGAGCGACGTCGCGTCGGGCGAAACGCGCGCCAACCCTCCCGGCATCACCGTGTAACCCTGTCCGTCGAAAACCGCCAGGGCGCGGATCACCAGATAACGGGGCGCCAGGTCGCCGTCCTCGCGGACGGGCACCGTGGACAGCGACACTTGTTCCTGCGCGACGAAGGCGCGGGGATCGGCGAACATGCGGTCGCGCAGGGCCGCGCGTTCGGCCTCGGCCAGCGCGCTTCCGAACGCGGGTTCCCGGCCGGCGCCGGGGAAGGCGGGCTTGACCACCAGGCTGGAAAGGCGCTCGGACGCTTCCGACAGCGCCTGCGGCTGGCCGCACCACCACGTGGCGACGGACGGAATCCGCAGGTCCTCGCCCAGGCAATGGCGCGCCAGATTCGGCAGGAACGCCATCAGCGCCGGCGACTCTGCGAGCCCGGCGCCCGGGGCGTTCGCGATGACGACGTTGCCGGCGCGCATGCTGTCGAGCAGGCCGGGCGCGCCGTCCAGCGAATCGGACCCCAACTCCAGCGGGTCGCAGGATTCCGAGTCCAGGCAGCGCCAAACGACGTCGACCGGCAACGCGCCGCCGAGCGTCTTGAGAAACACGCGCCGGTCCTTCACCGCCAGGTCGGCCCCCTCGACCAGCGTGCAGCCAAGGTACCGCGCCATGAACGCGTGCTCGAAGTGGGTCGCCGTGTCCGGCCCACCCGACAGCAGCACGACGCGCGGATTGTCGCGATGATGGCGCGCCAGACGGGTGAACGTGTCCTTCTGTGTGCGAAAGAACCCCGATAGCCGGCGAACCCCTGCATGGAACGCCTCGGGCAGCGTACGGCTGGAAACCAGGCGGTTTTCCAGCGCGAATCCCATGCCCGCCGGCGCGTCTGTCCGGTCGCCGATGACCCACCATCCGCCGTCTTCCGAGCGGGCCAGGTCCACGCCGTAGACCATCAGCCAGTTCCCGTCCACGGGTTCGACGCCGGAAACAGGCCGGAGAAAACCGGGGTGGATGTACAAGAGATCGGCGGGCAGCTTCCGGTTGCGAATCAGGTTTCGGGGACCGTAGAGGTCGGCCAGGATCGTGTTGAGCAGCGTCGCCCGCTGGGCGACCCCCTGGGCCAAACGGTCCCACTCGGCGCCGTCCAGGACCACGGGAACCAGATCCAGGGGCCACGGGCGCACGCGCTGCGGTCCCGACTCGCGCTGGATATGGTAGGTCGCGCCGTTGTCCTTGAGGATCCGGTTGCTTTCCTCGACCCGCTTTTCCAGCTCGATGGGGCCCAACCGCTCCATCACGTCGAGAAGCGGACGCCAGTGCGGACGCGTCGTCCCGTCCGGGCCGGTCAACTCGTCGTAGTGGCCCGGCACGGACCGGTACCGGGCGGGGGTTTCCGTCGTCACCGCGTCTCCATTTCGAGCGCCGGACGGGTCCGGTCCTAGGAGCCCGTGGTGAGACCCCGCGTCGCACCGAGACCGGTGAGGCGCCCGTCCGGCAAGGCGCGAGGAGGGAGCATATTCCCGATATGTGACCGACGAGCAACGCAGTCCGGACGGGATGCATCGCCGGTCGAATGCAGCAGGGGTTTCACCACAGGCTCCTAGTCGACCCTCCAGTCACGTTCGAGGCAGTCGTACGGCGCGACGGTCATTTCGGGCTTCCAGACGAAGTAGCGGGTCAGCTCGAACGGTTCCGTGAAATACACCGGGTCGGTGACGGTGATCCGGTAGTCGAGGCGGCTGTGATCGGCGTTCGGCATGAAGCGTTCGACCAGCGACATCTGCTCGCTCTGCGGCACGCCGTCGGGATCGAAGTACTGCGCCTGGATGCGGTCGGTCTCCACGACGAGCGTGTCGCCCTCGAACCGCCCGCGGGAAAACCCCATCTGCGTGTGCTCATCCGGCGGCGCGGCGTCCGGGTTCATGTGGATGACGCGGCGCGCATCGTATTCCTCGATGCGCATGAGGATGCGGTCGCCCTCGCGCACGAGCTCGATCGGCGCCGGGGTGATCATGATCAGGGGCGCGCCCTTCGTGCCGCAGCGAAGCAGGTCGTTGTCGAGCGGATCCCATTCCGCAACCACCTCTTCGGCCGCCGGCGTCAGCGGGTAGCCGCCCTTGAACATCGGAAACGCGTCCGGGTCGCCCATGTTCGTCGCCCAAACGCGGAATATGCCGTCGGCGGCGGCGATGGCGGCTTCGACGTTGGAATCGTCGAAGGCGCGCCCGATCAGGTTGCCGTTCCTGCCGGCGTCGAAGTAGGGAACGTTCTGTCCGAAGGCCAGTTCGTAACCGCTTGCGAGCAGGATGTTGCGCGCGTTCATCCCGTGCGGGTCGCGGCGGGCCGGCGGGCCGGCGATCGTGATGCGGTCGCCGGGCGCGATGAATCCCTGGCCGATGCCGAGGATTCGCAGTATGACGACGGCCGGCGTCTCGACCTCCCATTGCACCGTCTCCCCCGGGGCGTCCTCCACGTCGAGCAGGATCCGTCCGTGCGGGTTCCGCCAATGGATCTCGTTGACGACGCCCGTCACCTCGATCGTGCGATTCTGATCGTAGATCGCAACCGTGCTGTGGTGAGCGGCCGCGCCGGAGACGGCCAGGGCGGCCGTCCATACCAGGCCCGATCGAATCATGGAACACCTCCCGATAGGCGATAGAGTTTACATCGGCCCCACGATGCCGGCGTCACGAATTGCGGCCGGCGCGCACCGGCTCGGCCCCGGTTCCGGTTTATAGGCTTTGAACCGAATCCGTAAGCCGTTACACTCGTCGATACGCTTCTGTCGGAACCATGCGCACATCGGCCCATGAAAACACGACTGCGGCGGCCCCGTTCCGTGACGTTTCCGGAGCGCGTTGGGCCGTTTCCTGGGTCCTTCTCTTCGCGATTCCGGCGCTGTCGGCCGGTTCGCCGCCGCCCCAGGACGGGAGCGAGGCCGTTCTGGACGAAATCCGCCAGATCCTGGACGCGGGCGGGCTGGCGTTGGCGGACGACCAGGCCGCGGTGCTCGACGGTCTGCTGAACGCAACCGCCGACGGCGGGCCGGTCATCACGGAGCGGCTCGGTCAGGGCGCCGAGGACGTCCTCAGCCCGGAACAGATGAGCCTGATCCGTCAGGCCGAGGCGGGACGGCTGTTGCTGACTTCCGGCGTCGAGGGGCTGCAGGACGTCCTGGCCGCGGCCAGCTCCCCCCCGCTGACCTTCAACCAGGAAACGCAGGTGCGCGTCGTTTACGAAGACCACGTCCGGGTGCTCGACGAGTTGCGCGACGCCGGGGACGTCTCGGACTCCGAGGTGCGCGGAATCGAAGAGCAGCTCCTGCTGGCCGCGCTCAAGTTCCTGAACCCGGCCCAGCGGACCGCGTTGACCGGTTCGGTGGCCGCCGACAGCTTCGCCGACCTGAACAGCGACCTGCCCCAAGACGAAGCCGAGTTGATCGAGTACCTGGGCGATTTGCGCAGTCCCGCGGGAACCGAAGGCGAACAGGACCCGTCGGCATCCACGGGCGGCGACGGCAACCAGTCGGGGTCGGGCAACACCACGGCCGACGCGAGTTCGCAAAGCGCGGCCGCGGGCATCGTCATCGACGGGTTCACCGGCGGCCGCATGCCCAACCGCGACGAGATCCAGGAAATCCGGATCAACGAGAACTCGTTCACCGCCGAGCAGAGCGCCCAGACGCGCGGCCGCACCGAGATCATCACCCGGGGCGGCGCCGGCCGTTTCAACGGCGACCTCACGTTCAGCTTCGCCGACCACCGCATGGACGCGCGCAACGCCATCGCCAAGTTCCGTCCCCAATACCAGCAGCGCAACCTGACGGCCAACCTGAGCGGCCCGGTGATCCGCAACCGGGTGACCGCGACGTTCACCGTCCGGAGGGACACGTTCGAGGACGGCGACACGCTGCAGGCCATCACGCCCTCCGGCCTGGTCAACGACGCCGTCGTCCGTCCCAACTGGAAGCGGGAGTACACCACGCGCGCGACGGCCCAGTTGTCGGAGAACAACGTCCTGAACGTGAGCTACACCTGGGGCAACGTGCGCGCCGTGAACCAGACGAGCGACCCGGACTTCGGCCTCCCCGAACAGTTCTTCACGCGGACGGGCACGAACTCCAACTTCCAGATCAAGGAAACGGCGGTCCTGTCCACGCGATTGAACAACGAGGTCCGATTCCGGGTCAACGAGACGGTCCAGCAACGCGAGCCGGTCAGCTTCGAGCCCCATATCAACGTGCTCGGCGCGTTCCGGGCCGGCGGCTCGATCGAAAACGTCGACTACATCTCGCGCACCTACGAGTTCGGCAACCTGCTGATGTACACGGGCAACCGCGTGGCGTTGCGCATGGGCTACGACGGCAACCTGCGGCGTATCGTGGCCGACGCGCAGTCCAACTTCAACGGGACGTTCATCTTCTCGAGCCTGGACGACTACGTGGCGGGCCGCCCGGTTCAGTACAGCATCAACCGGGGGGAATCGAAGAGCGATCTCTTCGAGTTGCATTCGGCCGTGTTCATTCAGAGCGACTGGCGCGCGCGCCCCGACCTGACGCTCTACTTCGGCGTCCGCTACGAATGGCAAGGCAGCCTGGACGACTCCAACAACGTCGATCCGCGATTGGGCTTCGCCTACTCGCTCGGGCCGACGACGGTCCTGCGCGGCGGCTCGGGAATATTCCACCAGCGCCTGGACGCCCGCGCGGTCTTTTACCTCGGTCGGTTCGACGGGATCCGCCAGCAGACGTTCATCGTTCGGAACCCGTCCTATCCGGATCCGTTCGCCGGCGGAGCGCAGGGGGACCCCCGCAACTCCCGGGTACTGTCCCGCGCCGACGACCTGGCGGCGCCGTACACGTGGAATTCGGAGTTGTCGATCGAAACGACGTTCTCCGGCGGGCTGGTCCTGACCGGAGCGTATCGATTGGTCCGCGGCGTCCACCTGTTCCGCAGCCGGAACGTCAATTCGCCCTACGACGTCACGGCGCCGTTTCCGCAGGCGTGCCGCCCGGGGCAGAGTCCCCTCACCTGCGTCCGCCCCGATCCGACGCGCGGGAACGTCAACCAACTGGAATCGACGGGCAACTCGGCCAACCACAATCTCCGGATCGGTTTCCGGCAGCGGCTGCGCGTCCTGAACCTGAACGGCAGCTACAACTTCAACTCCAACTACGACGACCTCCCGGCGGGCGACGAAGGCTTCAGCGGCATCCAGGCGTTCTCGCTGCCCGCCGACAACTTCGACCTGGCGTCGGAATGGGGCCGTTCCGGGGCGCGCCACGTCTTCAACATGGCGTTCAACGTCCGGTTCCCCTGGGACCTGAACGCGAACACGATCCTCAACTGGAGTTCCGGGGAACCCTATACGCTGACCACGGGGCGGGACGACAACCAGGACACCAGCACCAACGACCGCCCGCCGGGCGTGCCCCGCAACTCGCTGACCGGCCCCGGGTTCAGGGAGCTGGGACTGAATCTCTCCAAGGCGATCCAGTTGCGCTCCGACACCGTGGAGCCCGCGCCGGGCGCGGGCGGCCCGGTGGCTTCGGGCGGGTACTACGGGCAGCGCACCGGCCTGCGGATGACGGTTTCGGCCAACGTCACCAACCTGCTGAACGGCGCCAACTACCAGACCATCAGCGGCGTCCAGACATCCAGGCTCTTCGGCTTGCCCACGCGCGCCCGGCAACCGCGGCGCATGACGCTGTCGGTGCGCTTCGATTTCTAGGAGAAGGCAATGGCCAACCGGACACGGGCGCTGCTGACCCTGGCCTGTCTGGCCTGTGCGGCCACCGGTTGGCTGGCCGCGCAGGATCTCCCGGACGGGAACCCCTACACCGGCGACGCCGAAGCCATCCGGACCGGGATGGGGTTGTACCGCCTGAACTGCGCAGACTGCCACGGGGTGGACGCCACCGGCGTTCGAGGTCCCGACATCACCGGGGTCTGGGCCGCCGGCCGAACGGACGCGGGGCTTTTCCAGACGGTTCGGAACGGCGTGGCCGGGACGGAGATGATCCCCCCGCGGCGCGCGCGCGACGATGAGATCTGGAAGATCCTGGCCTACCTGCGGACGCTGGCGACGCCCACGGCGGCGGCGGCCTCGACCGGCGACGCGGCCAACGGCGCCGAGATCTTCGGGCAGAACTGTTCCGGGTGCCACCGTGTCAACGCCGCCGGGGGCCGGCTGGGTCCGGATCTCTCCCGCATCGGGTCCGCGCGGTCGCGCGCGACCCTGATATCGCACGTTCGAGAGGGATCCCGGCCTCGCTCGAATTCCGGCTACGCGCCCGTCGCGCTGACGACCGATGAAGGCCGGGCCGTTCGCGGCGTGACCAAGAACGAGGACATGTTCTCGATTCAGGTCATGGAAGTGGAAGGCCGTATTCAGGGCTACGCCAAGGACGGGCTCGAGGCGCTGGAAAAGCCGGACGGCTCGCTGATGCCCGTGTTCGGTCCGGACCGCCTGAGCGACGCCGACCTGGAAGACCTGCTGGCCTACCTGGAAACACTTCGCGGGTTCGATCCCGCGGTTCCATAGGGGACGCGCCGATGCGATGGATGACGGCCGCGACATGCCTGTTTCTCGCGATTGGAACCCCGGCCGACGCGCGGGCCGCGCAGGGCGGCCCGGGCAGGGTCACCCAGGCGGAGATCGAGGAAGGCCTCACTCCGGACGGATCGCGGTGGCTGACGTTCGGCGGAGACTACGGCAACCAGCGGCACAGCCCGCTGACCCAGATCACGCCGGACAACGTTGCCCGGCTCGCGCCGCAGTGGACGTTTCAGACGAACACGCTCGACGACTTCGAAACGACCACGCTCTATCGCGACAACATCCTGTACGTCACCGGGCCGTCGAACACGGCCTGGGCCATCGACGCGCGCAGCGGACGCGAGATCTGGTCCTACGCCCGCGAGCTGCCCACGGATCTGAGAGCCTGCTGCGGCCTGGTCAACAAGGGATTCGCCATGCTCGGCGACAAGCTCTACATGGCCACGCTCGACGCGCACCTCGTCGCGCTGGACATGCCGACGGGCGAAGTGGTCTGGGATGCGACGCTCGCGGAGTACCAATCCGGTTACGCGTCGACCATCGCGCCGCTGGCCGTGGACGGCAAGATCGTCGTCGGCGTCGCCGGCGGCGAGTTCGGCATCCGCGGCTTCATCGACGCTTATGACGCGGAGACCGGCGAGCGGGCCTGGCGTTTCTACACGATTCCGGGGCCGGGCGAGCCCGGCAACGACACCTGGTCCGGCGACTCCTGGATGACCGGAGGCGCGAGCGTCTGGGTGACCGGCGCCTACGATCCCGAGCAGAACGTGGTGTTCTACGGGATCGGCAACCCGGGGCCCGACTACTACGGCGACAGCCGCCTGGGCGACAACCTGTACAGCGCGTCGATCGTGGCCCTGGACGCGGCCAACGGCGAGCTGGTCTGGCACTACCAGTTCACGCCGCACGACGTCCACGACTGGGACGCCACCCAGGTGCCCATTCTTGCCGACATCGAGATCGGCGGGCGGACGCGTCAGGTGGTGATGTTCGCCAACCGCAACGGCTTCTACTACACGCTGGACCGGGTGACGGGCGAGGTGCTCCTCGCCTCTCCGTTCGTGTTCACCAACTGGGCCACCGAAATCGGCGCCGACGGCCGTCCCGTCCTCCTGCCGGGTCACGAGCCCAACGAGGAAGGCAGCCTCACGTGTCCGGACCTGGCCGGCGGGACGAATTTCTGGCCGCCGAGTTACGACCCGGCCCAGGGCGTGTACTTCGTCAACGCGCGCGAGTCGTGCATGATTTACTACGCCTGGGACCAGGAATACATCGAGGGAGAACGCTTCACCGGCGGCGCCGGCGAGCGGATCCGGGACGACCCGACGATGCCCCTCTACGGCGCGCTTCGGGCGCTGGACCCGGCGACCGGCGAACGCTTGTGGGAGTTCCGCTACATGAACCCGTCCACGTCGGGGCTGCTGACCACGGCGTCCGGCCTCGTCTTCACCGGCGATATCGAGGGCAACTTCCTGGCGCTGGACTCCCGGAGCGGCGACCTGCTGTGGCGCTACCAGATGGGCTCGCCGCTGCACGGCACCTCGGCCATCACCTACATGCTGGACGGACGCCAGCACGTGCTGGTTCCGGCGGGCACGAACCTGACGGCGTGGGCGCTGCCCGAGTGAACCCCGAGGCCGCGCCGCACGGGGGCTAGCCGTCCTCGTCTTCTTCCGGTTCTTCCGGCGGCGCCGCCGCGGCCACCGGCTCGCCGTCCAGCGTGAACGCCCATACCCGGCCGGGCGCCGTAGGCACGCCGCGCCCGGCGCTGCCGCCGGCCTCGATGGCGATGTACTGGCGCCCGTCGATCATGTAGCTGATCGGCGACGCCAGCGGGCCGTCCAGGTACGCGGACCAGAGTTGCTCGCCCGATGCCGCGTCATGCGCGAAGATCGTGCTGCTGTCGCTGCGGAACACCAGGTCGCCCGCCGTCGACAACGTGCCCCCGCGGCCCGCGCCCTGGCGCTCGACGCGCCAGACCTCGCTGTTCGAGACCGGATCCCAAGCCAGGAACATGCCCACGGGGCCGCCCAGGTCCGGCGGCTCGGGCCGCTCGGCGCCGCGACCCATCATGCCGGTGTTGGTCCGCCCGGGGCGGTATTCGAACTCCGTGTTCACCGAATAGAACGACTGGGAGTTTTCCGCCGAAAAATACACCCAGCCCGTTTCCGGGTTGTACGCCATCGGATGCCAGTTGTGGCCGCCGCCGGGGCCGGGCGACACCCACACGCCCCCGCCGGAGTCGCGGGTGTATCGGGCCTCCGGATTCTCGATCGGCCGTCCCGTTTCCTGGTCGATGCCCGTCGCCCAGGTCACCGTGTCGACGAACTGCTCGGCCGAGATCAGGGCCCCGGTGGCGCGGTCCAGGACGTAGAAGAAACCGTTCTTGGGCGCCTGGACGATGACCCGCCGCTGGCGGCCGTCGATTTCGAGATCGAGCAGCATCATCGGCTGGACGGCCGTGTAGTCCCAGTCGTCGCCCGGCGTCGTCTGGTAGTACCACTCCAGCTCGCCGTTGTCGGGGTTGATGGCCAGGATCGAGGCGAGATAGAGATTGTCGCCGCCCAGCGGGCTGCGCAGGTCGCGGCTCCAGGGAGATCCGTTGCCGGTCCCCACGTACAGGAGGTTCAGCTCGGGGTCGTAGGCAAAACCGTCCCAGACGGTCCCGCCGCCGCCCATCGTCCACCATTCCCCGCTCCACGTGCGCGCGGCCTCGCGCATGGCCTCGTTCTCGAAACCGTCGGCGGGATTCCCCGGGACGGTGTAGAAACGCCACGCCTGCTCGCCGGTCTCGGCGTCATACGCGGTGACGAAACCGCGCACGCCGAACTCGGCGCCGCTGTTGCCGATGACGACCTTGCCGGCCACGGCGCGGGGCGCGCCGGTAATGCTGTAGTCCGCGCCGATCGGCGTCGTCTGTACCGCCCACTCGACGTAACCCGTGTGCCTGTTCAACGCGACCAGGCGGCCGTCGAGCAACCCCACGAAGACCTTGTCGCCCCACAGCGCCACGCCCCGGTTGACCGGTCCGCAGCAGATGCTGGGCCCGCCGTTCTCGACGCCGCCGCGCACGATGCCGGCGTTCCACCGCCAGATCAACTCGCCCGTCGCCGCGTCGAGCGCGAACACGTCGCTCCAGGTGCCCGTCCCGTAGAGGACGCCGTCGGCGACGAGCGGCGTGGCTTCCAGGGCGCCGGCGGTTCCGGTCACCTCCCACTGCCAGGCCAACCCCAACCGGTGGACGTTCGACGCGTCGATCTGGGTCAGTGGGCTGTAGTGCCGCTCGGCGTAGTCCCCGCCATAGGTCAACCACTCCGCGTTCGGGGACTCGAGGATCGCGGCCTCGTCCACCCACTGCTGTCCGACGGCCACTCCGGACACCAGCCCGGCCGCCATGGCCAGACCCCACCACTGGATTCGACTGCGTTCACGCGGCATCGTCCGGACTCCTTTCCCCGGCTCGCCGGACGTGCGGCGCCGGCGAACGTTCACGAATGCGCCAGTATAGAGGTTTCCGGACGGCGCTGCACGCCCGCGCGGCTATCGGATCCGCGGAACGAAGGTCCACTTCGTGAGCCGCATCTGACCCGTGCTCTCGCCCTGGCTGAAGGTTCCGTTCAACCGCGTCTCGTCCTCGATCCGCGCCTCGATGCGGAAGTCGCCGGCTTCGGCCACGACGCTGAGATCGTCGGGATCGAACGCGATGGTGTCGAATTCCACGTTCTCGGGGTTCACGATCTCGCCCGTGAGCTCGTCGTCGATGATCTCGAAGCGCACGGTGACGGCGTCGCGAATGCCGCCCTCGGGCGTCCAGCTTCCCGACCACGTACCCCGGAGTGCGTCAGTCTGGGCGAGCGCCGACGGGGCGGCCACGGCCACCAAGAGAGCCAAGGCTGGCGTCAGTCGATCAATCATGCAAGCCCTCCGTTACGATTCTTCCGGCTGGACCAGATCCGAGCGGGTCAACCGGATGCGTTCGAAGCTGTCGGATGAAATGACGTAGTACCAGTCCGCGAAACGGCGGTTCAGGTCGTCGGCGCGCTGCCGGCCGTCCTCGACGTCGGCCTCCCACGCGTCGTAGGCGTCCTGCAACTCCCGGTTGCTCCGGTCATCGTCGGACCAGTCCGCCTCGTCCCGGTCCATGAAATCCGTGTTGGCGGGTCGGGGCGGCGCCGGCGGCAACGCATCGGCGTCGAAGGACGCGGTGAGGAACAGGTAACGGTTCTCGCCGGGACCGCTCCCGGCGTCGTCGCTGGTTTCGGCGCCCGCGCTGATAGCCTCGCCTTCGCCGTAGAGAACCTCGCCGAACCGGAGCACATAGACGACGCCGTCGCCGGTCCGCACCTCCAGCTCGCCCTCGTTGGAAACCAGCTCCCCGCCGCCGGTGAAGAAGTACCCGCGGCTTCGGAGCGACAACAGATCGGCCTGTGTGATGCTGAGGCCGGCGTCCAGACGCGTCAGGCTGTCGGAGAGCCCTTCCGGCTTGGGCCGCACGCCGACGATCGACAGCGTGTCGATCGCCCCCAACAGGTTGCTCATCGCCGTGGAATCCACGGCCTCGCCGGAGGCCATCCGGTTGGCGGTCCAGTCGTTGCCGTCGCCGTCGCGATCGAGGATCAGCGTGTCCCGATTGTCGAGAATCCCGGTCCGCTCGTCGATGGAATAGTCCCGCAGCGTGAGCCGGCGAATCTCATCGCGCGTCAACGCGAGAAGGTCCGGTTCGATCCAGTCGGCGAACCGGGTCGAAAGGTCCAGGTCCATGCGCGAAACGTAGACGCGCTTCTGGTCGGGCAGGCGCACGAAACGCAGGTTGTCGCGGCCCTCGACGGAGTTGCCGACGATCATGTCGGCCAGGACGTTGTCGCCGGCGTCGCGCAGCGTGATGCGCTGGCCCCGCCCCATCAGCGTGCTGACGGTCTCGTCCAGGGGGCCGATGACGCCCAGCTCCTCATGGTCGGCGACGTTGTCGGAGCGGACGTCGTCCCGGACGACGCCGATCAGGCCGACCGCCGTCCGGGCCAGGCGGTCCTCGCCGTCGGCCGGATAGTCGTGATGCGAGGGAATCGTCCAGCGGCCGTTGCGGAACGTCACCTGGAACGGACGCGCCGTGGCCGTGTCCTCGTCGAAGTCGATCACTTCCAGTGTGGTGGCCGCGTTGGGATCGGCGAAGTCCGGGAAGAACGGCTCCCCCTGATCCAGAAACGCGTCCGGAGTGACGCGCTCCGGCGCCGTCGCGACCGCGGCCAACAACAACAGGGCGGCCACGCCCCCGTAAGCGGCGGTCTTTCGTGTCTCGCTCATGAATCGCTCCTTTGACGGCGCGCGGCTGCAGCGCCCTCGCGTTCCTTCTCGCGGCGGCGGAGAAAGATCAGGACACCCGCAGCGAACACCGGCAGCGGCGGCAACAGCAACGCGAAGGTCTTGATGTTGTTCTGGATGCGCCGGATCTGGGCTTCCATCTCCTCTTCGCTGGCGTTGATCCTGGCCTCGGTCTCGGCCTCGATATTGGCTCGCAACACATCCAGGCGCCGGTTCTCCGCTTCCTGGAGGTTCCGGGCCATGATCTGCTTGGTCTGGACGTCCAGGTCCGTCCGCTGCTCCACGGCCGCGACACGCTCGTCCAGGCGCTGTTGGGCCTCGTCCAGCGCCGTTTCGGCGTCCTGTTCGGCCTGCGCTTCCTCCCCGATCCGGGCCTCGATGAACTCCTGGACCTGCGCTTCGACGCGCTCGAGCGTCCGGTGGCGCGCCCGCTTGCTTCTGAGCGCGACGAACTCCGTGTCCCCGGTCAACACGTCCATGGCGTTCAGGAAGAACGACACGTTGTCGAAGTTCAGGTCGGCCGGCGCCTGGGCGCGCACCTGGAAGAACTGCTCGGAGATGAAGTCGATGTCGGCCACCACGATGACGTTGATGTCCCCGGCGTTGGCCGCGGCGGTTTCACCGTCCTCGGCGGCCTCGTCCGCCGCGGCGGGCTCGGATTCGGTTTGCGTCGAATCGTCCTCTTCCGGCGCTCGGCCTCGAACGTGGGCGGCCACGACGAAGTCCCGCGCATCCGGCTGGTGCGGAACGTTCGGGTTGAGCTGGACTCCGAACAGCGTGCGCTGCACCAGTTGGAAGTACGAGAGCGGACCCGACTGCACGCCCGTTCGCACCAGAGGCTGGAACTCCAGCGCCGGGTTGGCCACGGGATCGACGTGCCCCGGATACAGCAGGACCAGCTCCTGCAGCGCAACCGACGACGGGTGCTCCGTGTTGAACGCCGCCTCGTTCTGGTTGCCCGCGCCGACGAACACGATCTCGGGCGCCAGGTGCGCCAGGTCCGGATGCGGGTTGTAGGCGTCCCACACGATCTCGGACGGATTCCAGTCGATGCCGAGGTTGGCCATGAACCCGGCGATATCCCCCTTGGGCACGGGGGGCGGCTGCTGCGGGGCGAACGGGTTCGTGTTGCCGCCCTGCTCGGAAGGCGCCATCGACACGTTGACCACCGGCAGCGGATCGACGAGCAGGATCGCGGGCCTGCCGGTCCGAATGTATGCCTGAATCCCGTCCATCGCCGGCTGCGGCAAGGCCGAGGGCAGGATGACGAGCAGCGCGTCGAGGTCCTCGCTGATCTCGCCGTCGGGGGAAACCGTGACCACCTCGTACTGCTTCCGGAGCTCCGCGACCACGGACCATTCCGGCGAGCTCTGCATGGTCTGGAAGTCGACGCCGCCCATGATGCGCAGCTCGTGGTCGACGATGCCCACGCGCTTGCGGTCCGTCTGGGCGACGACGCGAATGCTGCGCGTCAACTCGTACTCCGGCGACAGGCCGCGGTCGAGGAACGGAATCACCTGTTCCCGCGCGCCGGAGGTCGCCGCCACGCCCAGGTACACGTCGACCACGCTGGCCCGGGCGCCGGCCAGCACGGGGATCTGTCGCGGCGTGATACCGAAGGTCTCGCGCGCGTCGCGGGCCTGATCGGTGAACGGCTCCGCGTCCTCGATGAGCACCTGGACGCGGGGTCCCGCGATCGAATCGATCTCGCGCAGCACGCTCAACAGGTTCTCGCGGGCCTGGACATACTGTTCGGGCACCTCCGGGCTGACATACGCCTGTATGAAGACCGGCCGATCCTCGGGGATCTCCGCGATCAACTCCCGCGTTTCGCGGCTGAGCGAGTGGAGCCGTTCGGCCGTCACGTCGATCCGGAACGCGGCCCGGCCGATGAGAACGTTGAAGGCGATGACGGCCACGATCACGGCCAGGGCGCGAAGCGCGTGGTGCGCCCGGGCGGAGAGCCCCTCCCGCCGGTGCGGCCAATGGCGGCTGTCGACGACGAGAACGTTCAGATACAGGCTCACCCCGGCGAGCGAGACGAAGTACAGGATCCCGGAGAGGCTGACGACGCCGCGCGCGAAGTCCTCGAAGTACCCGGAGACCGCCAGCGGCGCGATCCATCCGCCGAGCGTCTCGCTGAAGGCGAACGCCAGGGGACCGAACGCCAGGATTCCGGAGAACGCGGCGCCGGCGACGAACGCCACGGTGACGTTCGCCGTCAACAGCGAGGCGAGCATCCCGACGCCGATCATGGCCCCGCCGATCAGCCAGTACCCGATGTAGTTGCCGACGACGAGGCCCAGGTCGGGCGCGCCCAGCCAGAACAGCACCAGCACGTGGCTGAACGAGAGCACGAGCGACACGGTGTAAATCGCCAGGACGGCCAGGTACTTCCCGGCGACGACGTCGAGACTCGAGGCCGGGAGCGTCAGCAGGAGCTCGTCCGTCGCCTGCTTCTTCTCCTCGGACCACACGGCCATGGTGAGGGCCGGGATGAAGAAGACCAGCAGGTAGGGAAAGACCGCGTTGAGTTGATCGAGGTTGGCCAGGTTGTCGAGGAAGAACCGATCCTGCCAGAAGGCCCCGGCGGCGCTCAGGAAAATGAACAACGTGATGAAGACGTAGCCGGTGGGATTGGTGAAGTACTTCCACAGGTCGCGCCGGACGAGGGCGCGCACGAAATCGCCGTTGAGCGGTGGAATCAACGTCATGCTCCCCCTCCGGCCGCGCCGGCTTCGACGGCGGCCGTCATCTTATGGAACGGCGTCTCGAGCGAGCCGTCCTGCTTGAGCTCGTCCGGCGTCCCGTCGAAGATAAGCCGGCCGTCGTGGACGAACAGGACCCGGTGGGCGACGGCGTCGACTTCCTGAAGGATGTGGGTCGAGATCAGAATGGTCTTCGTCCGCCCCAATCGAATAATGTTCTCGCGGAAGAGGCGCAACTGGTTCGGGTCCAGGCCGACGGTCGGCTCGTCCAGGACCAGGACGTCCGGGTCGTGGATCAGCGCCTGCGCCAGCCCCACGCGCTGGCGGTAACCCTTCGACAGCTTGCCGATCGGCTTTTCCAGGACCGTTTCGAGCGAATGGCCGCGCGTGACGAAGTCGAGCCGCTCCTCGAGCCGGTCCGGCCCCAACCCGCGCGCCTCACCGAAGAACCGCAGCAGCTCCAGCGGCGTCATGTCCAGGTAGAGCGGACCGTTCTCCGGCAGGTACCCGAGGTTTCGAGCCGCGTCGATTCTTTCGGCATGGACATCGTGGCCGGCGATACGCGCACTGCCGGCGCTGGGCGCCATGTATCCGGCCAGGATCTTCATGGCCGTCGACTTCCCGGCGCCGTTCGGCCCGAGAAACGCGACGATCTGTCCGCGCGGGATCGTGAACGAGATGTCCTCGATGGCCACGAACGGACCGAAATACTTGGTCAGGCCCCGCGCCTCGATCATGGGCCCGCCATCGGCATTCGCTTCCATGGGTATTCGCCTCCCCGCCGGACTTCAGTACGTGTCGACCGAATCCGCCAGAACCTTCAACGCCAGGGCCTCCAGCGCCCGGTCCAACAGGACCTCCTCGGGCAATCCGGTGGCGGCCGCAAGGTTCGCCAGCCGACGGCGCCAGCTCGCCTCGGCGCCTCCGAAAGGTGCGTCGGAAGGTTCGACGGGAAAATTGTGGATCTTGCGCCGCTTGCCGGCCTTCGACACCGACGCGCGCCGAATTCGGTCCACGGCCGCCAACTGGTTGCAGAGCTGCTGCACCTGCTGGCGCGGACGAACGCCGGAAAGCTCGGAGATGTCGTCGTCGTCCAGGCCTTCGGGGTGACTCTGGATCAGGTCGAAGATCTGTTCCTTGTTGGTGCTCGGCATCGCACCCACGTCGTGAGGGCCGAAGTCTTCGCTTTCCTTCTTTTCCATAGGTGAAAGAATCTTTACCTCGTGTCCGTACCGACGTTGGACGGAACACGGGCGAAAAAGGTTAGCGCATTCGAGGTCCGACAATCAATGATCGAGCAGGTGAACCCGGACGAACGATGAAGTCTTTTACATGACTTATATAACCGTCGGTTTCGGGCGCCGTGTCGGCGTCGTATCAAGGAGTGGACGCGAGCCAACGGACGACGTTGAGGACGAATCGCGCGTTGTCCTCGGCGCCCGGAGCGTTCATGCCCATCGGACGGCGGTCCGGACCCCGCTCCTGCGCGCTTAACATCGCCGCCTCGCCGAACACGGCCACGCGGCCGTTACCGCGCTCCAGAAGAGCCCCCTGCAGCCAACCGCCGATCGGCTCCGCATCGGCGGCGAACGCCTCTCCCATGCCGCGCTGCGCGACGGCGTCCGGGCCCATGCGCATCAAGGGCGCGTGCGGGCCATCGACGCGGAAGGCGGAACCCAGGAAATTGGCCACGGCCTGGACGCCCTCGGTGACCGCGTGCTCGAGGAGCGAACCGGCGGCCTTGCCGTACGTCAGGCTTCCCTGGCGCGCATCGGGCGGGCCATCGTAGGCGTACGCGTTGGCGAACTCCACGCCGAATCGCCCGGCCAGCGGCTGTATCGCGGCCGGCCACGGGGCGTGGTCGGCGACCAGGATCAGCGAACCGCCCGCCCTCACCCAATTCTCCACCGCGTCGACCTCGGCTTCGGTCAACGCGGGGCTCGCGCGGTCCTCTGCCAGCGCGTTCGCAATCACCAGGATGTCCAGACCCCGGAGGCTGTCGACGGAAAAGGCCTCCGCCGGGCCGTCCACCCGGAAACCGTCTCGCCGCAGGAGCGACGCGAACGTCGCGTAGGTCCCGTCGACCGTATGCAGGTTGCCATGGCCGCCGTCGATCCCCACGCGGGGGCCGAGGCCGGCCGCATAGGCCGGCGGTCCGAGGGGCGGATCGAACTCCACTTGCGCCGAACCGGAAAGGGCCGGCGCAAGCATGATCGTCAGAATGAACAGGGTCGTGCGCATGTCCCGTACCCCCGGGTGAGTCTAACGCGTCCGAAGCGGCGAGTCATTCCCTTGCGGCGGCCGCGA